>SKVR01000322.1 GCA_007129355.1 Bacteroidales bacterium | reverse complement strand
GGATAAACCAACATGCACGAAGGCAATAACGCATAAAACTGTAAGAAAAACAGGGCGTTTTTTTTCAGCAGAAACCTGGGCCGGATCGTTCATTTTAATTTGTTTTATTGAATAATTTTTACCGTCTATTATCAATGTACGTATAATTTTTCATTCATACCAGTTTTAGACATACAAATCTAACAAAAAATATCATTAATAAAACAAATTTTGCTATATTAAATTTGATAATTTTTAAATATTTTTAAAAATCACACCCTGAAATTCCTGACAAATTTTTTTTTGATAAAATTGACAGCTTTATGCATTTCCTTGTACATGATGGTATCATCTTCCACAAATGCAACATCCTTTCGAAAGTCAGCCATTAATTTTTCAAGAACCGGAGATGTTTTTTCCGGTCGACGGAATTCCATTGCCTGGGCAGCATTGAACAATTCAATGGCAAGAAGTTTCTCCAGGTTTTCAAGTACTTTAAGTGCTTTTACTGCTCCATTGGCACCCATACTAACATGGTCTTCCTGCCCTTGTGATGATTCAATAGAATCAATGGAAGAAGGTGTACAAAATTGCTTATTCTGGCTTACAATACAGGCTGCGCTGTATTGCGGAATCATAAAACCTGAATTTAGTCCGGGGTTAACAACCAGGAAGGATGGCAATTTGCGTGTTCCTGAAATGAGTCTGTAGACTCTGCGCTCAGAAATATTGCCCAGTTCAGCCAGCGCAATGGCCAGAAAATCCAGTGCAAGCGCCAGCGGCTGCCCATGAAAGTTACCGGCAGAAATAATCAAATCTTCTTCAGGGAATATGGTGGGATTATCAGTAACGGCATTCATTTCATTTTCAAAAACTCCTGCCACATAACGTATGGCATCTTTACTGGCACCATGCACCTGTGGTATGCAACGAAAAGAATAGGGATCCTGTACATGTTTTTTGGGTCTGGTGATCAACTGACTACCTTCAAGTATTTTTCGAATTTGGGCAGCAGTATCAATTTGTCCTTTATGATGTCGAATCTGGTGTACCGGATCAAAGAAAGGTTCAATACGGCCATCAAAAGCATCCAGAGAGAGGGCTCCGATAAGATCGGCCCACTTTTCCAGTTCAAATGACCTGAGTAAAATATATACACCGTATGCACCCATAAACTGGGTTCCGTTGAGTAAGGCAAGACCTTCCTTGGATGCCAATTCTATGGGTTCCCATCCAAATTTCTCATAAACTTCCGAAGCGGGAACTATTTTATTTTCATGTTTAACCTCACCCAATCCCAGCAGTGGCAAGCTCAGGTGTGCCAATGGTGCCAAATCACCGGAAGCACCCAGCGAACCCTGCGAATATAGCACAGGCAATACATCCTGATTGAAAAAATCAATCAGGCGTTCAACCGTTTTCAATTGTATCCCGGACTTTCCGTATGACAGAGATTGGATTTTCAGAAATAACATGATCCTGACAATTTCATCAGGTACCATCTCACCCATGCCGCATGCATGAGACATCACCAGGTTTTTCTGCAACTGACTTAGGTCGGCTGCCGAAATACTATGATTACAGAGCGACCCAAACCCTGTATTAACACCATAAACCGGCTCTGTTTGTCCGGCAATTTTTTCATCCAGATATTTTCTGCAAGATTTTATCAAACCAACAGATGCTTTTGAAAGCTCAAGCTGCGATGGTTGGGCAAAAACCTTTCTGGTCGCTTCAAAATCAAGATGATCAGGTTGAATAGTATGTAAGTACATTGTGTGTTTTGATAATTTATTTAAGGGATAGCCGGATAGTTTTTGTTTTCCGGGACTATTTCAGTTCTGTTTTTGCTTATTAAATTTTATTAAGATAACTGATGACAGCTTCGGTATCCATTAATTCCTGTACTCCGGTTTTCATGTTTTTGAAAGCCAGTTGACCGGTTTCCATTTCATTCTTGCCAATAATAATCACAAAGGGAATCTGATTTTTATCAGCGTACTGCATCTGCTTCTTCATTTTGGCAGCTTCTGGATAAAGCTCACAGGATATTCCGGCATCACGCAGCTTAAAAAGAACCTTCTGTGCATATTTTTGCTCTTCAGTACCAAAGTTAACCAGCAATACTTTGCTGAAAGTCAGCACGTCGTTAGGAAACAATCCCAACTCCTGCATAACATCATAGATGCGATCAGCACCAAATGAAATACCCACCCCCGACACTCCGGGCAGACCAAAAATCCCGGTAAGGTCATCATAGCGGCCACCTCCGCATATGCTGCCCATCGCCACATCTTTGGCTTTCACTTCAATAATAGCTCCGGTATAATAATTTAATCCACGGGCCAGGGTAAGGTCAAGTTCTACATGGCAATATGCAGGTGAGCTTTCCAGCAGAGTAAAAACTTCATCCATTTCATCTATGCCCTGAAGGCCTGTGGGAGATGTTTGTAGAGTATTTCGCAGTGAAGCAAGTTTCTCTGATACACTTCCCTGAAGCATTAGGACAGGCTGTAATGCTTCCACTGCATCAGCAGTTAATCCCCTATCCATCAGCTCCTCATTCACTTTTTCCAGACCAATTTTGTCGAGTTTATCAATGGCCGTTGTAATGTCGATGATTTTATCAGCAAAACCAATATATTCGGCGATGCCGGCAAGTATTTTCCGGTTGTTGAGTTTAACGGTAATTTGGATTTCCAGCTCACCAAAAACTTTATCAATGATCTTAACCAGTTCAAACTCGTTAAACAGAGAATCACTTCCGATTACATCGGCATCGCATTGAAAAAACTCACGATAGCGACCTCTCTGAGGCCGGTCGGCACGCCACACGGGTTGTATCTGGTACCTTCTGAAGGGAAAGGTAATTTCATTCTGATGTTGTACCACGTAACGGGCAAAAGGTACCGTAAGGTCATAACGCAATGCCTTTTCGCAGATTTGAGCACTTACTTTCTGAGAATCTCCGGCATTTAAATCCTTTATATTTGCTTTGGAAAGAAAATCTCCTGAATTAAGAATACGGAAAATCAGGCGATCGCCTTCTTCACCGTACTTTCCCATTAATGTAGAGAGATTCTCCATGGCAGGCGTCTCGATGGGTTTAAAACCATAGAGGCTATAAATATTGCGGATGGTATCAAAAATATAATTCCTTTTTGCAATTTCCTCAGGTGAGAAATCCCTGGTTCCTTTGGGTATAGATGGTTTCTCTTTTGCCATATAAATTATTGATTTCTGTTTTCAAAGGCATAAAATTACACCCTTTTTAGGAATTAACAGTTGGGTATAAATAAATCGTTCCATGAACATATAATAACATGCTCATTGGTCAGATTTAATTCAATCTTTTAAATCACTTATAAACAAGACATAAAGACCCCATTCTTCTGAATTAAATATAAAATTAAAGTATAAGTTGCCTTTACAGCCAAAAAAAGTCTTAAATTTGTACTTCTTTTTGCAAAGACTTTTTATGTAACATACAGTACTACAGGATATTATAACAATTCTTAACACATAACACCTTAGTACATGTTTGAGAAAAAGGATATAATTGATATTATTAATTCAATAGATGACAGATCAAAATTTTATTTAACGATGGAAAAAAACAAGAAGGTTTATTTTTTTGGAGGCAAAAAAGCCGATGGTGACAGCACAATGCGCAACCTTTTGGGTGGTAAAGGTGCTAACCTTGCAGAAATGGTAAATATTG
>SKVR01000314.1 GCA_007129355.1 Bacteroidales bacterium | reverse complement strand
GCATTTTAAATTTTTGCGGAGAGAGAGGGATTCGAACCCCCGGAGGTATTACCCTCAACGGTTTTCAAGACCGCCGCAATCGACCACTCTGCCATCTCTCCGGGGGCAAAAGTACAAAAAAAATATTTTACTGCAAGGGAATTTGTTTTTTCATTGAATAAATTTTATTACACATTTAAAAAATTGTATATCAATGCATTAGCGTTTATTCTGAGTGACCAAAGTTAGCGTTATATGAGAAATAGCAGGATTTGTTTAACTTTGATATGGTTTTTTTTGCTGCCAGACCGTATCCGGGAGTCCGGGTTATACATCCCTGGAGTGAATCTAATTCGATGTTTTAGGGTTAAATTAAATGTAATAGGGACACCCGGATGGGTTGTTGAAAAAAGGATGGAAGAACTTAAACTTGCAGTAGTCATTTTAAACTGGAATGGTAAAAAATTTCTGGAAAAGTTTCTTCCAACGGTAATTAAACAAAACCCCTCCTATGCAAAAGTTTTTGTTGCAGACAATGGTTCAACCGATCAGTCTCTTGAATTCCTTTCCGAAACTTTTCCTGATGTGGAGCTTATTGAGCTGGGTAAGAATTTTGGTTATACCGGTGGCTATAACCGTGCCCTCCGGCAAATAAAAGCCGAATATTTTATCCTGTTGAATTCTGATATTGAAGTAAGCGAAGGGTGGATTGAGCCTGTAATTAATGCAATGGATGCCAATCTTGAAATCGCGGCATGTCAACCCCGAATATTATCTTATTATAATCCGGAATATTTTGAATATGCCGGAGCTGCAGGCGGTTATATAGATTACCTGGGTTATCCTTTTTGCAGGGGCCGGGTTTTTAGTCACCTGGAGCCAGATAAAGGACAATACAATGATGCAATTGAGATATTTTGGGCTACCGGTGCCTGTATGTTTATCAGGGCCAGTGACTTTTTTAAGGCCGGTGAACTCGACGATGGCTTTTTTGCCCATATGGAAGAGATTGATCTTTGCTGGCGCCTGAAAAGGATTGGTAAAAAAATTATGTACATACCGGAGTCAAGGGTTTACCATGTTGGTGGAGGTACCTTACCTAAAAATAACCCCAGAAAAACTTATCTTAATTTCCGTAATAATCTGTTATTGCTTGCCAAGAATCTTCCGGCTTCCGTTTTCTATCCACTGTTATTCAAGAGAATTATTCTTGATGAAGTAGCTGCTATTCAGTTTTTATTTAAGGGGCATATAAGGGATTCGTGGGCAGTTTACAGAGCCGTATTTTCAGTAATCAGAAGTTTCAGAAAAGCCCGTAATCAGGGGAAAGATCTGCCTTATGAAAAAGTTTCGCCCGTTTACAAAAGAAGTATTGTAAAAAGGTTTTTCATTTTAAGAGTAAAAAGGTTTTCGGACCTTAATCCTGCCCATTTTTCCGAATTATAAAATTACCCGATTGTTTAGTTGATACGGCTCAGGAATCTTCCTTTAAGAGGAAACTCTCAATGGCAAGTTGGTAGCTCTGCAACCCAAAACCTGCAATACTTCCTTTGCATGCCGGGGCAATCAGTGAAGTGTGTCTGTAACTTTCGCGAGCAAAAATATTGGTTATATGAACTTCAATCACAGGCGTATTTATGGCCAGAACAGCATCTCCAATGGCCACGGAAGTATGTGTGTACCCCCCGGCATTAAGAATTATGCCATCATATAAAAAGCCAGTTTCATGAAGCTTATTGATTATTTCTCCTTCAACGTTGCTTTGAAAAAAAACGAGTTCAATATTCTTATAGGAGTCTTTTAGTTTTTGAAAATAATCTTCAAAAAAAGAATTTCCGTAAATAGAAGTTTCCCTGGTTCCAAGCAGGTTAAGGTTAGGTCCGTTAATAATTATAATCTTCATGTGCAGGTTTTTAAAAATTGGAAACCGACAAAATGAATGGTAAAGCTTCTGAAAAGCATACATTCAAACAAGCTGGCATGACAAATTTAATGAAATCGATGGATTTGCTGAGAAAAAATTAGAACCTTTAATGAGTTTCTTTTTATAATTGATCAAAACCGACTATCTTTGCATTCATATCCAAATAGGGGTGCCCTAACGAACGGGCTGAGATCAAACCCATTGAACCTGATCCGGGTAATGCCGGCGAAGGGAACGGGAAAAGCTAAAGGAGGCTTTTTCCCCTATTAGCCTCCAAAAACTTAAACCCATTAAATTAAATAGTAAAGATGAAAAGAATTTCAGCATGGCTGGCATTGGCCGTTTTAGCAATGCCATTGTTTGCGCAGTTTACTATCAGTGGAACTGTTTTGGATGCAAACGACAGAAGTCTGTTGCCCGGAGCAAATGTAATTATTGAAGGAACATTTCAGGGTGTGCATACAAGTAGCAATGGTAGTTTTAAAATCGACAATTTGAGTAAAGGAACCTACACTCTTGTGGTGTCGTATGTCGGCTATCATAATGGTAAAATAGAAATTGAGCTGGATAGAAACATGAATGTAGATATAAAACTTAAACCTTCGGCTATTCTTTCACAGGAGGTTATTGTAAATGCTACGCGGGCTGATAGCAGAACCCCTTCAACCCATTCTAATGTTTCCAGGGAAGAAATCATGAGCCGTAATCTGGGTCAGGATATCCCTTTTCTGCTTAATATGACCCCAAGCCTGATTACAAGTTCCGATGCAGGGGCCGGAGTGGGTTACACATGGATGAATATTAGAGGGAGTGATAACAGTCGCATCAATGTTACTCTTAATGGTATTCCGTTAAATGATTCTGAATCGCATGGAGTATGGTGGGTAAACATGCCTGATATTGCATCCTCAACAGAAAACATACAGATACAAAGGGGTGTAGGCACCAGTACACAGGGGGCAGCATCCTTTGGTGCAACCATAAGCATGAATACTACCGGCTTAAACAGAGATCCTTATGCGGAAATTGTTACCAGCGGAGGAACTTTCAATACGTTACGAAACACAGCTAATTTCGGCACCGGTTTGCTTGCCAATAAATGGTCAATTGACGGAAGGCTGTCGAGAATTTCATCCGATGGATATATTGACAGATCTTTTTCCGACCTCAAATCTTTTTACCTTTCAGGAGGTTATTATGGTAAGAATACCGTAATACAGGCCATTACTTTCAGCGGAAAAGAAACTACATACCAGGCCTGGAATGGAGTTCCATCTCAAATGCTTGAAACCAACAGAACATTCAATCCTTCAGGAATGTATTTTGATCAGCAAGGGAATATGCAGTTCTACGATAATGAAACGGATAACTACCAGCAAGACCACTATCAGTTGCACATTACCCAAAGAATCAACCCTGATTGGGTGGCAAATACTTCGTTTCATTATACCTATGGCAGAGGATATTACGAACAGTTTCGTGAAAATGACCGGTTTTCAAGATACGGACTTCCCAATGTGGTTATTGATAATGCAGAGTTTTCGCGTACCGATCTTATCAGGCAGCGCTGGCTCGATAATCATTTTTATGGGTTAACTTATTCTGCCAACTATAAGGGTGCCGGAAGGCTTAATGCTGTAATTGGCGGAGGGTACAATATTTATGACGGAGATCATTACGGTAAGATTATATGGGCACGTCTGGCACAGGATTTTGATAAGGATCACAGGTATTACGATAACAATGCTGAGAAAAAAGATTTTAATTCATTTGTAAAGCTGAATTACGAAATTGCTTCGG
>SKVR01000202.1 GCA_007129355.1 Bacteroidales bacterium | reverse complement strand
CCCCTCACTACTGCTGCCACTGCAACTCTGCTGGCAAACAACGCCCCCATCTGGCTGGGACTGATTACTGTGGTGGTGCTGCGGCAAAGTTTGCCCCGCAAATTCTGGATGGGGCTGGTGGTTGCCATCGCCGGACTCAATGTGCTCATAGGTATTGAATCGTGGAGAACCATGCAGTTCAATACCGGCGATATGCTGTCGCTGGCGGCAGGCTTCTTCTATGCGCTTTACCTGATCTATACTGTTGAAGTTCGTAAGCGGGTAAACACGGTAACATTTATGTCGCTTTCATTGATATTTATGGTTGTGATGCTTTTTTTTACAACATGGTTCATGGGGCACTCATTCACCGGATATTCTTCCGGGACATGGCTGTCGCTGGCAGGGCTCGGACTGGTTTCACACTTTGGTGGATGGTTATGCATCAATTACGCCCTGGGACATTTACAGGGCAGCAATGTTTCGGTAACCTTGCTGGCCCAATCGGTGGTAACAGCCATTCTGGGTATCTTTGTTCTTGGAGAGTTTCTCAGCCTGAACCAGATCATCGGCGGGCTGATCATCCTCAGCGGCATATACATCGTAAACCGCCGTAATACCCCGCACCGGGAATCTTCTGCCGATACTTTGGCGCCTGATCAACATCCTGCAACGGAAAATTTAGCGGAAAAACCCTGCAATCAAACCATTTCATAACACAGACGTTTATCAGAATGAGAAAATAATCAACGAAATACCTGAAATTCTATGCAAAACAAAAAATACATCGGGGCCCATGTGAGTGCTTCGGGCGGAGTAGAAAATGCTCCGGTTAATGCAGCGGCCATCGGAGCTACTGCTTTCGCACTTTTTACCAAGAATCAGAAGCAATGGTATTCTAAACCCCTTACCGATGAAAACATCGAAAACTTCAAGGCCAACTGCGAAAAACATGGTTATTCGCCGGAACAAATTCTCCCCCACGACAGCTACCTCATCAACCTGGGCCATCCCGAAGAAGAAGGTTTGACCAAATCGCGCAGGGCGTTCCTGGATGAGATGCAGCGGTGCGAACAACTGGGCATAACCATGCTTAACTTCCACCCCGGCAGTCACCTGAAGAAAATTTCTGAAGACGATTGCCTGCAACGCATTGCAGAGTCAGTAAATATGGTACTGGAAAAAACAAAAGGGGTAACCGCCGTAATAGAAAATACTGCCGGCCAGGGAAGCAACATGGGCTATCGCTTCGAACATCTTGCCCGCATTATTGAACTTACAGATGATAAGTCAAGAGTTGGAGTCTGCCTCGATACCTGCCACAGCTGGGCTGCCGGATATGATTTTGGTTCGGAAGAAGGCTATGAGAAACTATGGAAAGATTTTGATGATATCGTGGGGCTTCAATACCTGAAAGGCATGCACCTGAATGATGCGAAAAAAGAACTTGGCAGCAGGGTAGACCGCCACGCACCCTTAGGCGAAGGATTTATCGGGAAGGAAGGTTTTATCCGCCTGATGAAAGACCCGCGCTTTGACGGCATTCCCATGATTTTAGAAACCCCTGAACCCGATATATGGGATAAGGAAATTGCATGGCTGCAATCGCATGTCTGAAAGAACTTCTGAATAAGAAATATCCCGAAATAAATGGGTGATTTCAGAATGGGATTTTCAGTCCTGATCTTCAATGCCGGGCTTCACACCACCCGGCAATGAAACATTTCTTTCTGACCATAGCATGTAACTGATGCCTATTGCCAGAAAGCTCATGGCAATTATGAAAGTGGTGGTAAACCCGAAAGCTTCATAGAGAACAATTCCCATTAATGGGGCAAATAAACTGCGAAAAGCAGTAAGCACCAGATGTACCGACTGGTAATTTCCGGCTTCTTCAGGCGGACAAAAATACGCTGAGCCGATAAACCAGGTAAGGGCCATGGTAGCGGAAAATACTCCGTGAAAAAATATGTAGAAAATCAGCAAATGGTATAATCTGATATCCCAGAACTCGGTATATGCCGGATAGTATTCCGTAAGGGTAAGAAACAGGATATATAAGAGCATAGATAAGATAGAAATAGCTGCAAACCTACGTGGATCAATTTTTCCCATGAGCTTCCCGAAAAATGGAAGCATAATGATAGCCAGTACATTATAACCGTTTTTGTAAAATGCAATACTGGAATAATTGAGTCCCAACCCGGTTTCAAAAAACAAAACAATTACCGTTACCGACCCCATAAAACCAATGCCATAAAGCATAAATCCGATTTCAAAATCAAGAAACGGCCGGTTGGTTCTGAGAATCCTTACCATGCCCATACCCGATTCACGCACAGAATTCCAGAATCCGTCTTCTTTTACTTGAACTTTATCAACCTGATAAGGAATGAGAGAAAGCAAAAATACCGATAATACACCCAGCACAGCCGCCACAGGGAAGATATAAACGAAAATATAATTGTCAATATCAAGCAGCCAGCCATAAATAAATGTGGTTACCATCATCACAATTTTATTGAGAGTGGTGGCATAGCTGTATAACCGGCTGAAGTTATCGTGCCGGTAAGAAGTTTTCAGAAACAGGTTAATGGTGGGCCATATAACCGTATTGCCCATGAAATAAACCAGGAATATCCCCAAAAAAACGTAATGATATACAGAATCACCCCCCAGGTTTTCAGAGCTTCGCGGAAAGAATAAGAGCAATATCAACGGAAGGCGTGTGAGCAGAGCAGCCCGGCGCAATACATTTCTTTTATTGCGTATGCGCTTGAGCCATTCGTTCATGAAAATCAGCAGCAGGAATACGGCCACGCTGAACTGAAACAGTACCGCAAGCTGGTAATTGGAGCCCAGCAGGCTCTTCACAAAAACAAACTCATTCAGGATGATCAAACCCGCAATGATGCCTTCGAGGAATGAATAGGACATATGCAGCACAAAGGCCTTCCGCTCACGGGGTAATAACTCGCTCATATTTCTTTTTGCCACGGGTGCAGGGATGATATTTTTTTAAAGCCACGAAGACACGAATTGTTTTGCCACGGATGCACGGATGAAAAATAATTAAGAAATGTTATAAAATATTTTTTATACAACAAAGCGCTTGAAGTTTAAACGTTGTTCTCCAAAATTGATAAGTAAACCTACTTTTATTCCGGAAACTTTAAGATAGTTGATGATTTGGGTAAAATATTCATCCCGTAGGGTTTTAATTCCCTTTATCTCTAATACAATCATTTCTTCTACTACAAAATCAGGCACAAATTTATGGGGAAGAACAATTCCTTTATAATTCACTGTATATTCTTTTTCTCGGTTAAATGAGAAACCGGAGTTTTTTAACTCAATTTCCAATGCATCTTTGTAAACAATTTCAGAAAACCCCGGACCAAGATGTTTATGCACTTCCATGCATAACCCAATGATTTCATAAACCTCTTCTTTATACAATAAATCTGTCATGGCACAATGAATTTAAAAAACCAGGTATCAGAAAATATACAAATCAAACCATAATTTATAGATATTGTTCTAAAAATTCTTCGTGCATTTGTGGCTAAACTATTATTAGTGTCTTCCTGGCCTATTATCCATTAGTGCATCGTGGCTTAGTATTGGAACCATCCTCTTTCTCTCCCTACGAGCAGGGTCCTGTTCCGTCCATACGGGAAGGATATTACAGGCTGCATATGGCAATCATATTCTTTTTTATTCGTGTCTTCGTGGCTTCGTG
>SKVR01000259.1 GCA_007129355.1 Bacteroidales bacterium | reverse complement strand
GTAGATGTAATGTCGGGCGAAGTGGGGGTATCTCCGGCTTATGGGGGTGGTTTGGTGTTTGCCGCCAATGAATATGCTACTATGGTAGCCGTTAATCCTTCAACAGGCGAAATAGTGTGGCAGGACCAGTATTATTTACCTGAGGTGTCAAGCCCGGTTTACCATGACGGGCTATTATATATTGCTACTACTTTTGCGGTGCTGGCATCATTTGAAGCAACAACCGGTGAATTGGTGTGGGAGTTTGACGGAGAAGATATTTATTATTCTTCCCCCATGATTGCAGATGGCAAACTATATATTTTTGACATGAGCGGAAGGGCCTATGTTTTCAAACCCGGTCGTGAGCCGGAGCTCATAGGTACACCTGAGCTGGGAGAAAGGGTATACGCCACACCGGCTTTTGCAAACGGCCGGATGTATATCCGTGGAAATAAACACATCTATTGTATTGGCCAAAATTAAAAGTAGTTAATGATAAATACCATTCATAATATAATCCAGGAAAAAGGAACCGCTAAGGATGCTGTTATACCCATTTTGCAGGCCATCCAGAAGGAATTCAATTATCTTCCTGAAGAGGCCCTGGAAATGGTTTGTGAGCTTACTGAAATAACACCTGCCGAAATTGTGGGTGTGGCCAGCTTTTACAGTCAGTTCCGGTTTAAGCCTGCAGGAAAACACATGGTAAAAGTTTGTGTGGGTACTGCATGCCACGTTAAGGGAGCTGACCTGGTATACGATTCTTTGAAAAGAGAACTTAATCTCGACGATGAAAACGATACGGATTCAGATGGAATTTTTACTTTAGAAAAGGTAAGCTGTCTGGGATGTTGTTCACTGGCTCCGGCCGTTCAGATTGATGATGTTACCTATGGTCATGTTACACCCGGAACATCAGCAAAAATTCTGGATGATTTCATCAGCCGGACTAATAACAATAAGCATAACGGGAAAGGCCTTGTAAAAGGAGAAAATAAGCAGGGTGAAGTCCGCATAGGTTTGGGCTCATGTTGTATTGCCAGCGGAAGTGAGGAAATAAGGCAGGCAGTGGAAGAAACGGTTGTCAAAGATTCCATGGATGTGAACATAAAGCACGTGGGGTGTGTAGGAATGTGCCACCAGGTGCCCCTGATTGAGGTGCTGGAACCGGAAAAACCTGCCAGGCTTTATGCAAAGGTGAAACCTGCCGATATCAGGTACATCCTTGAAAAACATTTCAAACCCACAGGGTTTTTCAGAAAATTGAAAAGCAGTTTTGAATCCCTTGTTGAATCCGTTCAGCAGGATGCCGGCTGGGAAGGGGTAGAGAAATATTCCATCGATATTCGCGAAAAGCATGTTGCCGCATTTCTGGGTGAGCAGATTCCTATTGCCACCGAATTCCGGGGTATTATTAACCCATCCGACATGGATGAATATATTTCCCGCGGTGGTTTTGAAGGCTTGAAAAGAGCTTTTGAGTTAAAACCGGAACAGATAATTGAAGAGGTAAGCAAAAGTGGAATTCGGGGCAGGGGAGGTGCAGGTTTTCCTACCGGGCAAAAATGGAAGCTGGTTGCAGCTCAGCAATCGGCCGAAAAATACCTGATTTGCAATGGTGATGAGGGCGACCCGGGTGCTTTCATGGACCGTATGCTGCTGGAATCCTATCCGCTTCGCATCATTGAGGGAATGCTGATTGCTGCGCATGCTGTGGGAGCCACATTGGGGTATTTTTATATCCGCGCTGAATATCCCCTCGCTGTTCTCAGGGTTAAAGAAGCACTGGAAGCCTGCAGGGAGAAGGGATATCTGGGCAGCAATATTCTGGGGTTCGGATTCAATTTTGATATCCGGATAAAGGAAGGTGCAGGAGCCTTTGTTTGCGGTGAAGAAACCGCTCTTATCGCATCGATGGAAGGGCGCAGGGGCTTTCCTGTATTTCGCCCGCCGTACCCTGCAGAAAGCGGATTTTTGGGCAAACCCACATTGATTAATAATACAGAAACCTTTGCCCAGATACCGTGGATTCTCAGCAGAGGGCATAAGAAATTTGCAGCCATAGGAACAAATTCAAGCAGGGGCACAAAAGTGTTTGCGCTGGCAGGAAAAATAAACAGGGGTGGACTTATTGAAGTGCCTATGGGAATTACGCTTCGGCAAATTGTTGAAGACATCGGAGGAGGTGTGCAGAATGATAAAAAACTGAAAGCTGTTCAGATTGGCGGGCCTTCCGGCGGTTGTATTCCACATTTTCTGGCCGACAAACCCATTGACTTTGAATCGCTTGATGAAGCTGGTGCCATGATGGGTTCCGGGGGGCTGGTAGTGCTGGATGAAAATGATTGTATGGTTGATATTGCCCGGTACTTCCTGTCTTTTACCCAAAATGAATCATGCGGTAAATGTACATTCTGCCGGACAGGAACCCGCCGCATGCTTGATATTATGGAAAGACTTTGCGAAGGAAAAGCCGTTGATAAAGACCTTGAAGAACTTGAAACCCTTGCCGGATGGACCAAAAAGGGAAGTCTTTGCGGGCTGGGAAAAACTGCGCCCAATCCCATTTTATCCACCCTTCGTTTTTTCCGTGATGAATATCTTGAACATATTAAAGGAAATTGTCCTGCCGGAAAGTGCAAAGCTCTGGTAGAGTATAGTGTGGGCGATAATTGTATCGGTTGCACTATCTGTGCACAGCAATGTCCGGTTGAAGCCATTGCATTTAATCCCCATCAAAAACATGAGATTGATACTACCTTATGCACCAAGTGCGACATTTGCCGGCAGGCATGCCCTGAGGAAGCCATACGTGTGGGATAAATTTATTTCAGAATGATAAAACTAAAAATCAATAATACTGCCATTGAGACCCCTGAAGGGAACAGCATTCTGGATGCCGCTGCACAGATAGGTGAAAAGATTCCCACCATGTGTTTCAACGGCCAGCTGGAGCATTTCACTTCCTGCATGCTTTGCGTGGTGAAAGAAAAAACCAGTGGGAGGCTTTTGCCCGCCTGCACTGCCAAAGCCATGGACGGAATGCATATCATCACCCGGGATGATGAGATCTCCGAAGCAAGAAAGGTTGCTCTTGAGCTGCTGCTTTCAGAACATGCAGGTGATTGTGAAGCACCTTGCAGGGTTTCTTGTCCTGCTTTTATGGATATACCACTGATGAACAGGCTCATAGCAGCAGGGCAGTTTCAGCAGGCACTCGAAGTGGTTATGAAAGATATTGCTTTGCCCGGGGTGTTGGGGCGCATTTGTCCTGCCCCGTGCGAAGGAGCCTGCAAACGCAAACCCATTGATGATGCAGTTTCCATCTGTCTGCTTAAACGATTCACTGCCGATGATGCAGAAAATTCTCCTGTTTTTGAAAAAGCAATTTCCACAGGAAAAAAAGTGGCAATTATTGGAGCCGGACCCGCGGGTCTTTCAGCTGCCTTTTATTTGCAGTTAAAGGGTGTTCAGGCGGTCATTTATGATAAAAACGAAAAACCGGGCGGGGCATTAATGTATTCCATACCCGATGATGAGCTTGATAAGTCCGTTTTAGGTAAGGAAATAGAAATCATTGAGAAGCTGGGAGCGGAATTCCATATGGGAAGTGAGATTGGTGCATCTGCTTTTGAAAAACTCCGTGACGGTTTTGATGCTGTGATTGTAGCCACGGGCGATTATTCATCTCAAATGGATGCCTGGGGTCTGGATAACAATGGCCGGCAGGTGGCTGTGGAAAAGGG
>SKVR01000086.1 GCA_007129355.1 Bacteroidales bacterium | reverse complement strand
CAGATTAAAATCAAAAGATGTTTTCTGGCTGAATACTGTTCTTACGGCATCTTCAATGGTTTTGATGCGGTTTCTGACGGGAATGATAACCGAAGCTTCCACGGGGAATTGCTCTTCGGTGAATTTCACTTCAGGAAATTCAGGTTTTAGCCAGCCGCCAATATCCTTAAGGTGTTGGGTGCAGGCTTTTTCCATCTCAATCTGCACTGCCCGGTTGCGGGGGTCAACATAATCAAACATTTTTTCGCCCGATTTCCGGGTATCGGTTTCCATCTCGGTATACAGATATTCGGGAATCCTGAAAAGCATTTTGTGCTGCGAAACCCTGAGTCGCAAATCATAAAGAGCGGCAAATTTGAATTCTTCGGTCATGTTCCGGGCTGCTTTGCTCAGGGATTGAGTATCATACAACATGAGCGATCCGAAGTTAAAGTCGTCGCGCAGGCTCCCCATCTGGTAATCGATGACAGGCAGGGGTTGCAGTTTGCCTTCCTTCATCTGGTAATGATCGGAATAAACCATTCCTGCCAGGGTATTTTCTGCTACCTGAACAAGACGCTCAAGGGCAAAGGCTCCAAGTTTCAGGGGCATGGATTTGGTGTAAATCAAGGTAAACGGGGTCTTCGAAAGTTCTGACATCTTTTTTATCCCGGAAGTGCTTTGCAGACTTTCAATTTCAGAAAAGCACGCTTTTTCAGGAAGATTTAATCCTGCAGGCAGTTTTTTACCTGTAATGAAAACTTCATGAACCAGGTCCTGTCCTTCCAGTTCCTGTAAGGTTTTTATGGTGTCATTTGTCTCACCCACAGGCATAAATACTGTAATTTTACTTTTTGTCATAGGTCTCGTATATTTTATTGTAATTCAAAAACAGTAATCTTTATTCGCGTTGGTCGGTGCTTTACCTTTCTGCTGCAGGTGGAAGAATCAGAATAATAAAAAAACCACAACAGGTTAGTATACAAAGTTCTGTTTTCAATCTTAGTCAAAAACAGTTAGAAATAAATTTAATAATAACGACCAGAATCTGATATCAAAAGTAGAAACTCTTTTTTATCTGTTTATAACTTTTTTAAATTAGCTTTACTGAGTTCGCTTTTCAAGCTCGGTTGGTCAGATGCCTGCCCCGTTTATACGGTGGAGGTCGCCATTGCCTTGTATTGCCGATAAACTATTTCGGCATGTTATAATCATCTTCTTGTGTGTAAATAACATAGTCATGGCTCGGTTCATTTACAAAAAAATTCAGGTTTTTAAAAATAATTATTAATGTTATGGTTTTCTTTTTACATTTGGATTACAGGAAGTCTTTTATATTGGATGTTTAATTTATATTTGAATTTAAGAGAATAATTACTACGCTCAAGCATAGTTTGATGGAAGAATAAAGGGGTTACACATATGTAACGACCAAAATACTGATAATAAAACTCATATTCTGTTAGTTTTATCAGTGTTTATTCAAACTCCTTTTATATTTACAAATTTATGGATAAACCCCAAAACGATAAATTTACGCTGAGCATCACCGAATCACCTTCTGAGCTTGAAAACCTGGAGAAGATGAGTGTTGGAGAGCTGGTTAGTTCTATCAATAAGCAAGATTCCAGGGTTCATCTTGCGGTAGGAGAAGCACTTCCGCAGATAGAAAAACTCATTGAGCTGATTCTTAACAGAATGTGTCGCGGGGGCAGGATTTTTTACCTGGGAGCAGGAACCAGTGGACGTTTGGGGGTACTTGATGCATCTGAGTTACCTCCAACATTTGGCGTACCTGATACCTTAGTTATTGGACTGATTGCAGGAGGAGATGAAGCATTGCGTAAAGCAATTGAAGCAGCAGAAGATGATATGGAACAGGCATGGCTTGAATTACTGGAAAGAAGTATTAATATACTGGATACAGTAATCGGTATTGCTGCTTCCGGCTCAACGCCTTATGTGGTTGGGGGTCTTCAAAGAGCCCGCGAGAATGGTATTCTTACCGGTTGTATTACATGTAACCCGGGCACAAGGGTGGCAGAGGTGGCTGAATATCCCATTGAAGTGGTTGTGGGCCCTGAGGTTGTATCCGGAAGTACGCGGCTGAAGGCCGGTACCGCCCAGAAGATGGTGTTAAATATGATCACTACCACCATCATGATCAAGATGGGAAAAGTGAAGGGAAATAGAATGGTTAATATGCAGCTTACCAATGAAAAGCTAGTGGCCCGTGGCACCCGAATGCTCATGGAAGAACTGGGTCTGGATGAAGAACCGGCCAGGAATTTACTTCTTATTCATGGTTCAGTGAAAAACGCTCTGGAAGCTCAGAAAAAGCAAAAAATATAAAAGTTGAATAATGAAAAGACTGTTACCCTTTGCTTTAGTTACTTTACTGACCTCAATACAAAGTTACCCGCAAGAGCCTGACCCTGAGCTTCGGGCAGTATGGCTTACAAGTGTTTTTAATATTGACTGGCCTAACAACACCTTGCCTCCATCAGCTCAGAAGAATCGATTACGGAATATACTGAACATCCTGCAGGAAAACAATATCAATGCTGTGCTTTTCCAGGTAAGGCCTTCAGCAGATGCACTTTATCAGTCAGCTTATGATCCCTGGTCGCAATGGATAACCGGAACTCGTGGGCAGGTTCCTTCCTACGATCCACTGGCCCTAATTATTGAAGAAGCCCATAAACGGGGTATAGAAGTACATGCCTGGCTAAATCCTTATCGGTTCGAGATGTCTGCGGAGCAATATGCAGGGCTTCCGGGAGATTATTCCAGAACCCACCCCGAACTCATCTTTACCCACGAAAACAGGACATACTTCGACCCGGGTAATCCCGGAACGACTCAGCTCATCAAAAATATCATTACGGATCTGGTTACTCATTATAATATCGACGGGGTGGTATTTGATGATTACTTTTATCCGTCAGGGATGACCCTGAGAACTGATCAAAAAACGTTTGATACGTATGCCAGTCATGAGTTTGTGCAGCAATGGTACCCTGATCTTACGCGCGGCAACTTCCGTCGGGCATCTGTAAATAATATGATCCGGGAAGTTAACCATGCCATTAAATCCATAAAACCCCATATGGTTTTCGGAGTTAGCCCTGCAGGAATTTACTCAACACAGGCATCTGCCGCGGCTAACTGGGGAACAACTTTGCCCACAGGTATTTCCGGTAAAGATAATTACAACGTGATATATTGCGATCCACTCGCGTGGCTGCACGATGGCTCTGTTGATTACATATCGCCCCAGCTTTACTGGGTGATAAGCGGAAACCAGGATTTTATTACGCTTAACCAATGGTGGGGTTACCAGGCTAAGCGGCATAAAAAGCATCATTTTCCGAGTCTGGCATCCTACAAGCTTTATTCGCAAAAAGATTTGCCTTTCCTCGATATGGATTCAAGTTCTGTATTTCTTGAATCTTTGATTACCCATTTTGTTAAAGAAGAAAATGATAAATACAACTGGCCGGTAACAGAAATAGAAAACCAGATCATTGCCAATCGCAATAATCCTTACAACCTGGCGCAGGGGCTCATGTTTTTCAGTACGAATACTTACATTAACGGTATTAAGAACCTGGCCAGGTATCTCGCTAATGATCTGTTTTCTGAAAAATCTGTAATCCCAGATATTCCATGGCTGACCCCCACACAACCCGGGTCAATGCAATTAGCTGAAAGGGCCGATCGTTTCCTTTTAAATGAAAGGGAGCAATTGTTAGCAAATGCTGATTCTGCTAATCATCTTGCTTCTGTGGTTTCCTATACCGGATATCAGAAGTCAACTCAATTAAATGCCCCGGCAGATGGTACGGTAAATATAAATTTGATTACCACAATGCAATGGAACACGGTTTCCGGGGTCAATTATTATCATATTCAGGTGGCAACTGATTCTTTATTTAATGATCAGTACCTGGTTGTAAATCACGAAATCGCAAATAAGAATATTTATACTATTACACTTGAACAGCCCAACACACGACACTATGCACGAGTTCGTATTGCCGATGCCTGCGGTAATTCAGTATGGTCGGCGGTAAATAGTTTTACTACCGGTAACGGTACTTTCGTTGAAGATGATCGTCCGCACGTGTTGAGGGTATCTCCCAATCCGGTCCACGAAACATGTATGGTAAATTATCCGGTGGCTGTTGGAGAAAGAACCATTCAATGGTTTACAACCCATGGTAAGTTGCTGGATGAAGAAGTCCGGAAAAACATTACTATTTCCGACAGCTTTGACTTAACAAAACAGCAGCCCGGTTTATATACCGTTCAGATTCAGACCGAAAATCAAGAAAAATTCATTTTCCGGGTATTAAAATCCAACAGAGCGAGATAAGCCAGATTCGGGGCGCAATTTTTTTACTTTCCTTTACTCCGGGTGTGACGTAAAATAAAACTGGTCTTTTTTATTTCTTCATTCAATACCCCGATTGTGATAATCATTCTATAAATTTGCAAAGGAAACTCATGGGTTGATATGGTAAAAAAAACACTCTTCCGGCTTGAATTTGAAACGGAATTCCGCGTCGTGGGTGTTTTTTGTCCGGAGAAAGATTACCGTTTTTGCTGGTTGCTGAACAATAAGCTGGATTTTAACTTCCGTCGCGCACCCGATTTTATGGATATCACGGGCAAAAGTGAAAATGCTGATCTACATTCTGTTTACCTTTACGAAAGGGAATCATTACAGCGCACCTATTTCCTGGTAAATAACCGGTCCAGCGAGGGTAGACGTCTTTTTGGCAATCCTGCGGGGCTTGATTTTTTGTTGCTGGTAAAGGCTGATGATTCGCGCTTTGACTATAATCAGCTTTTGAAAAAAATACGCGCTCTACCTCAGGTTACCGCCGCCTATATGCTCGATGATGCCTTGGGCAAAAATAAAGATGCCTTCCTGTATGATTTTGAGGTGTACCTTTCGCAGGAGCTGAAAATGTGATGGGGACTCAACAGAACTAATTTCGAACCGTGCCGATGGCGAGCTCAACGAGGCTAACTCCGAAAATCTATTTCAAAACGATTTATCTCAGAATATTACTTTCCTTCCCAAACCATTTGGCGCAGAAGACCACCGAAATAGCTGCCAGACCCACAAGAGAAACTACTGTAAGCAGGTAATGGGGCAGATGTATGGTTCCGGCAATAACTTCTTTGGTAGCAAGCGTAATATTTACGATAGGAATAAGGGCAGTAACCGCATTGTATTCTACGCCCGGAATAAGGCCCAGGGCAGCCGGAATAATTACAATGAAAGTGAGTGGTGTAACAATGCTTTGTGCTTCCTTAAATGTTTTGGCATAAATGGTGAGTGGGACCAGCAATCCGGCAAAGAAAATGGTGAGAGGGATCAGCATCAGTAACAGATATATAACAAAGCTGAAGGTGAGAATTCCCATTACCACCGACATGATAAAATCAGGGAGGCCGGCAGATACTTGCAGACCTACGAATAACCCGAAAATGGCCAGCATGGCAGAAATCAGTCCGGTAAGGGCGATCACAAACATTTTTCCCACCAGTATCTCGATGCGCGAAACCGGGGCAGTGAGTAAGGTTTCCATGGTACGGCGTTCCTTTTCGCCGGTAAAAAGGTCAATGGCAGGATACATGGCTCCGGTAAAGCAGAAGATAATAAACAGGTAAGGCAGAAAACCACCGGCCAGCTTGCCTATCATTTCCTGATCTGTGGCAATATTTACTGACTCGGTGCGGAAGGGTTTGATAAACGACTGGGTAAGCTCTTTTTCCTGCAACCTCTCATTTATAATGCCGTTTTCGTATTGCGCAAGGAGCCTGTCTATACGATCTTTACCCGTTAAACGGGTACCTGAAAAGTAAACTTTAAGTGAAGTTTCTTCCAAATTATCAAGTGCCCGGGCAAATCCGGCAGGGATAAACAGACCGTATTGCAAACTATCGGAGCGTATCAATGACTCCAGTTCGCCGGCATCATCCATATAAACCAGCTCAACTTTTTCCTGATTTTCCAGAAAATTCTCAATCCGGGTATCGGTATCTTCACTCACATATCCGATTTTTAAGGACCTTACCTGCTCGCGTTCCATTACCGACATTTGCAGCCGGCTTGTGGCGATGAATATTACGGGAAAAACAAGTACCGGCACCAGCACCATTACTATGATGGTGCGTTTATCCCTGAGGGTGTCCAGGGTTTCTTTTTTGATAATTGTGATGATATTTTTCAGCATAGTTCGGTTGATTTCAAATTACTAATTACGATTGCCTGCCCTGCAAATTTAAGCCTGCACACGTTCTTCGCTTTGTGTTACAATATGAATAAACTCTTCGGTGAGATTGTCAGTATGCATCTGTTTGCGGAAGTTTTCCATGGTATCATTGAAAAGAATACGGCCGTTATGAATGATACCAAGATCATCACAAAGCAAATCAACCTCGCTCATGATGTGTGATGAGAAAATTACGGTTTTGCCCTGATCTTTGCAGTCGCGGATGAGTTCAATGATATTTTTGGCAGTAATGACATCCAGTCCTGATGTGGGTTCGTCGAATACCACCACCTCCGGGTCATGGATCATGGTGCGGGTAATGCTTACCTTTTGTTTCATGCCTGTGGATAGCTTTCCGATACGTTTGTTGGCAAAATCATGCATACCCAGCAGTGTATAAAGACGATCTTTACGATCTTCGATCAGCTTGTCGTCCATTCCATTTAGCTTCCCAAAGTATTTAATCATTTCGTTGGGAGTAAGTCTTTCGTAAAGGCCGGTGGTTCCCGTAAGGAATCCCATTTTAGCCCTGGCATCGGAGGGGTTTTCATTGAGTTCGATGCCACAAACTTTCACACTGCCCGATGTGGCGCGCAAAATGGTGGCAATAATACGTAATGTGGTGGTTTTGCCGGCACCGTTGGGCCCAAGAAGACTGTACACTCTGCCCGGCTTACAGGTAAAATTTACATCATGCAGTACTTCCAGTGATTTTTCTTTTACACCGATCTCCTGCATCTGCTTTTTATTCAAATGAAATTCTTTACAGAGATTGCTAACTTCGATCATTTTATCAGTTTAAGTGATGAGATAAAATTTTATTACTCCGAAGTTAGTCGCAGCAAATAGGGGTTTGTTACAAATGCATAAGATTTTTTATAGAAATGGATCATTAAAGGCTGAAAATCAAATCATACATTTGATCCCGTATGGACGGGATTTCAAGCTTTCAGCTTTCAAAATCCCCCATTTGACCTTTGACATCAAACATCATCATTTCTTCCCTTCCATCTTCTTAGCCTCATTCCAGAACACATCCATTTCATCAAGCGACATTTTTTTCATGTCCTTGTTTGAAGCATTGGTTTGGGCTTCAAGGTATTCAAATCGGCGGATGAATTTCTTATTGGTGCGTTCCAGTGCACTTTCAGGATTTACATCAATGAAGCGCGAATAATTGATAAGAGCAAAAAGCAGGTCGCCGAATTCTTCTTCAATTTTTTCATGGGGGGCGTTATTATCAACCTCATACTTAAGTTCGTTGAGCTCTTCCTGTACCTTATCCCAAACCTGATGGGGCTTTTCCCAGTCAAAACCTACGCCACGGGCTTTGTCCTGAATGCGGTATGCTTTTACCATAGCGGGAAGTGAGGCAGGCACGCCCGAAAGGACTTTCTTTTTCCCTTCGCGAAGCTTGATTTTTTCCCAGTTTTCTTTTACCTGTTCATCATTTTCAACAACGGTATCGCTGTAAATGTGCGGATGGCGGCGAATAAGCTTTTCATTGATATTCTCCAGAACATCCTTAATATCAAAGGCGCCCTTTTCCTGCCCGATTTTGGCGTAGAAAACAATGTGCAGCATCAGGTCACCCAGTTCTTTTTTGATTTCATCCAGATCATTTTCAAGGATGGCATCGGCCAGTTCGTAGGTTTCTTCTATGGTGAGATGCCGGAGGCTTTCAAGGGTTTGTTTTTTATCCCATGGGCATTTGGCCCTGAGTTCATCCATGATATCAAGTAATTGCTGAAAGGCTTGCAGTGTAGGATTATCCATCAGATTTTTTTTGCAAAGGTAAGAAACTAATAAGTTTTTGTTTACCATAGGCAAAATATCTGACTGTTTTACCGCCCCGGTAGTTTACTGTCAACCACCTGAAAATTCATAAAAGAAGTTCTGCCTGCACTAACGGATGTTTGCAGGTTTACACTTCTTCCAGTATTGTTATTGGGAAGGAGAAGTTCCAGTGTAAGATTATGGGTTCCTGCGGGCAGCGAAAGTCTGGTATAGTGAATACTGTGAGGTAGGGTTTGCCAGTTGCGGGTATCGGCTTTTTCGGTAACTGCACCCAGAATGCCCAGTACTGCGCCGATATTCTGGTTTTCCCTTCGAACTACCTGTTCGGTTGCCTGTTTAAGAGCCAGCCTGAGCAATGCCGATCCCATTTCTCTGAGCATCCGGTCTTCAAGTGATTTAAATGCAATGGCATTGATATCCTGTGCTTTTTCCAGCTGGGTTTGTTGCCCTTGCACCCTTAACCGGGCACCGGTAAAAACAGGGGCACGTTCAACATATTTGGGAAAGGCTACCCTTACTATCCGCAGATCTCCCAGGTCGCCGCTGCTTTGCCCTGAACTTCCCAAATAAAAAGGAAAGGATAATCCAAGCTGTTCATTCACAAAATCAACCCTTCCGCCGCTTCCACGCACCACCGTAAAATTGATACTCCATTCATCCTTAACCGGGCCCAATCCGTTTTGCAGGAAAAATAACAAATCGCCGTGACCGGGCTTTTCATTATGCTCATAAGAAAATCCAAATTCTCTTTCATAAAACTCAACCTGATCTCTGAAACCCATTCGATGTGCGCTTCTTAGCAGATCCTTTTTCAGTTGCATGGGAGCCTGCAACCCAAAAAGTATGGAGTAATCTTCTTTGTAAACGTTGTATGCATTGCGGTAGGCAATAAAAGCATTGTTAAAATCTCCCGAAGCATCGTAAATAATACCCATCAGGTTTTGGATAAAGGCGTCTCTTTTGTACCTGTTATCTGAAGGAAACTTATCAGCCAGGGCGTTAAGTCTGATGTTCAGTCTGCGGCACTCAACCAGGGCAGCTTCGTAATTACCCAACTGGATAAAATTCATAGCCTTGTAATAGTGTATCATCAGGAGTTCAAAATCTTCGCCCCGGTATTCTGTCATGTTGGGGTTGGAAAAGAGAGCAAGAGCCTGATCAAGGGGATTGTTCAGTTGATCTTCGCTGAGTATATAAGCTTCTTCAAAAAACTCATTGCTTTGTGAATAATTGCCAAGCATATGATGCACAACACCCATATTCATGATATGAAGCAGGCGGGTGCGTCTTTTATCTGCCCTGCGATCGCCGGCAAGTACTTCAGCTGCCTGTTCAATCTGTCCGGTCCGAAAATACTGGTTGAACTCCTGCTGACGCTGGTAATAAGTTCGGCAGCCACTCAACAGAAATGAAAACAATATTATGGGAATTGTAATTTTCCGGATCATTTCAATGGGATTTAAATCATAAGGGGAGGCTGTCTCAAAAGTGCTTTCTGGTCGTTGAGCAGTTCGATAAACTCACTGTAATACCTGTTGAAACGACTGCTGAATATCAGTAAGATAACCGCTTCGACAAGCTCAGCGTCCATATTAAATTCTGCTTATGAGACAGCCCCACTGGGTTTATGATATTTTAGTTGGTAACAACCTTACGGATTTGTTTTTCTCCAATCCAGACTTTTTCGTTGGTTTCCATGTCGGTAAGTTCGAGATTTACCTGGTAGTAAATCACTCTTTGTCTGCGGTGCTCATCAACAATTGAGTTAATGGTTCCGGTAAACATATAGTCGGCACCCAGCTCGCGTTGCCAGCGGGCTATGGTTTCGGGCGATGCAAACTCCTGCTGGTCGGCCCTTTCTTCACGCACGCTTTCGCGGAATTCTCTGCCCTGTACCAGGCGTACCATGCCGCTATTGAGCAGTTCGCGTTCCATATTCCGCATAAAAGTTTCCGCATCAATATGTTCGTGGGTGCGGTTTTTTACATCGGCAACGATTAGAACGGGTACACGATTATTACGATTTTCGAAACGGGAAAGCCAGGGTCTGTTTAAAACATCATTGATCATTTCCTGGGCTACCATTCGCGAGTCGGAATCATTCCAGCGGCCACTCAGGTCTATGGTTGACTGAGTGTCAACGCGGGTTACTGTTCTTCTCTGGCAACTGCCAAGGGCCACCACTGCGGCCAGCAATAGAATAATCGAAACTTTTTTCATCCTTAAATAATTTTTTGATTAAGGTTGGATGGAACTCGCATGATGAATTTTCATCCATAAATATGTTCAACGAATCATGCTCGTTTCATAGGTTTATTTTTTTTGTTATTGAAATTGGCTTGACCAGATAATCAGGCGTTTTTAAACTACAAAAAAATAAAACTTACATTGTAATTAACGCATAAAAATAATCATTTGATAAGAAAATTTCTTTGAATTAGTGAATGGCAAAAAATATGCCGTAGAAAAACCTGGGGATATAAAACCTGTTATTTCAGGATGCATTGTAAAGGGTCAGTCTTATCCAGAATTCGGTTCCCCTCTTGTATTCACTGTTTACGCCAATTGTACCTCCCATAAGTTCAATGAGTTCTTTACTGATGGCAAGTCCGATTCCTGCGCCTTCATGCTCGCGCGTGTAGGAGCTGTCGGCCTGTGTAAATTTATCAAATAAAATAGGAATCTTCTCCTGCGGAATACCAATACCTGTATCTTTAATACTGATTTTCAAATCTGTTGAATTTCCCGGGATGGGGTTTGCCCGGGCTGTTACTGTTACATTGCCTCCAGATAATGTAAATTTTATGGCATTGGCAATAAGGTTGGTCAGTATTTGTTGTAATCTGAATTCATCTCCCAGAAGCTGAATATGGGCTATGTTACTCATATCGGAATACAGTGAAATTTGTTTTTGCAGGGCTGCCGCTCTGAAAATCCCAAGTGTTTTTTCCAGTAAATCGGCTGGTTTAAAGGGGTTTCTCAGAATTACGATTCCATGTGCTTCAATAGCCGAAAGTTGATGGATATTACTGATAAGCTCAAGCAGATTATCCGATGATTCTTTTACAACTTTTAATAGCTCTGTTTGCTTTGGTGTAAGCCCCGAACGCATCAGAAGGTCTGTCATTCCAATAATTCCGCTAAGGGGGGTTCTCATTTCATGGTTCATGTTATCCAGGAAAAGTTCCTTAGCCTTATTGGCCTGAGTTCTTATTTCTTCCTTTTTCTCCCGTTCCTGCTTTTCTTTTTCCAGTGTTATATCCTTGAATATCCTGCACAGGTATTTGCGGTTGTTATCGTTAAATACAAAGCTTGTAACCGTAAGATACATTAGTTTTCCTTCCAGAGTTTTTATGGAAATGTCTCTTGCGGTGGGTTTTTTAGTTTCATCGGCATCAAAAAACCGGAAAAAATGTTCTTTGAATTTGTCCTTCGGATATTCTGTAAAATCTTCCTTTTCAATGGGTTTGAAGGTTATTTCAGCTTCAATATCCCAGATGTATTTTCCGATGGCATCATCTGCAGATATTCCGGAGATATTTTCAGAGCTGGAATTCCATTCTGTTATCCTCCCGTCGTCCTGAATAATTATAATGGGGTCAAGAGACTGACGGATAAGATTTTTGAATTTAACCTCACTTTCCTTAAGGCTTTTCTCGGCTTCTTTTATATTGGTTATATCCTGGGCAATTCCTGTAATCCGGCCATCAGGTTGCACAACACCCCTGGTATACAAGTGCAGGGGGGTTTTATTTTTGCGAACGAATTTCCATTCCAGGTCAACCGTATATTGTTTATTCCTGGGGTTTTTCGTAACATTTTCAAATTTATCTTTGATCAGCTTTCTCTCTTGCTCCGAAGCATATCTGCTCAAAAACCGATCGATAGGAATAATAATTTTTTCATCGCTTCCGGTTTTATTGAAATCCTTCAAAATACCTTTGTCGATAATTAAATTCTGACTGCAGACATCATATTGCCAGTATCCCAGTTTTGCTATGGAAGCAGCATTCCACAAGGCAGATTTTGTATTTTGAAGCTTCCGGCTCATTTTTATGCCATGAATGGCTTTGGATGCCAGCTGGGAAAAGGTTTCAAAAATATAGGGATGTATAAAGCTGTCGGGGGGCAAAAGCAAAACTATGGTTCCGAATAGTTTACCATCGGCAAACAACCCACAACCATAATACTTGCCGGTACCCAGAACATTTTCAACTTTTTCGGCAACAGGTTCTGAAATGGTACCCATAGAAAGTTCAGAAATACCCCCTTTTATTACTTTCAACCGTGAAGTCAGGATCTCTGAAAAATACGGGCTGTTTTTGCTGAGCGGAAACTTTTTGTTGATAGGATGCTTCCCCAATAATTTTATGATAATATCAGTTGGGGAATTTAACCCTTTTATGATCTGTGGTTTTAAGTAACCTTCAGCCTCATTATAACTGTTTACGATAATAATGGCATCGCTTTGCAGGGCAAAGGCAGTTTCTCCTATAAACTTATAAATATCTTCATCTTTTGTAGAAAGCAGTTTAATTGCAGATTCAGATAGAATCTTCAGCTGCTCACTCAGGGCTAGTTCATTCTTGTCAAATTGTACTATGGGAGTTATGTCATATAAACTAACTGTTAACCAACTTGTTCCAGGTATGGGTACCAGAGCCCCACTGATGTTTTTTTGATCATAAATAAGTGAGAAATCCTTAGTAAGTTTTCGGCTTTCAGAAACAAATAGCTCATCCGGCTTAAGTCCGTTATCCTTAAAAAGCCTGAAGATCCATTCTTTATTTAATTGCGATGCATTTTTCAGCCCCAGTATTTCAATACATTTAGAATTACTGAAAATGAAATTTTCAACGCTGCAATCGTAAATGGTCATGCCAAAATCCAGACTTTCAAGAATTTTAGCCTGTAAACTGTCCTTATTCCATGGAAAAATATTACTTCTATCAGCTTCATCGTCTTCAGCTTCAATTTGGCTTAGGATGTTCTGAGTAATACGGGCAATGGTCTCGATATAATTAACATCACCATTATTCCAGCCGGTAACAGCCTTTGAACTGTAAAGCGAAATAAATCCTTTTAGCTGATTCTTATACAAAAGGGGAACCTGTAAAAAGGCTTTCGCTCCCATATTAAGAAGCATTTCCTTACAAGGCATATAGATGTCGGGGATATTGGTAATATCTGCAATTCGAAAAACACGTTTTTGTATGGCAAATTTTTCCCATAAAGGATATTTGCTGTATTGCAAATTTTGCAAATCATCTTTTACGGGAGCTATATCCTTCTCATGCCATTCAAAACCGGCAGAAAATCCTGCATCATCATGATCAGGTAAAAACAGAATACCCCTGTTGGCATCAAACAGTAAACATAGCTTCT
>SKVR01000100.1 GCA_007129355.1 Bacteroidales bacterium | reverse complement strand
GACTTAGAGTCGCGCCCGGACTATCAACTTCTTAAAAAGTTTTTAAGTATACTTTCACCCACACTCCCACTCTTTTCGGGGTGGAACTGGGTGGCATAAAAATTATTTTTCTGCAATGCAGCACTGAAAGGAATTCCGTAATGACTAACAGCAGCGGTTTCCTCTGCCACAGGCACATAATAGCTGTGCACAAAATAAACAAACTGCCCTTCCAGACTGGCATCCATCAACGGTGGCTTCACATCAGCCAGACTGTTCCAGCCCATATGCGGAATTTTCAGCTCCGTATCAAATTTTTTTACCGGCAGATCAAAAATACCCAGACAAGTTGTATCTCCTTCTTCTGAGTGCCTGCACATCAGCTGCATGCCCAGGCAAATGCCAAGAACAGGTTGCTTCAGCCCACCTATGAGCAAATCAAGATTCTTTTTCCCAAGGTAATCCATAGTTGTGGAAGCTTCTCCCACTCCGGGAAAGATGACTTTATCGGCGGCCAGAATCTCATCCGGATTATCCGTTATGGAATGTTCAACATTCAATCGGTTCAGCGCATTGCTGACGGATTTGATATTACCGGCGTTGTATTTTATGATGGCGATTTTCATTGATTTAGTTTTTACTGCGGAGACGGGGAGACGCAGAGTATGGAATTTAAGATTTTTGATTGATGATTTTTGATTTGTTTGATTTAGTCCGGGTGCGACTTCGAGTCGCGCCCGGACTCTGACAACCTTCTCTCACAGCAACCCTTTGGTGCTGGGCAGGAAATCTGCTCCGGGCTCCCGTTTTATGGCCATGCGGATGGCACGGGCAAGGGCTTTGAAGATGGCTTCGATCTTGTGATGTTCGTTTTCTCCTTTGGCTTTGATGTATAAATTGCATTTTGCACCAATGGCAAAAGATTTAAAAATATGCTGAAACATTTCTGTTGGCAGATCCCCGATTTTTTCTCTTTTGAATTTTGCATCCCAAACCAGTTCGGGCCTGCCGCCAAAATCCAGCAAAACAATAGCAGCACAATCGTCCATGGGCAGGGCAAAACCATACCGCTCAATGCCTAACTTGTTGCCCAGGGCTTCTGCGAAAGCTTCACCCAGTGCAATGGCAGTATCTTCCAGGGTGTGATGCTCATCTACATGTAAATCTCCTTTCACCTGGATGCTGAGATCGCAACCACTGTGTCGGGCAATTTGCTCCAGCATATGATCGAAGAAACCCAGACCTGTATTGATATTTGCCTTTGCATTCCCGTCGAGGTCAATATCAACAGTGATTTCTGTTTCTTTGGTTTTGCGCATGCGAACAGCATTACGCGGTGGTGTTACCAGCCAGTCGGAAATGGATTTCCAGCTTTCGCTTCCCTGGGATTCTTGTAAACCAACCGGATAGGCCATAAGCACTTTCAGCAGATATGGGTTCTGTTTGGGAGTTCCCACAGAAATGCGCAGACAGCCGCGGCATAAAGGTTCATTTGAGCGGTTACGCACAATGATGCCCCGTTGAAGCAAATAATCGTAAACTACATCCGGCTCATCCACCCTGATCAGGAAAAAATTGGCATCGGAGGGATAAACCTTTTTGACCACAGAAATCACGGATAAAGCTTTCATCATAATATCCCTCTCATTGATGGTCAAGGCTACCCTTTTTTTAACACGTACAAGATCCGACAGTGCTTCCAGTGCTTTCTCCTGGGTAAGGGTGTTAACATTGTAAGGCGGTTTCACCTTCATCAGTAATGAAATAATTTCTTTGGATGCAAAGGCCATCCCCAGCCTTATGGCCGCCAGTCCCCATGCTTTGGAAAGGGTTTGCAAAACCACAAGATTGGGATATTCTTTCAGCGCATCCACCCAGGAACCAGCGGAGCTGAAATCCACATAAGCTTCATCCACAACCACAAGTCCTGTAAATTTCTCAAGCAAAACCCGCATATCATCATCATTGAAGCGATTGCCCGTGGGATTATTGGGTGAGCATAAAAACAAAAGTTTTGTGTTCTTATCTGATTTCTCAAGGAGCTGTTCCACAGGCAAACTGAAGTCCTCATTGAGCAGAACCGTTTCATAATCCACACCATTGATACCGGCACTTACCTTATACATGCCGTAAGTCGGGCTGACAGACAGCACTTTGTCTTTGCCCGGCTCACAAAAGGTACGAAAGAGCATATCGATGGTTTCGTCGGACCCGTTTCCCAGTATGATGTTTTCCCGCTCTACTCCTTTTATTTCTGCTAAGCGCTGCCTGAGTCTTTGCTGAAAAGGATCGGGGTAACGGTTCCAGGGTTTGTTAAACGGACTTTCGTTGGCATCAAGGAAAATACCTTCGTTGCCGGTAAATTCTTCCCGGGCCGAGCTGTAGGGCTTTAGCTTCAGGATGGCCGGGCGGGCCAGTTTTTGGGCTATGTTTTGCTTCATTCTTTTATTATTAACTGTTTGATTTCAGTGGTGGGGTAACTTGAAGTCGTCCCGTCACGTTTATTCTTTATGAAACTGGTGCCTGAGCTTGTCGAAGGCACAACCAGAGTCGCTTCGACAGGCTCAGCGACCGGTTACACTGATTCCAGTCTCACACTCACCGCCAGCTTGTGCGCGTGCAGGTTCTCTGCTTCGGCCATTTGCTGTAAAGTTTCTCCCAAACCCTGCAATCCAGCGGGTGTTATCTCCTGGAAAGTGATCTTCTTCACAAAACTATCGAGGTTTACACCGCTGTAAGCCTTGGCAAAGCCGTTGGTGGGGAGTGTGTGGTTGGTCCCCGATGCATAATCACCTGCACTTTCAGGGGTGAAATTTCCCATAAATACCGATCCGGCATTTTCAATGGCATCAGCAACTTTATACATATTCTTCATGGCGATGATCAGGTGCTCAGGAGCATATTCGTTTACCATAACTATCATCTCATCAACCGAGTCTATCACAATAATCTTGCAGGATTCCAGACTTTTTTCTATCATTTCCCTGCGGGGTAATTGCTGTAGTTGTTCTTCCATGGCAATGATTGTTTGTTCTGCCAGTTTTTTATCGGTTGTGGTAAGGATCACCTGGCTGTCGGGGCCATGCTCTGCCTGAGATAGCAGGTCGGAAGCCACAAAACGAGCATCAGCGGTTTCGTCGGCCATTACCAGTACTTCCGATGGGCCGGCGGGCAGGTCAATGGCTACGCCCATCTTCTGAACGGCTTGTTTGGCTGCGGTTACAAATTGATTGCCGGGGCCAAATATCTTATTCACTTTGGGAATGCTTTCCGTGCCAAAAGCCATGGCAGCAATGGCCTGTGCGCCACCCACAGTATAAACGCCGGTTACTCCGGAAATTTTTGCTGCATACAATATAGCAGGGTTTACCTTGCCATCTTTACCGGGAGGGGTGCAAAGCACAATTTCCTTACATCCTGCTATCTGCGCAGGCACTGCCAGCATCAACACCGAAGAAAACAGGGGGGCAGTACCACCGGGAATATACAACCCCGCCCGCTGCAAGGCCACCGGTTTTTGCCAGCAAACGACTCCGGGAGCAGTTTCCAGTCTGACGGGTTTACATTGCTGGGCTGCGTGAAACTTGCGGATGTTTGCTGCAGCCGTTTGGATGGCCTTTTGGAGCCCGGGACTTACCTGCTTTTCCGATGCATCAATTTCCTCATCGGAAACTTGCAGCTTATCCATCTCCACACCGTCAAAAGCACGGGTAAAATCTTTCAGGGCCTGATCGCCTTTGCGCTTTACGG
>SKVR01000066.1 GCA_007129355.1 Bacteroidales bacterium | reverse complement strand
TTAAACGGGTTCTGCTGCGGTCGCCTCTGTAGAATCTCTCAAATACTCGGGGTAATTCTTCCCGTGGAATTCCCATTCCGCTGTCAGTTACTTCAACAAGGATATTTTCATCCATATCAAAGAAACTGATTTTGGTTCGTCCGTTTTCGTTTCCATATTTTATGGAATTGACTATCAGATTTGTAAGTACCTGCTGAATTCTTTTACGGTCAGCATAAACTATTATTGGTATGTCGTAGTTTTCAGCCAGGTATATCCTGATATTTTTATGGGATGCCTTTATTTCCATAAATTCCATTACATCTCTTGTAAGTTCTGTAATATCAAAATTTTCAAAATTTAGTTTAAATTCTCCGGCTTCCAGGCGCGATATATCCTCCAGATCCTGAATGATAGAAATCATGCGATCGATGCTTTTTTCTGTTCGTTCCAGATATTTACGATTGATTTGCGGATCATCCATTCCGCCGTCAAGAAGGGTTAATATGTAACCCTGTATATTAAAAATGGGGGTTTTCAGTTCGTGTGAAACATTTCCCAGAAACTCACGCCGGTATGCTTCCAGCTTTTTAAGGTCTTCTATCTCCCGGGTTTTGGTTTCAGCCCATTCCAGTACTTCGCGGTTGGCCTCATCTATGATGTTCTTTTTACTTACCAGGGCTGTTTTGGGTTGTTTTTGTGAAACTTTCAGATTGTGAATAGTTTTATAAATTAGCCGTATTTTCTCATAAATAAATTTATCCAGGATGTACTTATATACAATGTAGGAAAGAGGGAATAATACGAGATTTGAAATAAAAAAAACAAGGAAATTCCAGCGTGCATCAGTAAATATAGCAACAAGAGTATACACAGCAGAAAAAATAACTGCTATGATCAATGAAGCAAGAAGTGAAAGTTTTTGAGATGTTGAATAATTCATGATATTTCAGGCATCAAATTTATAACCAACACCTTTTACGGTTTTGATGCATTCTACTCCGATCTTTTCTCTGAGTTTACGTACATGCACATCTATAGTCCGGTCGCCTACAACCACATTATTGCCCCAGACTTTGGCAAAGATCTCCTCCCTTGAAAATACCTTGTTGGGTTTATTTACAAGCAAAGTAAGCAATTCGAATTCTTTTTTGGGTAAAACAATCTCCCGGCCATCCTTAATGATAACATATCTTTCCTTATCGATGGTTATGCTGCCGGCTGTTAAAAGCCCGGTACTTTCTGTTGGTTGCCCGGAGTATCGTTTGAGGAGTGCTTTAACACGGCTGATAAGAAGGCCTGGCTTGATGGGCTTGCTAATATAGTCATCAGCACCTGCTTCAAAACCTGCGAGCTGAGAATAATCTTCTCCCCTGGCCGTAAGAAAAACAATAATCGTATTTTCCAGCTGTGCAATTTTTTTTAATTCTACACAGGTTTCCATCCCATCCATCTCAGGCATCATAACATCCAGGATAATAAGATGCGGGTTTATTTCAACAGCATTAAAAATAGCTTCCCTGCCATTTTTTGCGGTGAATACCTGATAGCCTTCTTTTTTTAAGTTGTAACTAACAAACTCCAGAATATCGGGTTCGTCATCTACCAGCAAAATTTTGTAATCGCTGTTGTTCATGTTCTGTTTTTTTGGGGATATTGGCAATAAATAAGATCAGATATTTGAGGTATAGCAGAATTGATTACAAGCAAATTTAAGTAATATTTTTATCGTCAGAGTTTTTCCGGTAAGCTAAATTGTAAACTGGTGATTAATTTAAAATCTTCTTAATGTTAATTTAACCTTAAATTAAGATTAAACAAGTGAAGGGGTTATAATAACTGCTTTTCTGATGAACTACATTATTCCTAATGATAGTTCGGTTTTTCTATCCATTCTCAGATAAAGTCATTCAGTTTTCAACAATATCTGCCATTTAATGTATTTTTCTCAAGGGTTTATCATATTTTTCTTTATTTTTGGTCTGTTTTTGACAGAATAGGTCTTCCTGAATATTTCGTGTGCGAATAATAAAATATTTCCACGAAAATATAAAAAACATAGACAAAGTATTGAATACGTATATTCGCCTGATGAAAAAAGATGAAATATATGTAATATACTGTGAAATACTTAAAACTTAATAACTTCTGTTTAATATATTTGAAAACTGTAAATCCTGGCTACATTCAACATCTTAAATTAAAACTATTATGGCAAAAATATTAGTGTGCGAAGATGATTTCATGATGATCAAGGCAATTGAGCACAAATTGCAGCGAGAAGGTTATCAGGTAGAAGTTGCCAATGATGGTCGCTCTGCCAGTGAAAAGATTAAGTCGGAAGATTTTGACCTTATCATTACAGATCTTCTGATGCCATTTACCGGTGGGCTGGAAATCATTAATCTCACCAGAAATGAGCTAAGCAAATCAACACCTATTATAGTATTATCTAAAGTAGGTAACGAGGAAACAATCATTGAAGCATTTAAGCTTGGAGCTGATGACTACCTGACCAAGCCCTTTAGCCCTAATGAACTTTCTATAAGGGTAAAAAGGTTTCTACTGAAAAGATGATATTGTAAAAACTTATTTGTCAGCTAATGGTTCATTGTTTTTTTTGCCTTAAACCGGCTTTTGAATCAGCAGAAATAAAAACTGCCTGATTATTATGTTTGCGCCTTAATTTTTCAGAAAACTCGCAAAATAATGAAACTTGTATGGGCACTCAGCGCTCGAAAGACAATGAAAAGATAATTCATGCAAGTTTCATTCGACAAAAGACATAACTAAATAATTTTCGAATGAAAATCAACAACCAAATTTTTGTAAAAATACCGATAAAGTTTACCTTTCTGATTAGCTTCCTTATAGTGTTTCTTACTTTCCCGGTATCTGATTCCTATGCTTTATCGCAGAGGAATCTTGCAAATCCTGATATTACATTTAACAGGGCCCGCGACCTTGCATTTAATCAATTGTACGCACAGGCAAGAGAGTTGTGTGATGAAATACTCAGATCCCATCCTGATTATCATGATGCATCAATACTTAAAGCAAGAACTTACGCCTGGGAGGGCAACTATGATGAAGCAAGGCCCATATTAAAAGATGTTCGAGAGAAAGTTCCAGAAAACAGGGATGCCCTGTATGCTTTAATTGATGTTGAAATGTGGTCAGGGAATTTCGAAGATGCAATAAGGTATCTTGATCATGCTCTTGTTGATCATCCGAATAATACCCATCTGTTGTACCGCAAATCACTGGCTTTGAAAGAATCAGGAGATGAAACAGCTGCCTTGGTTATGATTAATCAGATTCTTGATATTGATCCGACATACCGCGAAGCAAAAGATTTGTTAAACACCATAGAAACCACAAGGTACTTAAACCATATTGGGTTGGGCTATAGAGGTTATTATTTCCTTGAATCGGACGGCGAGCCCTGGCATTTATTTTATGGTGAGTTAGGCAGAAGGACCAGGATATTCGGACCCACAACATTAAGAACCAATCTGGCTAATCGTTATGGAATTACTGACTGGCAGATTGAGCTGGATGTTTACCCAACCGTAAGACCAGGAACTTATCTCTACCTGAATGCAGGTTTTGCACCAGAAAGCGAGCTTTTCCCATTTACCCGTTTCGGGTTTGAACTTTTCCAGGCATTGCCTGCCTCATGGGAAGCATCGGCCGGTTTCAGGTTACTCAATTTTGATAATAAAGATCTTTTGATTCTTACAGGTTCTTTAAGCAAATACTACAAAAAATACTATTTCTCCTTTCGTCCTTATTTCTCTTTTTCATCAGATGGAAGTGACCCCGATTCCCAGTCTTACTTTCTAACTATCAGAAGATTTTTCAGTGCATCTGACCATTATTTGAATCTGATGATGGGAAGAGGGTTTTCAGCAGATTTTGACCGACTTATAGGGGGAGAAGTATATGATTTGGGAGGTACATTGTTTGAAGCCATGCTTACCTATCAGCACAGGTTTTCTCAGAGGTTTTTATTAAAAGCAGGTGTAGGATATAAATTCTTCGATTCAGATGTTTTGTGGGGTGATCCGGTAATCTTTGAAGGAGGCCTTATTTATCGCTTTTAAAAATAACCAGTAAAATTGTGAATTTATAATTTTCAGCTCATGATATTATCCGGAAAAAAAATCTTTTTTGCAATCCTTACAACTCTGTTGATTCAGATGACATTTAATGTAAAGATGTCTTCGGCAGAAGCTTTGTCTGTCATCAGTGAAAAGCCAGTTATGCAACTAATTTCTGCCGGTGCAGGCAACACATTATTCCTGCTCATTAATGAAAGTGAAACTTTAGCTGTTTCAGGACATGAAGTTTCACAAAGCGTTTGGCAGCGAATCAGAACCATATATCTTGAGTCTCCCCTTAAGGTAAAGGTTTTACTTGTTATTCTGGTTTATCTTCTTATCAGTCTTTTTGTATTATTTCTGGTAATCATCATTAACCGCCAGATTAAAACCATAAGACGAAAGAGAGAGCGAATTCTTAAACAGGAATACCAGGAGCAACTGGCCGATTTTCTTTTTAATGATGAAGTTGAAACCATTGAGTTTCGGGGCATCAATACCAGAAAAAACAGGCAGATTTTTATTGATGAATTAAGATTTCTGCATTCCAACCTTTATGGTGAAACCGCTTCAAAATTGCGTGATCTGTATTTTAATCTTGAGTTACATAATGATTCTCTCCGAAAGGTTTACCACAAACGATGGCATACCAAATCAAAGGGTTTTCAGGAAGTAGCACAAATGGATGTGAAAGATGCAAATGATTACATTGCAGGTTTCGCCAATTCAAAAAATTCCATCATACGTGTGGAAGCACAGGTAGCTATGGTGAAGCTTTCAGATGAGGAGCCGCTCGCATTTCTGAATGAACTCACCTGGGAACTGTCTGACTGGGAAATGATAAATATTTACGATACCCTTATTTACCATCAGATCAATATAGACTCTTTTGAAGCCTGGCTTGATAGCGAGAACTATTCCGTTGTGGTATTTGCCCTACGCATGATTATGCTGTTTAAACACGTACAAACCATACCCAGGGTTAAACAATTGCTGTTTCATGAACAACCCGAAATAAGACTGGCTGCTACTAAAGCTCTGAAGCCCATGGATTCTGCAGAATATATTCCTGAGCTAAAACAACTTTACAGAGATGAATCTTACCGTCTGCAGGAGATACTTAGAGAATTTGAAGAAAATGAAAAAGATAAAAAACCAGGTTTGATTGAAGCAAGAAGTCTTGAGGATATTCTGCCCAGAGAAATAAGATATGAGATTATAGAATCCCTTACAACCATTGCTTCGGCAGATGAGATACCATTTATGGCTGAAGTTGCCAGGGACTCTCACAACTCTGTAAAAATAAGAATGCTTGCCCTGCATATCATAGCATCATTGGGGCAGGAAGGCAATCATAAGCTTGATGAACTTTCAGAAGATGCCGACACCACACTCAATAACATGATAATTAATGTAAAACAAAACCCCGAATCATGATAGAATTTTTCAGAACCCTTCAATTTATCATTGAAAATGGTATAATTGTCATTACCCTTTTCATCTTTGGGTCATATGTTGCACTGGCTGTTTTCTCAGCTTTATCCATGTTGCAATATATCCGGAAAAACTCTTATATCGACTATAAGGTTTTACTGTCATCACCACTGGCACCATCTATTTCGGTAATTGCGCCCGCTTATAATGAAGGAAAAACCATTATTGACAATATCCGCAGTCTTATGTCGCTTCACTATAATGATTTTGAAGTTATTATAGTTAACGACGGCAGTAAGGATGATACCATGGAAAAGGTCATAAAAGCATATGATCTGGAGCCCATGAATTTTATTTATGAACAAAAGGTGGCTACCGAACCCATCCGGGCAATTTACAAATCACGCAATAAAGCTTTTAAAAAGCTGGTGGTAATAGATAAAGAAAACGGGGGTAAGGCCGATGCCCTTAATGCAGGAATTAATTTCTCGCAAATGGAATACATTTCAGTAGTTGATGTGGATTCAGTTTTGGTAGAAGATGCATTGCTTATCATGTCCAAGCCCTTTCTCGAAGAAACTAAACGCAAGATCATTGCTTCCGGTGGTGTAATTCGTATTGCCAATTCCTGTAAAATTGAAGAAGGCCGCATCACAGAAGTGAAATTACCTAAAAAGTTTGTTCCCCGTGTACAGGTACTGGAATATACACGTTCCTTCCTTATGGGACGTATGGCATGGAGCAAGCTCAACGGTTTGCTGCTGGTATCCGGTGCCTTTGGTATGTTTAATCGCGAAATCGTTCTCAAGGTAGGAGGATACAATACAAACCTTGTGGGTGAAGATATGGAGCTTATTGTCCGTATGCGGCGATATATGTCAGAACAGAAAGAAAAATACCGTGTTATCTATATACCCGACCCGTTGTGCTGGACAGAGGTGCCCGCATCACTTAAGGTACTGGGAAGGCAGCGTGACCGCTGGACACGGGGTAATATGGAAAGCCTGTTTATGCATTTTAAGCTGTTTTTCAATCCAAAGTATAAAACCCTTGGTTTACTGGGGCACCCATACTGGTTCTTCTTTGAATGGTTTGCCCCCATCATGGAGTTTATAGGAATCATTTATTTTATCATTATTGCCATTCTGGGCATCCCCAACTGGCCGTTCTTCTTCCTGCTTCTGGGTGTTATTTACTTTTTTGCAGTAACACTTTCGCATTGGGCAATTCTTTTCGAGGAATTATCCTTCCATCGGTATACCCGAAAACGGGAAGTTGTAACCATGCTCTTTACGGCTATGCTCGAACCCATTTTCTATCACCCGTTTATACTTATGTTCAGTATCAGGGGTAACTTCAAGTACTTCATTGGCGAAAAAACATGGGGCTCAATGGATAGAGTAGGCTTTTCAGAAGAAGAAAAGGAAGAAGATGATGATGAAAACAACGAGCAGATCATAACTGAGCGAGGTCAGGTAGCTTAAGCTTCTGCATTTATATATAATAAAAAAGGCTCTGGTTTCAGGGCCTTTTTTATTATTAAGGTTATGAATCAAAAAAAGCCGGGGTTTTGGAAAAAATCCATTAGGTTTGCAAAAAAAAGAATTTATGATTACTTCCATGACAGGCTTCGGCAAATCGGTTTGCCGTTTTGGGGATAAAACTATCAAAACAGAGATAAGGGCTCTGAACAGCAAAAACCTTGATCTGAACATTAAAACTCCCAACATTTATCGTGATCGCGAAAGTATTTTACGTAATATGCTCAGTTCGTCTATGGAACGTGGAAAGATTGAACTGGTAGTTTCACTTGAGCAGGAAGGAGCGCAAACCAGTTGCTCCATAAACAAACCGATGCTTATGAGATACTATCAGGAGCTTAAAGATGTAGCTGCCAGACTCGATACACAAATCTCTGATGATTTTTTACCAGATCTTCTAAGACTGCCTGACGTTCTGAAATCGCAACAGGAAGAAGTATCGCCTGAAGAATGGGAAGTAATTGAACAGTCCGTTAAAGATGCAATTGATCAGGCTAATGCATATCGCCGTTCAGAAGGAGAGCATCTTTACAATGATATACAGAAGAGAGAAAAAAAAATCAGATCTTTGCTTGAGGAGATAAAGCCGTTGGAAAAGGAAAGAATCAGCGCAGTTAAAGATCGTATTTACCGTTCACTGAAGGAGATGGGTGAAAACGTAAAAGTAGATGAAAACCGGTTTGAGCAGGAAATTATCTTCTACCTTGAAAAGCTTGATATTACAGAAGAAAATGTAAGATTAAGAAAACATCTGGATTATTTGAATGAAACCCTGCATTTAGCAGAAGCGGGGGGCAAGAAGCTGGGGTTTATTTCACAGGAAATTGGGCGTGAAATCAATACCATCGGAAGTAAGGCCAATGATGCAGAGATTCAGAAGATTGTGGTTCAAATGAAGGATGAGCTGGAAAAAATCAAGGAGCAGCTCATGAATGTGCTTTAAAAATGGAGTAAGTTATACTCAGCTGGTATCAGAAAATTGCAATAATGAAGGGAAAACTTATCATTGTTTGTGCGCCATCAGGCTCAGGAAAAACAACCATCGTAAGAGCAATATTACCGAAACTTCCTATGCTTGAATTTTCCGTCTCTGCTTGCAGCCGCCTTCCCAGGGAAGGTGAGGTTCATGGTAAAGATTATTATTTCCTTTCTGATGATGAATTTCTCCGGAAAATTGATGAAGGGGCTTTTCTGGAGTGGGAAGAAGTTTATACGGGAAGCTTTTACGGCACTATGCACTCGGAAGTTGAACGCATATGGGGTAAAGCAAATCATGTAATTTTTGATGTGGATGTAGTTGGTGGGTTAAACATAAAAAAACAATATCCTGATAATTCCCTGGCCATATTTATTATGCCACCATCAACTGATGAGCTTAGAAACAGGCTTGCAGGACGTGGTACTGAAACCCCTGAATCGCTTGAAAAGCGAATCAGCAAGGCTGAATACGAACTTGGTTTTGCAGACCGTTTTGACAAACAAATTATCAATGATGATCTTCAAACAGCCATTAATCAAACCCAAAAGGCCATAACAGATTTTTTGCAGCATGACTAATATGAAACCCGAAAAATCTCAAAAGACCGGTTTATTCTTCGGATCATTTGACCCTGTGCATACAGGGCATCTTATCATTGCCGAATATATGACTGCCTATACTGATCTGGATGAGATATGGTTTGTTATATCACCGCAAAACCCTTTTAAAACAAAAAAAGAAATTACCAGTCAGGAAACCCGGAAAGAAATGCTTGAGCTAGCTATTTCAAATAATCCGAAATTCAGTATGTGTGATATTGAATTTCAGATGCCGGCCCCACAATATACCCACAAAACCCTTGATGTACTAAAAGAAAAATATCCTGAAAAGCAATTTGTGCTTATTATTGGTAAAGATAATCTGGATAGGTTTGACCGCTGGAAAAATTATGAGGAAATCATGAGAATGGTTGAGATTTATGTTTATCCCAGACCTGGTTTTGAAACCAGCAGGTTTTTAACCCATTCATCTATACATTTGGTAAAAGCTCCTTTGATAGATATCTCATCAACTTACATCAGAGAATCATTCATGGGAAATAAGCCTGTACGGTATATGCTGTCTGAAAAGGTTTTTAATTTTATAACAAAAAAAGGACTTTACCGGAAGTAAGGTCCTTCTTTTACAAGCCTGTTAAGGCTGTTTATATTCCAAACTCTGATTTCAGTTTATCAACATAATCCAGTTTTTCCCAGGCAAAGAATTCCACGTCTTTAACAAATACCTTGTACCCGTTTTCTTTTACTTTTTCACGGGTATTTTTGTCCTGGTATTTTACTTCCACTTCGCGGTTAAAGGGTGTTCTTCCGAAATGACCATAAGTGCATGTTGGCAGGAAGATGGGATTTTTTAATCCGAAACGGTTTATAATGGCAAAAGGCCTGAGATCAAAAATCTCTTTGATTTTTTCTGCAATCTCTAAATCCGACAGGTTAACTTTGGCTGTACCATAAGTATTTATATAAAGGCCGACGGGTTCTGCTACTCCAATGGCATAGGCCACCTGCACAAGCACTTCGTCGGCAATACCGGCGGCAACCATATTTTTGGCAATATGACGGGTTGCATAAGCAGCTGAGCGGTCAACTTTACTGGCATCCTTTCCTGAAAACGCACCACCACCATGTGCTCCTTTTCCACCGTAAGTGTCAACAATGATTTTCCGGCCGGTAACTCCGCTGTCACCATGCGGGCCACCAATAACAAACTTACCGGTTGGGTTTACCAGAAGGCGGAAGCCATTGATAAACAGGGGTCTTAGCCTGTTGGGCAAAATATCAGCAGCACGTGGTATCAGAAACTTTTCAATATCAGTTTTGATTTTTTCCTGCATTTCATTTTCAGCCTTCATCTTTTCTTCCTTTGATTTGCCTGTTGGCAAAACAAACTCATCGTGCTGTGTAGAAACCACTATAGTATCAATTCTTATGGGTTGATGATTATCATCATATTCTACTGTAACCTGTGCTTTGGAATCGGGCCGCAAATAAGGCATCAGTTTACCATCTTTACGAATGGCAGCAAGTTCCTGTAAAAGAATATGTGAAAGATCAAGGGGGAGTGGCATATACTCATCCGTTTCGCGTGATGCATAACCAAACATCATCCCCTGGTCGCCGGCACCCTGTTCTTCTTCTTTTTCGCGCTCAACACCCTGGTTTATCTCGGGAGATTGCTCGTGAATGGCAGAAATTACTCCGCAGGAATCAGCTTCAAATTTGTAGGCAGAATTTGTATATCCAATATCCTTTAAAACATCTCTGACAACATTCTGAATATCAACCCAGGCCTGGGTTTTTACTTCGCCGGCACAAACAACTAATCCGGTTGTTACCAGGGTTTCACAGGCAACTTTTGATTCCGGATCCTGTCGTAAAAATTCGTCTAACAAAGCATCTGAAATCTGGTCTGCAACCTTATCAGGATGTCCTTCGGAAACAGACTCGGATGTAAATAAATATCCCATCTTATGTTCAATAAAAATATTAGCGTAATTTTTTTAGCGCTGCAAATGTAAGTATAAAAATTGTTTTTATGATTGTTTTGATTCAAAAGTGAGTTTGCGGAATACCTGTTCAACTGACTGATCTTCATATCCCATGGCAAGTATTACCCATTGGTTTTTTACTGCAAAATGAAAAACATCGGCACGTAGATCTTCATTACTGCTTACATATATTTTCACAGTTTTTTCATTCTCCTGCTGAACTTCCATAACCCCCGACAGGTTTTTAAGTAATTCCCAGTCATAATTTGTATCAAATTCGGCTCTTATAATCCTGCTGGTAAGATTAAGCAGTTGCAACTCATGGGTGGGGGCATCAGCAACAATTTTTCCGTGGTTAATAATAACCACTCTGTCGCATACAGCTTCCACCTCCTGCATGATATGCGTGGATAATAACACGGTTTTTTGTTTGCCCACCTCACGCACCAGGTTTCGTATCTCAACCAATTGATTGGGGTCAAGTCCTGATGTGGGCTCATCAAGGATGAGCACTTCAGGATCGTGAATCAGGGCCTGGGCAATACCCACTCTTTGACGATAACCTTTTGACAATGCTCCTATCTTTTTGTGATGTTCCAGCTCCAGCCCGGTCTGGTAAATCATTTCCTTAATTCGTTCATCGGATTTTCTTCCCAGTTTGTGCACCCCGGCAATAAATTCAAGGTATTCGCGAACATACATATCCGGGTAAAGCGGATTATTCTCGGGAAGATAACCCACAACTCGTCTTACTCTTAAAGATTCAGACAATACATCATAACCGAAAACTTTTACATCCCCTTCATTGGGTGGCAGATAGCATGTTATGATCTTCATCATGGTACTTTTTCCGGCACCATTGGGCCCGAGTAGTGCTACAATTTCTCCTTTTTCCACCGATAAGGAAACATTATCAAGTGCTTTTTGCTCGCCGAATTTTTTTGTTACGTCTTTAATAATGATTGACATACTAATAAAGTTTAAAGGGTTGCCTGTCAAGACTAAGGCGCGAAGGTACCAATTTTTGGTAATTATTTTTTGGTGATCATGTCGAGCACCTTGCTGGTGCGAGCTGCAGAGATAACGCTGCCCGGGCAGCTTCCTTTTCCTGTGAGCTCATCAACAATCGATTGAATTAATGCCCGCTGCACATGGGCCGGTCTTTTATAATCATAATAACGGATGATTCCATCCCGCACAAATTTTACAGGAGTAAAGCCAAAGCATGAAAACTCGATTTTACCTTTTTCACCTACAATGGTTATCTTATCTTCTTTTATATGTTCTGGGGTAGCAAAGTCCCACAAACCGGTTCCTGTGATTCCGTTTTCACATAAAAAGCCAGCAGAAACAAAGTCTTCGGGTTCATAAAGTTTTTTCCTGTTGTATACCAGCGATGAAACTTCCGTTATCGGGCCAAAGAAATAATCCATAATATCAAGCTGGTGACTACCCAGATCATAAATGTACCCACCCCCTGAAATCTCAGGTATTACCCGCCATGGAAGAGGTTTCTTAAAATCGTCAGAATGTGGCGGAGAAAGAAACCGGATTGAAAAGTGCAAGGGCTTCCCGATCATATTGGTTTCGATAAGGTCTTTGACTTTCAAAAAACCCGGCAGACTTCGGCGGTAATAGGCCACAAAAAGAGGTGAGCCGGTTTGCTCCGAAATCTTTATCATCTCCAAACATTCGCTGTAATTTGCTGCCATGGGTTTTTCCACATACACGGCCTTACCTGCTTTCATGGCCTTAATGGCATATTCAGCATGAGAACCGGGGGGTGTTGCCACATACACTGCATTTACTTCTGGATCCAAAATGAGTTTTTCTGCGTCATCATACCATCGTGTTACGTTATGGCGGATAGCGTAATCCTTTGCCTTTTCAGTATTCCGACGCATTACTGCCACCAGCTTTGAACCTTTTACCAGGTTGAAAGCCGGTCCACTTTTTACTTCCGTTACATTTCCGCAACCAATAATTCCCCAATTTATCATAATCTTTAACTTAAATTTAGTAATCATCCATTTACAAGGTTCTAAGTTAATCATTCCAATAATAATTAAACAAATGAATTGTCGTGCAATACATCTCCGATATTTTTTCTAATTTTATTTTTTTCTAAAATTTAAACACAGCAATATTGAAAGGTGTAATAATAAAGTCAACAGGAAGCTGGTACAAAGTGCTTGATGATAATGGGAAAATTATTGATTGCCGATTGCGCGGGCGGTTTAAGATAGGTGGGAGCCGTTCAACAAATCCTTTAGCAGTTGGTGATAAGGTAGTTTTTTCAATTGAAGATGATGGAATAACCGGGATCATTCATGAAATTCTTGAAAGGAAGAATCATGTCATTCGTAAATCAACCAATCTGAGTCACAAAAGCCAGGTCATTGCAGCCAATCTTGATCAGGCGCTGCTAATAGCAACTCTTTATGTACCCCGCACCTCAACAGGTTTTATTGACAGGTTCCTGGTAAATTGTGAAGCCTACAGTGTACCGGCTCATATTGTATTTAACAAATGCGATTTGTACGAAGAGGAAGAGCAGCAATTACTTGATGATTTGTTTGCTATTTATGAGCCATTGGGATATAAATGCCTGATGGTTAGCGCTACTGACAGGATAAATCTGGATGATTTCGAAAGTCTGCTGAGAAATAAAATTACACTGCTATCCGGACATTCAGGGGTAGGGAAGTCTACTCTTATCAACGCAATAGAACCTGGATTGGATCTGAAAGTCGGAGAAATTTCTCTCGCCCATTTCAAGGGAAAGCATACCACCACATTCGCCGAAATGTTTGAACTTTCCAAAGGGGGCTTTATTATCGATACTCCCGGAATCAAAGAATTCGGACTTGTAGAT
>SKVR01000034.1 GCA_007129355.1 Bacteroidales bacterium | reverse complement strand
CTGCAAGGAAGCTTGCAGAAACGGAAGAAATCGATATCAGGATTTATTCAATCATCTATAATGCCATCAATGAAATTAAATCGGCCATTGAGGGTATGCTTTCTCCTGAAATAGAAGAAAAGATTACTGCCAACATTGAAGTAAGGGAAGTCTTTAAAATTACCAAAGTAGGTTCTGTAGCAGGCTGTATGGTCCTTGACGGGAAAATCCACCGGAATTCAAAAATCCGCGTAATTCGCGACGGTATTGTGGTTTATACCGGTTATCTCGGATCGCTCAAAAGATTCAAGGACGATGTTAAGGAAGTATCAACAGGGTATGAATGTGGTTTGAATGTTGATAAGTTCAACGACATCAAAGTTGGCGATATCATTGAAGCATTCGAAACCGTGGAAATCGCACGTAAACTTGACTAATCATTTCGATTATGATCCAGCTTAAATTAAAGATTGACAATGCCCGTGGCTTTGTTAGTGATGATGAGATAAAGCTCTTTGAGTCGGAATCAGACTTGCAAAGACGAAAAATATACGATAAAACCGGTGCAGGAAATGATTTTCTGGGGTGGGTTGATCTACCCGGACAAATCGACGATAGTCTTATTCAGGGTATTGAAAAAGATGCTGCCCGCATAAAATCTGATTCACAGGTAGTTGTTGTGGTTGGTATTGGTGGATCTTACCTGGGTGCAAGGGCTATTATTGATGCACTGAGCGGTAACTTTTACCAAATGCAATCCGCATCCGGAGATCATCCGCTGGTGGTTTATGCCGGTCAGAATATCGGCGAAGATTACACTGCCGAATTGCTTGATTTTCTTAACGACAAGGATTATTCTATTATAGTAATTTCTAAATCGGGCACAACAACCGAACCTGCTATTGCATTTCGCCTTTTAAGAAAGCATCTGGAAGAAAAATACGGGGAAGAAAAAGCTTCAGAAAGAATTTATGCCATTACTGATGCTTCAAAAGGTGCTTTAAAAACGCTTGCCGGTAATAAATCCTTCAAAACTTATGTTATCCCCGACGACGTGGGTGGCCGGTACTCGGTGCTTACCCCGGTGGGCTTGTTGCCGATAGCAGTTGCAGGATTTAACATCCGCGAGTTTGTAAATGGAGCTCGCAATATGCAGGAATTTCTTAAAGGAGAAGAAGACCTTTTCAAAAATCCTGCACTTCTGTATGCCGTAGTACGGAATATTCTTTATCGCAAAGGAAAGACCACCGAAATCATGGCCAACTACACTCCCAGTATGATGTATTTTACTGAATGGTGGAAGCAACTTTATGGCGAAAGCGAGGGTAAGGATCAAAAAGGGATCTTTCCTGCCGGAGTAAATTTTACAACCGACCTTCACTCCATGGGGCAGTACATTCAGGATGGTATACGGAATCTTTTTGAAACCGTTGTCAGGCTTGAAAACCCCAAAAGAATTATGGAGATACCTCATGACCGGGACAACCTTGATGGGCTTAATTTTCTTGCAGGGAAACGTCTCAGCTACGTAAATAAAATGGCTGAAACCGGTACTATTCTGGCCCACGTCGACGGAGAAGTTCCCAACCTGGAAATTATCCTTCCCGAAATCAATGAAAATGTGCTGGGTGAACTGGTATACTTCTTTGAGATGGGATGTGCACTGAGTGGTTACATCCTTGATGTGAATCCCTTTGATCAACCCGGGGTTGAAGCCTATAAAAAAAATATGTTTGCTCTTCTTGAAAAACCTGGTTTTGAAGATGAAACCAAAGAGATAAAAAAGAGAATCAAAGACTGAGAAGACTTATCCAATCATATCATTCATGCATTGTCACTTATTGAGGCAATGCATTTTTTTTTACCTCATCTCCGGATGTTTTTCAACGGCAGTAAAAATTTTCAATAATATTGAAATATAAGTTTTCCCAAATGAAACTTATGCATCAATTGAGAGTATTGCCAGGCCGCTACATTCCATAACCCGTATGCTGCACCCCATAACCCACAAGCGCTCCATCATCATTCTGAGTTTTTGCTTAATAGGATAATGCAGGTTAAAACCAATGCTTTTTACCTGGAAAAAACAGGTAAAAACCTTATACCCCCAAGGTACATAACTGCTTATTTTTGCTTAAACACATTAACACAATAAAAACAGTAAATCACACAGGAGGTGCATGATGCTATCAGACAAAGAACTTGAATATCTCAAAGAGCTTGAACGCAATAAAGAAGTTGTTTATCTTCTTAATACAAGGGAGTGCGAACTTATCTCGAAACTCATCAGAAGTTATAAGGAGATCCAAAGGCAGTTAAGAGCTTTACAAATCAGTAAAGAAACTGATTAGTCAGGAGTTATCACATTAAACGTTAATCTTTTTTATGACGTACCGGGAAATTGTTCTAAAGCTTCTAAAAAACCGAAAAGATATTATATGCCTTGAAGATCACCTCATGAGCGACTTCAGAAATAACAACGGTGAAATTGAAGATTTCAGGGAGTGGTGCGATAGCCATGGCATTGAATATTCAAAACTGAAGGATGATGAAACCCCAAGGATACGCCTTAAAATAAAGGAATACAATAATTGAAACAATAGCAATATGTACATCCTGACACTGTAATGATAATAGTTGTTCCACGTTTGTGGAATAAACAGCCTCCCCCAAGGTAAGAACCCCGTTATTGCAACGGGGTTCTTTGGTTTTATTTCTGATATTCAAAGAGATGGTGAAGCAAAGACAAACTATACTCGATCAGAAACTGTAATTATATTATGTGGTCATTATACTTTCTATTTCTTCAATGGTTTTGGGTATGGGTTTTCCCATGACCCTATGGCCGTTTTCAGTAACCAGAATATCGTCTTCAATTCTTATTCCGCCAAAATCCATATATGGTTCCAGTTTATCGTAATTGATGAAGTCGGTAAATTTGTTTTCTGACTTCCATTTTTCAATCAATGCCGGAATAAAATAACATCCGGGTTCAACGGTAAGGACAAACCCAGGCTGGTATCTTCGACCCAGCCGCAGGAAAGCAGTTCCGAAAATGTCGGATCTTTTTACTTCGTCGTCATATCCGACAAAGTCTTCACCCAGATCTTCCATATCATGCACATCAAGGCCCATCATGTGGCCGAGTCCATGGGGCATAAAAAGGGCATGAGCACCTTGCTCAACAGCTGCATCAAGGTCGCCTTTCATCAGGCCGATGTTCTTAAGTCCTTCTGCAAGAGTTCTTACAGCAAGCATATGAACGCTTATGTTGGCAACACCGGGTTTTATAGCGTCGATGGCTTTTACCTGGGCCTGCAAAACAATTTCGTAAATGTCTTTTTGCATAGGAGAGAATTTTCCTCCCACCGGGCTTGTACGGGTATGGTCGGTAGCGTAATGCAGGCTTGTTTCAGCTCCGGCATCAATCAGTAACAGATCTCCTTCCTGCAGCATATTGCCATGATAATGGTTATGAAGTGTTTCTCCTCTTTTGGTAACAATGGCCGGGAATGATAACATTCCACCTGCCGACAATGCAATCCCTTCAATTACACCTGCCACTTCGCGTTCGTATACACCCGGTTTGGCCATTTTCATGGCGGTTGTGTGCATTATCCAGGCAGTTTCCATGGCCTTTTCAATCTCATCTATTTCATATTGATCTTTGATAGAGCGCAATTTAACTACTGCTTTTATCAATTCTACAGATGCCAGTTGCTTTTGCTCAGCAGTATTAATTCCCAGCAAGCTCTCCAGCAGAAGTTTGTTTTCAGCACGGTAGG
>SKVR01000093.1 GCA_007129355.1 Bacteroidales bacterium | reverse complement strand
TCTTCTATCTTTCCCAGAGCAGAAGAGGGCTGACCGCCTGTCATACCGGTAGTGGCATTGTCAAGAATAACTACAGTTATGCTGGATTTATCATTAACAGCATCCAGCAAACCGGTAATTCCGGAGTGGGTGAACGTACTGTCGCCGATAACCGCAATAGCCGGTTTAAGACCTGCATCAGCGGCACCTTTAGCCATGGTTATGGAAGCACCCATATCTACACAGGTATTAATGGCATCGTAGGGAGCAAGTGCACCCAGGGTATAACAACCGATGTCGGAGAACACTCTTCCTTTTCCATATTTTTCAAGGGTTTCATTAAGCCCGAAATAACTGTCGATATGCGGGCAGCCTTTGCAGAGTGATGGCGGGCGGGCCGAAACCAGTGAAGGAATCTCCCTGAGTTCAGGGGCTTTAAAGCCAAGTGCTGTTCCTACGATAACCGGATTAAGCTCACCATCGCGTGGTATGGTTCCGTCGAGGCGGCCTTTGATTTCCTTACCATGATTGAGCATGCCACGTAGCAGTTCTTCAACGATAGGATAGCCTTCTTCAAGAACAAGGATGCTGTCGCATTCATTATAAAGTTTTTCAATCTGCTTTTTGGGTGCGGGATATTGCGAAACCTTGAGTACCGGATAAGGAACATTGCGGTCGGAGTAGTTCTCCATCAGATAATTGTATGACAATCCACAGGCAATGATACCCATGCTTTTGTCTTTCCCATCCATGAAAATATTGAAGGCAGAATTTTCAGCTTCCTGCTCGAAATGGGGCTGGTTGTTGAGCAGGGTTTTGTATTGCTTACGCGCTATTGCGGGCAAAAGGATGAATTGTTTGAGATTTTCGGGAAGTTTAAGCTGATTTTGATCTTTTGATGTTTTACGTGCAACTCCGGCCCTTGAATGAGCAAGGCGGGTGGTAATGCGTAGCATAACCGGGATATGGTACTTTTCGCTAAGATCAAATCCGTAATGTACCATATCATAAGCTTCCTGCTGATCGGCAGGTTCCAGGATGGGTATCATGGCAAATTTGCCGTAAAACCTGCTATCCTGCTCGTTTTGAGAAGAGTGCATGCTGGGGTCGTCGGCTACCACGAAAATGATACCACCATTGGCACCCGTAATGGATGAGTTGATAAAGGCATCTGCTGCCACGTTCAGCCCAACATGTTTCATACAGACCATGGCACGCTTGCCGGCATAGCTAACGCCAAGCGCAGCCTCGGCTGATGTTTTTTCATTGGCGGTCCAGGTAGCAACAATGCCTTTTTCTTTGGCTTCCTTACTGTCGATCACATATTGTGTGATTTCGGTGGAAGGCGTGCCCGGATAAGCATAAATGCCGGATAGCCCGGCATCAATTGCCCCCTGGGCAATGGCTTCGTCGCCTAATAACAATTGTTTTTGCATAGGGTGATATTTTAGGTCAATTAAGTGTTTTGAATAGGATTTTTAAGTTGCTGCAAAACTAAGAAAAATAATCCGATAGCCGGGGGATTATCGGTTAGCTTGGGGGTTTTTAGAATGGGTTTAAATAATGGAAAAACAACTGTTTAGCTTGTAAGGGTTTTATTCCTGAATTAAAGGTTTTCAATCATTCATGATAAATTTCATTTAATCTGATTTTTTTTGCAAATCAGGTCAAAAAACTTATGCGAATGTAATATTTTCATTATATTTTTGTTTGAGTAATAATTGTGATTGATTTCACATAGAAAAAAATAAATTCTCTTTAAATAAAATATACTGCGACTTTGCGACTCCGCAGTAATCTGAAAAATATGAATTTCCTCGCCCACATCTATCTTTCCGGTAAAGACGAAAATCTTATACTGGGAAATTTTATTGCCGATATGGTTAAGGGCCGGCAAATAGAGAAGTATACTCCCGAGGTGGTCAAGGGCATCAGATTGCATCGTAAAATTGACGAATTTACCGATTCCCATCCTTTTGTTACACGCAGCAAAGATCGTATTCGTGAAAAATACCGGCATTATTCAGGAGTTGTGGTTGATATGTTTTATGACCATTTTCTGGCCAGCAGCTGGGATGACTATTGCAATGAACCCATCGAAGAATTCGTTCAGAATGCCTATAATGTTTTACTGAGAAACTATATCATGCTACCCAGCAGGGCCAAATTTATACTTCCTATCATGATTGGTTCTAACTGGCTGGTAAATTATGCCGACCTGAAAAGCCTGCAGCGTCATATGGAAGGTATGGCCCGGCGAACGGCCTTTGATTCGGGTATGGAGGAAGCTGTCGCTGATCTGAAGATTCATTACAGAGAATTCCGACAGGATTTTTATGAGTTTTTCCCGGAGCTGGTAATTTTTTCGAGAAAATATGCTGAAAAACTTAAGGGGCAGGGAAATTTGACTACAAGCTAAACACCACAAGATTCCCCTCAATCTCCACCCTTGAAAAGCCAAAATCTTCCTGTATCCATTCCATGGTCTCTTTCTGGTAAATAAAAACATGTGTAAGATCATTCTTGTAATGCCAGGTGCTGAAATCAATGTTGTTATTATATAGCCCGGTCATGCAAAACAGTTTTCCGCCAGGTTTGAGCAGGCTTTTCATAAGCTGAAATTCTTTTCGGGGTTTAAAAAAGTGCTCAACTACTTCGCAGCTTACAATAAAATCATATGTTTTTTCGAGAAGATAGGGGTGGGGATGAAAAAACGGATCGTATAGCTCGATCTGATAATTGTTTTCCCGTAAAATGGTGGATACTACCGGTCCGGTACCTGCCCCGAAATCCAGTCCGCTGCTTTCTTTCCCAAAAGCATTCATCACTGCATTGGCTATAGGCGCTACAAATGCACGGTAGCGGGGATCATTGACATCATTATTGTGTTCCAGATACCTGTCTTTTTCCTTTTGCAAATCAGGGAAAAAAGTGTTGGGTACATACAATCCTCCGCAACTTTCGCACAAATAAAATTTTCTGCTGGGCTTATTATAATATAAATCACCCAGCCCGCAGCATAGTGGGCAATACGACTTCATTTTGATCTTTATTAGGCGGCAAAGATAAATTACTTTGCGTCATAGGTGCTCAATTATTAGATTTTTTAAGATATTTGCCAATGAATAGAGAAAAATATTGCAAAAATTTAGAATTAGGTTCCACAGATTATAAATATGGCGAAGCGGAATTTACTGGATCGGTTTCTTGTGTGGCGAAGCAGGTATGTTGATGATAAACACTTCATTCTGTTTTTGTGTGTTATAATCGGCATTGTTGCTGCAATGGCAGCGGTGTTGCTTAAAACCTCCGTGCATTATGTGGAAGCATGGGTGCGCAGTATCAGGCCGGCGGAAAACTGGTTGTATCTGGTATTCCCCTTAATCGGCATTTTGATAACAGTTTTTTATGTACGCACTTTCGTAAAAGATAACATAGGGCACGGAGTTTCGCGCATTCTTTATGCCATATCACGCAATAAAGCGGTGATGAAAGCGCACAACATGTGGTCGTCAATGGTGGCATGTACTATTACTGCCGGGTTTGGAGGATCTGTAGGGATGGAGGCTCCCATTGTTGCTACCGGCGCGGCCATTGGCAGCAACGTGGCCCGGAAGACAAAGCTGGGGTTTAAGCGCTCAACACTTCTAATGGGCTGTGGAGCAGCAGCTGCTATTGCAGCTATTTTTAAGGCGCCCATTGCAGGGCTTATTTTTGCACTTGAAGTGCTGATGCTTGATCTTACCATGGCATCCATTATTCCGTTGCTAATTGCAGCAGTAACAGCAACTTTGTTTTCTTCATTATTCCTTGGCGAGCAGGTAGAGTTTTATTTTACACTCAAAGATCCTTTTACATTTGGTCATTTCCCGTTTTATATTCTGCTGGGTATTGTTGCGGGTGCTGTTTCCCTTTACTTCACATGGATGAATTCAAGGGTAGAAACACGAATTAAAAAAGTTGAGAAGCCCTATAAAAGAGTTTTAATTGGTGGGGGTATTCTGGGTGTGCTTATTTTTTTATTTCCACCACTTTTTGGCGAAGGTTATATAACCATGCGGTCCATGCTCTCAGGTCAGCCGGAAGATCTTCTGAATGAAAGTATATGGGGATTGTTTGTTGATGATACTGGTTATCTTTTTATTGGATTTCTGTTTATGGTATTGGTTTTTAAAGCCATTGCCACATCACTTACTACCGGTAGCGGCGGTATTGGAGGTGTGTTTGCCCCGAGTCTTTTTATGGGTGGAATAACGGGTTTTATTTTTGCCCGACTGATCAATATGTTTAACTGGGTAAAAATCTCCGAGTATAATTTTGCCCTTGTGGGTATGGCAGGACTTATTGCCGGTGTTATTCATGCGCCGCTTACTGCCATATTTTTGATTGCCGAAATCACCGGTGGGTATGAATTATTTGTCCCCCTGATTATTACTTCATCTATCTCATTTCTTACGGTAAGGTATTTTGAGCCTCACTCTCTTTATACTAAAAAACTGGCTGAAAAAGGGCAACTCATAACTCATCATAAAGACCAGGCGGTTCTTACACTTTTAAGGGTAGAGAATGTGATTGAAAAAGACTTTATGACCGTAAACCCTGATCAAACTTTGGGTGAACTTGTAAAGTTGATTGCCAAATCTCAGCGCAACATTTTTCCGGTACTTGATAAAGAACAGCATTTTCTGGGTCTCGTTCCCCTGGATGAGGTGCGTGAAATCATGTTTCAACGCGAAAAGTACAACCAACTCAAAGTGCGCGATTTTATGGTTATACCACCCAAAAAAGTTGAACTCACCGATAGTATGGACCAGGTAATGAAGAAATTTCGCGATACCGGTCTTTGGAATCTCCCAGTTGTAGAAGATGGACGATATGTGGGGTTTGTTTCACGCTCCAATGTTTTTAATGTATACCGTAAAATGTTGATTGAATTCTCCGAAGAATAGGGGGGGCAGTCAAATTTTCCGGGGGATGAAAGGTTTTTTCGTTTTGCTTAAGGATATTATTTTCCTTAAAATTTTAAACAGACACGGTATTGGTTGAAAAGATATGCATAAATCCACGGGACTGTCCGAACCGATTAAAGTTTTATTTGTTTAATTTTGCGATTACTAACCGGAGACCACTCCATTTTACACCAATATACTATTTATGAAGACTTTTTTGAAAACAAGAACCTTATTATTACTCTTTACAGGGTTATTTTTACTCCCGTCCTGTAATGATGGCAAATTAAATATTTTCTCAGTTGATGAAGATATTCAGATGGGTCGTGAAGTAACAGCAGAAATTTTATCGAATCCAGCTGAATATCCTATCCTTGACGAAACTCAATATCCCGAAGCATACCAACATTTACGTCGGATAAGAGACCAGGTGTTGGCATCAGCTAAGCAATCTGACGAGTTACGTTATGGCGATCGTTTCGACTGGGATGTGTTTATTATTGATCAGGAGGTGCTCAATGCTTTTGCATTGCCGGGCGGTAATACTTTTTATTATACAGGATTGATTAAATACCTTGAAGATGAAGCATCTTTTGCCGGTGTTATGGCTCACGAATTTGCCCACTGCGACCGACGACACGCAACCCAACGCATGACAAATATATACGGCTACCAGGTGGTGCTTTCCATGTTGCTGGGAAATAACCCTTCACTTGCTGCACAAATTGCTGCCGACCTGGCACTGGGCTTAAGGGCTCTCGCATTCAGCCGTGAAGATGAATATGAAGCAGATGAGTATGCTGTAAAGTATATTTACCCATCAGAACTTGATGCCCGCGGTGTGGCATATTTTTTCCAACAAATGGAAGTAGAAGAAGGAAATGACTGGATGATCTATTTTAGCACCCACCCGCACCCCAGCGACCGAATTGAAAAGATATTTGAACACCATCAGACAATAGGTGGAAAGGAAGGTCAATTGCATACTGAAAGATACCAGGTTTTCAAAAACAGCCTTCCGTAAAAAGTTATGGAACGCGGATACTTCGGCAAGCTCAGCACAAGTAACGCAGATTTTTATGATTGATTTGATATAAGGCCCCGCTATGGCGGGGCTTTTTTTAAGAATATTTAGTATATGAAACCGTTAAAAAGTCTGTTTTTGGGGTCATTTAATAATCCTGTTTTATTTAATTTATTTATTTTCGGCCCGGAAATTTATTTGTCTCTTAACTTATCATACCATGCGATACTTTACACTGGCCTTCCTGTGTCTGGCTTTGCTGCATATTCAGTCGGCTGCACAGGAAAAGAAAAGACTTTCTCACGATGATTATGATCATTGGAAAACCCTTTCGGGAATCGAAATTTCAGCAGATGGCGAACATTTGCTTTATTTAATGAATCCTCAGCGGCGGGATGGAGATTTGTTTATATTAAATCACCGCACCGGCCAACAAATTATTGTTCCCCGCGGTGCACGTGCAGGGTTTTCACCGGGTAGCGGATTTGCCGTTTTTCATATAGAACCCAAGCAGGATGTTGTAAGACAGGCTAAGGTTGAGAAAAAAAAGAGAGATGAAATGCCCAAAGATTCATTGGGAATTTTTGTGATGGCATCGCAGCAGCTTATTAAATATGAAGATATTATCTCTTATAGGTTACCCAAAGAACCTTCCGACTGGCTTGCTTTTGCCATTGATTTTAAAAAGGTAATTGAAGAAATAAAAGAAGAAGAGGAAACCCCTCAGGACACCATTCCGCCCCATGTTTCTGAACCTGAACAGGAAGAAGAAAAGGAAGTGAAGGAACCCAAAACAGAGAAACTTAAACAACTTATCATAAAAAATCCTGTAGCCAGGAAAAAACATGTTTTTGATTACGTGGAAGTTTACCAGATTTCGGAGAACGGAAAGAAAGTGATATTTCTGCAGGAAGAAAAAAATAAAGAAGATACACTGGAGATCAAGAAGCTGTATGTTTTTGATACGGAAGCAGAATCTTTGCAGCTACTTGAATCTGCTGAGGGTGAGTTTAAGCAGCTGAGCGTAAACAAGAATGGGGAATTGTTTTTATGGCTTTTTTCGTCTGATACTACCGATGTAAAAGTGTATGATCTTTTTGTACACCAGACCGGGCGCAGGGCACGTACACACAAAATCAGTTATGATAATGAAAATATGCCCGAGGATTTTGCTGTAAGCGAACACCAGGCACCATCCTTTTCGGATGATGGGCGCAGAGTATTTTTTGGTATTGCACCCAAACCCGAAGAAGAGAAAGAAGATACTCTGCTGGATGAAGAAAAATACAAACTCGATATCTGGCACTGGCAGGATCCTCTGCTGCAAAGCCAGCAAAAGGTGAATCTTCGTCGCGAGCAACGACGTACGTTCGATGCTGTTTTCCATCTGCGGAACGGCAATATGGTTCTCCTTGCCGGAGAAGATATGCCTGATATTTCCAAAGATCGGTACGGTAATGCCGATAAGTTTATGGGTTCATCAAATATTTCCTACCAGAGAGAAATCTCCTGGCTGGGTGGCGCAGGTCGCGATATTTATCTTGTGGATGTCAATACTGGCCAGAGAAAGAAATTAATTGAAAGGGCCGAGGCAAATGTACATTTTTCTGTAAAGGGGAATTTTATTTTATACTATGAACCAGAATCAGAGTCATGGATGTCTTATTCCATCAGAGACGACGCCCATCGCAATCTGACAGCAAAGCTTGATGTTTCTTTCTACAATGAAGACAATGATATCCCGCGTTTTGCAAGGCCCTGGGGTATTGCCGGGTGGGGTAAGGATGATGAGTATGTTTTAATCTACGATCGTTATGACATCTGGAAAATTGATCCCCGTGGCAGGAATCAGCCTGTAAATATTACCGGGGGCTATGGACGCGAAAACCAAAACCGGTTCCGTTACCAGAATCTAGACTTGGATGAATATCATATTCCGGAAGATAATATCACTTTAAGTGCTTTCGATGCAAGGACCAAGCAGGATGGTTATTACAGACTCGATATGAAAAGTTTTGAACTCAACCGTCTTATGGTTGAAGATGCACGTTTTATGCAACTTCAAAAAGCAAAAAATGATGATACCTTCATCTGGCGAAAAAGTACTTATACCGAATATCCCGACCTTTGGATCAGCGACATGGAATTCAACGATGCCCGTAAGCTGACTACCACTAATCCCCGGCAGGACGAATACCTGTGGGGTAGTGTAAGCCTCGTAGAATGGCTTGATTTTGCCAATGATACTTTGCAGGGGTTGCTTTATTTGCCCGAAGATTTCGATCCTGAGCAGAAATACCCCTTGATAGTATATTTTTATGAAAGGTCATCAGATGGTTTGCATTCGCATTTTATTCCATCACCCAGCAGGTCAACTATTAACCGTTCGTATTGCACAAGTAATGGATATATTGTTTTTGTGCCTGATATCACTTATCGTGAAGGTTTTCCGGGTCAAAGTGCATACAATGCCATTATGAGCGGTACCAAAGCTATGGTTGAACGTTATCCCTTTATTGACCGTCATCGTATGGGTTTGCAGGGTCAGAGCTGGGGTGGTTATCAGATTGCTTACCTGGTTACACAAACCAATATGTTTCGCGCAGCAATGGCCGGAGCCCCGGTAAGTAATATGGTAAGTGCATATGGTGGCATTAGATGGTCATCGGGCATGAGCCGCCAGTTTCAGTATGAGCAAACTCAAAGCCGTATCGGTGGTACATTGTGGGAAAAACCTTTCCATTACATAGAAAACTCACCTGTATTTTTTGCTGATAAGATTGAAACTCCGCTTCTTATGATGCACAACGATGATGATGGCGCAGTGCCATGGTACCAGGGCATTGAACTGTTTGTTGCCATGCGCCGGCTTGATAAGCCTGTGTGGATGCTTGTGTATAACGGTGAAGCGCATAATCTTATGCAATGGCCCAACCGTGTGGATCTGTCAATACGGATGTATCAGTTTTTCGATTATTACCTGAAAGATAAACCCGCTCCTCAGTGGCTAAAGGAAGGCAGACCCTACATAGATAAGGAGAAAACGGATGCTTATGAGTTGATTGAATAAACTCAGGTTTTTTTACCCAGCACCCATAATTCAGCCTCTTCGTGCAACCGGATTTGCGAAAGCCAGTCTTTACGCGGAGAGGCTTTTTGATGAATTTTTTTATTAATCTTTTCTAAGAGTAAAAACCGATTCCCGGTTTGCAGCTCTTGTTCAACCGGGTGTTGTTGACTAATACCGGCAGCCTGGGCAAAAGTTGAAAATAAAATTACCAGCCGGCCGGTTTCGGGTATCTTTTCGTAAGCTTGTTTGAAAAACTCTTCAAAAAAACCGGGCTCATAATACATGGCTTTGTCAATGGATGTATGGGTTTCCATGGGTATCCAGGGGGGATTGAAAACTACCAGGTTGGATAACGTATTCTCAAATCCATCAAAAAAAGACGTCTGCATCAGTTTAACATGGGCTTGCATCCCGGCTTGTTCAAGGTCCTGTTCTAAGCTATACAATGAATTAGGATTGATATCAGTAGCTATGATGTTTCTGATGCCGTGTTTCAGCATGTAGAATGTAAGCACGCCGCAGCCCGTGCCCACGTCTACTGCATTTTTAATATCTTTTTCCCCTGACAGCCATTTGTCAAAGAGTTCAAGATGCTCTGTGCGGGTAGGGAAGTATGTACCGTAAAAGGGGTGTACTTTATGATTTAGTCCGGGAAACTGTATGCCCTTTTCGTACCATTGTCGTGCACCGTTCATTCCGAGATAATCGGTAAACCGCATCAAAAATTCTTCTTCATCAGGATAAAACTCCTTAAGCCAGGGGTTACCGGGAGCTTTTGTCAGATTGGGCTCATGGTTTTTTATGGGTAGGAAAAGGTTTTCTGTTAAAGCATTGAGCTTTTCACGCTGAATCCGTGATGATGTGTAATCTGTTGCAGGAAATCGGCTTTGAACCTGTTTTTTCAACCAGGAGTAAAATGCCATGGCGGTACCCCAGGTGCCGGCAAAACAGAATTTCCGGCCTTTTCTTAATTCTGCCAGCACCTTCCGGTTGTTGGCAGAAGCTGTAAGGAATTCAGGCTCTTCTTCAAAATAAAAAATCTGTGGCTTCTCAAAATTTACCCTTGCCTGCTCTGACATTTATATTAGATTTGATAATATCAGCAAATGTAATGCTTTTAGTCAGCTTTGATAGATTCCGACGGATTCATCTGCAGTACTTTTGCAGATTGAATAAAGACCGTGGAAAGGGTTATGAGAATAACAATCAAAATGGGCAAAATGAAAAACAAATAGCCAGGTTGAATTCTTAATGCAAAGTTATTTAGCCAAATGTCAATAAAGAAATATGCAAGCGGCAGGGCAATCAGACCACCGAGAATCCATAGCAGGATATAATCTTTGAATAAAGATTTGAAAATGTCAGACTTTTTTGCCCCCAGGACTTTCCTGATTGCTATTTCTTTGCGCCTTTGCTCAACAGTGTATGCTGAAAGTCCCATTAATCCCATTACTGTAATCAGCACTACCAGTATGGAAAACAGAGCCAATACCATGCTGAATCTCCTTTCTCCGATATTCTGAGCTTCATAAAAATTCTCAAGAAAGAAAAATGAAAAGGGATTAGCCGGGAAAAAGGACTGGTAAACACTTTCCATTTGCCTGATTGCTGTCTCCGATGGTGTTCCATTAACATCAATTGTTAAATATCCCCTGTGTCTTCTTGGAATTCTGAAGATTTGCGGCTCGATAGTTTCTTTGGGTGAGAGTTGATGAAAGTCGTCAATAATTCCTGAAATAGTAAGTATTTCCTGTTCAAGTACAATCTGTTTTCCCACGGCCTCTTCTATGGGGTTAAAGCCCATAAACCTTGCGGCATTTGAATTTACCAGCACCCTTTCTCTGTCAATACTTGAAAGCCCTGTAAAGTCTTCACCTGCAATAAGAGTGATATTGTATACCCTGACAAAATTTTCATCAGCGTCTGTAATCCGGAAGTTTTTCCCGGTGCTGGGGTCTTCGCCATATAAATGTATTCCTCCCCGGTTATACATATTGGGTTTGCCCGGGATAACTGAAGTAAAGGTTGCGCCATTAAATTCAGGGAATTGTTCCACTTCCCTTTTCATCACATTGAACCTGTTATATGAAAGGGAGTCATTTATTAATGGTGCACTTATTACCAGCATATCTTCCAGCTTAAAACCCAGTGGCGATTTTGAAATAAGTCGGTACTGACTGAAAATGACTGTTGTAGATGCTATTAAACCGATGGCAATAGCAAATTGCAATGTAACCAGGATTTTGCGCATGTTTCGTTTTCCCGCAATATGATTTCCACCCCCCTTCAGTATTTCAGTTACCCTTGAAGAGGGAATACCTGTAATGGAGTAAATGCCTGCAGACAAGGTACCGGCAATGAAAGCAAATACCAGAAGCACAAGTACCCACGACTGATTCCACACAGTTGTATTTGTGGGCAGATCGGCAAAATTGAAAAAAATGGGTGAGATGCTTTCAAATAAAATCAATGCTACCATAATGGCAAAGAAGTTTATTAATGCTGATTCCGATAAAAGCTGCGTTATCAATTGCCGGCGTGCAGCACCATTAACCTTCCTGATACAAATCTCTTTCAGGCGACGTATGGATGTTATGGTTGACAGATTAAAGAAATTTACCCACGCTATGATGAGAATAAACCAGGCTATGATTTCCAGAATGGCAATGGATGATGCATCCCCGTTTAATTCCAGTTCATGCATGTAATTAGAATGAAGATGAATGTCTTCAAGGGGCTGCAGCTTAAAACCCATTCCCATATTTATATTAGCGAGTGCTTCACCAAATTCTCTGTCAATATATTCCTCTGCCTTCCGGTTTACTATTACAGGGTCAGTGTCCTCCGCAAGTCTTACGTAATTATAGAATCCGCTGGTAGAGTGTGCATTGGTAAACAGATTCGGACTTTGTTGTTTCCAGGTTTCCATGGAAAGAAACATATCGGCTTTAAAGTGTGAGTTCGGGGGGATATCGGCAAAGATTCCCACCACTTCAAAAAGCCGCGCTTTGTTATGATAGATTGTTTTTCCAAGGGCGGGCTCATCTCCAAAGTATTTCAGGGCAGCGGATTGCGATAATATGATGGTGCCCGGCCTGTCAAGAATATTTTCTTTGTTACCCTCTGTCATCTGTATTCCCAGCAGTTCAAGCAGGTTGGTTTCTGCATAAAACGCCCTGGTTTCTTCGAAAAAATTGTCTTCGTAAGAATAAGCCCCTTCAAGGCGGTATGCTTGTCCCTGCAATTCTATTTCCGGTATGTTTTCTTTCAGCAGATTACCGATGACCGGAGTTGCTGATGCAAATTCAACTTTATCTGTTTCATCTGTCCAGCGCGAATAATTTATTCTGTAGGTTCTGTGGCTGTCCTCCTGGTAATTGTCAAAACTTTTATGGAAGCGGACATAATGTGTTATCATCAGGCAGGCAGCAATGCCAATGGCCAGGCCTGCAATGTTTATGGTGTAGTATCCGGCTTTATTTCGCAGGTTGCGAAATGCCAATTGAATGTAATAAGGAAGCATGCCTTAATGTTTTCGGAGTTTATATAGTTTTATTAAATATCATGCCATCCTTTTTAAGTTGTTGTTATACAAATAATAATTAATACCTCTATATGATTGAATGTGTTTGAAAATGAACAGTATTCTGTCCGAAAAGGAACGCAAAAGGGTTTTTTTATGCTATCCTGATATTTATTCCATCCTACCATCTACCATAAAGGGCAATCTGCCCAGCTTCTGCACTTCCACCGAAGGATAACCGAACTCTTCCACTACCTTCCCTTCTATCAGGTACACGCCCTGGCCGGTGAAGGGATATCTGTTGAGCGATTGCGGAAAGTGCACGGTGTCAAAAAACTCCCCCTTCTCATCAAGGAAGCAGCCAAAGTGCATCCAGTCTTTTCTTATGGTATGCACATATTTGATGGTAACCAGGTCGCCCACCATGCGTACTTTTTGTCCTACTTTATCTGTCAGGCCAGATGCAAGGTTATCGCCACGGTAGGATGTTTTGAGCATGTCAAAATAAGACAATGTGAGCGGAAAGCCCAGCAGTTCCATCTCATCGTAAGCATCTTCCAGTTGATTATCGTGCAGCGAAGGCAGTTCAAAGTGCCGTTCTTCGGTTTCGAATATCACCGGTACGGTCTGCCGTTTGGATTGCCCTGCCAGCAGGAAGTGGGCTTCCCACATGAGTTCCTTTTTGGTTTTCCCGCTATAGCGGAATGCTCCGGAGCGGATCAGCAGCAGGATTTGCTCCAGGCCGGGCGCCGTGCGTTGTATAAAATCCTGCAGGTGTTTGTAGGGGCCGTTGTGCTCGCGCTCCAGTGTAAGAGCAATGGCCAGGCTGCTTTCCAGCCCTTTGATGTGCTGCCAGCCCAGGTAAACATCACGCCCGCTCAGGCTGGTTTTGTAAACACTGTGATTGATGCAGGGCAGGTGAATGGTGGCACCGTAGCGCCGGGCTTCGTTTACATACACCCTTGTGTTGTAAAATCCACCGAAATTGTTGATGACCGCCACATGAAACTCATCGAGATAATAAGTTTTCAGGAACAGGCTCTGGTAGCTTTCCACTGCGTAAGAT
>SKVR01000248.1 GCA_007129355.1 Bacteroidales bacterium | reverse complement strand
TTGGCGGTTGTACAGGCAATATCTGCTCCGGAACCGCCCATAAGTTTTTCATTGACCAAAAAAGGATTAACATCTGCAAATCTGCAAAGCGATGAAATTGTTGCAGAGCTGCTGCCAAGTCCCCACTCAGGGGGAAAAAGATTAATGAAATGAAGGCTGCATCCCTTATTTTTTAAAAAAGCGGGATTTTGCTGCCTGATATATAAAATTAGGTCAATAGCCCATTGTGCATTGCCCGATTTTATTTCTTTTATTTCAAGGGATCCAGATTCCAGGGTAATATCTGCCAGAATATTCTGTTCAAACGACCATCTCCAATGAATCTGCCCGGTAATATTATTTTCTATCTCCAGCTTCTGTCCTGTTTTCAGAGGCAGACAAATTGCATTGGTGCCATGCAGTACAGCATATTCTCCCATCAGGATAAGCTTGGCGTGAGAAAAAAAGCTTTCCATAATGCAGAGTTATTTGAGATTGGATATAAACTGACGCACCGCGCTAACGCTAACGGTCTTATCGCTGAAATACTCTTCAACCCTGGGGTAATGTTCAGGTTTTACCTTCAGTGAGTTAAGAATATTATGCAGATGCATTTTCATGTGCCCCTGTTGTATTCCTGTAGTTACCAGCGATGCCATTGCGGCAAAATTATTGGCAAGACCAATGGCAGCTGCAATTTTCATGAGGGTTTGTGCATCGGGTTCTCCCATGATCTGAAGTGATTTTGCTGCGAGAGGGTGCAATTTTGTAAGTCCGCCCACTGTTCCTAATGCCAGGGGAATTTCAAGTTCAAGCGAAAAAATATCATTTTCCAGAAATACCCGGCTCAGAGCACGATATTTCCCGTCTTTGGCAGCATAGGCATGGCCTGCAGCTTCCACGGCCCTGAAATCATTTCCGGTGGCAAGTACAACCGCATCAACACCGTTGTAAATTCCTTTGTTATGGGTTACTGCTCTGCCTGTATCATACCATGCAATATCAGCGGCCCATTGCATAAGGCGGACAAACTTTTCCGGTGCCATATCCTTTGCCCAGGTAAGCTCATTCACAGGAGCCTGAATCTGCAACTTAACCATACTTTCCGGGGTGTAGTTGGAGAGAATGCCCATGATAATTTCCACCTGACCGTTTCCAATTTTACCAAAAATTAAATCGGGTAATAAGCGTCCTGCTTCTTCAAGAATGGAATTGATGAAATTGGCTCCCATACTATCCATGGTTTCAGCTTCAAGGTCAAGCTGATAGTATTCAGAGGGTAAACCGGGAATTTGCTTCAGTTGAATGCCTGTAATTCCCCCTCCCCTTTGCTCCATATTTTGGGTAAGATGCCTTACACCGGATTTTATTTGCTGAGCAATTGCCCCCCATTGTTTTTTTAAGACTTCACCATTACCATTGAAAGTGAAATGTAATTGCCCTTTTTTCCGGGTGCTGATATGAAGTGTACGAAAACCGCCCCTTTGTGCCCAGAACGATGCTGCCTTGGATGCAGCAGCCACAACCGAACTTTCTTCAATCACCACAGGTACATGAAAAAGCGTTCCATCAATCAACACATTGGGAACCAGCCCCCATGGAAGATGATAATTGGAAAGCGTATTTTCGGAAAAACTTTCGAATTTAGTCTGATTTTCTTCGTCCAACATACGGAAACTCTGCAGAAAAACGGCCAGATTTTTTTCAGAAATATACTCCGAAAGCCATTTTACCTTTTCATCGCGACTTAATTTGGAAAAACCTTTTATAGGATTTTGTTCATGCATCTTAATAAAAAATCAAGTTACCAAAATATCAACCCACTGTTAAAATACGAACCGAACCTTAGTCGAGCTCAGCGAAGCTAAATCCCTACTTTCCTTTCCTTACTTTCTAACTTACTTATTTCCTGCTAACCCGTAACCCATCAACTCATCAACTTTTAAACTTTTAAACCTATCAACCCATCAACCTATCATTCATTGATCCTCAGATAAGCATGCGCCATTTGTAAACCGTCGATATGTGATCGGGCCCAGTCGCTTAGCGTAGAATAGCTATCGCGGGCATGTTTAAGGAAACCGGAAGCCATACCATATACTGCAGGAATAGGACTTGTGCTGATAAAATAGTAACCATCCAGATAATTACGAATTCCGCCGCTTATAATAAGCATAGGAGCTTTGCATTCTTCTCCTTCATAAAGAAGTTTCTTAACATCAGAGAGCATATCACCGGCGGTTTGGCCCACATATACCATGGGTTCAAACAGCTCATGGTCGGTTGAGGGCCTACGCATCATTTCAACGCGGGCAAAATTGGTTCCGCCAAATGCTGCAAACTCAATTCCAGCCAGCGGCAATTTCATGAGCGCACTAAGACTTTCACGCCCCATCCCCTGCCCTACTTCCTTCACCAGGATGGGTATATCCAGTTGATTTACAACTTCTTTAATAATATCAAGCGGCGAATATTTCAGGCGGTCGCCTTCGGGCTGGAACCATTCCTGCAATGGATTAACGTGAATTACCAGGCCATCGCAACGCAAAAGGTTCACCATGTCGGTAACTTCACTGAGAGTATCCTGCTCTATCATCTGCTCCAGCTGGGCAATACCCAGGTTGGCCCAGAAAGGATACTCTTCACCGATAACATTACGCATGTCAAAATCGGGAAGATGTTTCTCCGATTCAAGGAGAATTCTGCATGAACCCAGGCCCATACCCAGTCCGAATTCATGGGCTGCACTTGCCAGGTTGGTATTGATATGCCTTGCAATACCGCTACCACCAGTCATGCTGGAAATCCATAAAGGAACTTTCATAGCCTTACCAGCAAGTTTTACCTGCGGCAACTCAGGAACTACATGACCTGAAAGGAGTGGCTCATAAATAAAGCGAGTATCCTTTTCAATGGTTCCTGTGCGATTGGTAAGTGCAAGGTTGATATGATCTTTCTTGCGGTCTTCCATAATATGTGCTTTTTTTGTTTTTTATTGGTCTATGTGTCTTGAAATTACAAGTCTTAATATTTCGCTTGTACCTTCTCCGATTTGTAATATGCGCTGATCGCGGTAGAAGCGTTCGATATCACTGTCGCTTACCAAACCATAGGCACCATGAATCTGGACAGCTTCGTCGGAGATTTCTTTAGCAATCTCTGATGTGTAGAGCTTTGCCATGGCAGCTTCTTTACCAAAGGGTAATCCATTGTCCTTGCGCCATACTGCATTGTAAAGAATATTTGAAGCAAGTTCAATTTTCAGGGCCATATCGGCAAGTTTAAAAGAGATTGCCTGGAATTTTTTAATGGGTTTTCCAAACTGATGCCGCTGATTTGCATAATTCTGAGCCATTTCAAAGGCACCTTTAGCAAGGCCCAGACCCATAGCACCAATGGTAAGACGTCCACTATCCAGGGTTTCCAGCATTTGCTTACCACCTTTACCAAGTTCACCCAACAAATTTGCTTCGGGCACTCTTACATCTTCAAAACTAAGCTTTCCGGTATCGGCGCTGCGCCACATCATTTTATTGGTAATCCTTTCCTTGATATACCCTTGAGTCGAGCTTTCCACCAATATGGTAGTAAGTTGTTTTTTTCCATCTTCTTCACCGGTAATGACCAGAATGGTCCCTCCGAGCGACATAGAAGAAGCTGCATTGGAAATGAAAATCTTATGCCCGTTAATTACCCATTGTCCTTCAACGAGTTCAGCTTTTGTTTCGGCTCCCATGGCATCGCTACCAGCATTGGGCTCAGTAAGGGCAAATGCCCAGGTGTGGTCACCCGAAGTAAGCCTTGGAATAAAATTCTTTTTTTGTTCTTCTGTTCCAAACATATAGATGGGACCAATTCCCAATGAATTGTGCGCTGCAATTGTTGCTGCCTGGCTACCATCTATACGGGCAATTTCTTCAACGGCAAGAACCAGTGAACGGTAGTCGCGTCCATGACCGCCATATTCTTTGGGAATATTCACCCCGAAAAGCCCGGCATGGCCCATGGCCCGGGTCAGTTCAACTGAAAATTGTTCTTTCTGGTCCAGTTCAGCAGCAACAGGACGCACTTTCTCTTCTGCAAATTTTCGCACCATATGACGGAAGTCTTCGTGCTCCTGCGAAAAATAGGGACTGTTTTTCATTTCGGCTTTTTTTGTTAAGATTTAAGGCTTAGGATTCGAAAAAGATGAGCGTTTGCCCATCACTTACCTGATCGCCAACTTTTACATTTATTTTTGAAATTATGCTATCCACAGGAGCAAGGATTGTATTTTCCATTTTCATGGATTCCAATACCAGCAGTGGTTCGCCATTTTTTACTTTTTGTTTTTCTGAAACATTAATGCGTAATACTTTCCCGAATAATGTTGCCTTTAAATCAGGTATCTTAAGTATACCTCCATTTGAAGCCTGCTTGGGCAAAGGCAAAATATCAGGGAGCAAAATATGATATTGTTTTCCTTCAATCAGAAATATTGCATCACGTTGCGAATGATTAAAAACAACTGTTTTGGGAATATTGTTCCACAAAAAGTCAACTTTATGGTCTTTCAGGGAGATATTGCTAATGCTTCCGGTTTTATAATCCATAGTAACATTAAGTCCTCCATCGCCTTTCGGATGATAAAAAATATTTTTTTCAACATTATTGATTTTCAGTTTTTCATTTCCGATCATCCTCCATGAACTGTTTCCGGGAATTTTGTTAAATCGCTCCAGCCATATAAACAAGGCCGCAGTCCATAATAGCGGTTCTTCTTCAAAATAACGAACAGACCATTTTTTGAGATTTTGCCCGATAGAGTGAGTACTGATCTTGTTTTTCTTATAAGATTCATCATCAGCAATATTGACAAGAAGGTCAATATTGGTTTTAATGCCATGCACCATAATACCTGATAAAGCTTGTTGCATACCGCTAATTGCCTCTTCCCGGGTTTTCCCATGAAAAACAACTTTTGCAATCATGGCATCAAAACTGGGGTGCACAAAACCTGCATTTTCCAGGGCACTATCAATGCGCAATCCGCGCGCTTTGGGAAAAATGATTTTCTTCACAAAGCCTGCCGATGGTCTGAAACCCGTGGCAGGATCTTCGGCATACAGACGCATTTCTATGGCATGACCATTGGAAGAAATATCTGCTTGCTTAATTGACAGGAAATTGCCCTCAGCTATTCTGATTTGTTCTTCTATAAGATCAACTCCGGTTATCATTTCCGTAACAGGATGTTCTACCTGAATCCGGGTATTCATCTCCAGAAAATAGAACTGCAGGTTTTCATCCATAATAAACTCTACCGTTCCGGCGCTTCTGTATCCTACAGTACGTGCAAGGCTTACAGCGCTCTGGTGCAATCCGGCACGTACCTTATCGTTTAGTGTAACGGATGGGGCTTCTTCAACCACTTTCTGGTGGTTTCGTTGCAATGTACATTCTCTTTCCAGCAGATGTATCACGTTACCATGATGATCGGCCAGTACCTGAACTTCAATATGTCTGGGATTTTCAACGTATTTTTCAACATATACCGTGTCATCGGCAAAATAACGCTTTGCCTGTTCTGATGCATTATAAACTGCATCCTTGAGCATTTCCGGGGCATCCACTCTTATCATACCTTTGCCTCCGCCACCGGATGCTGCTTTCACAAGAACGGGAAATCCCAAAGAAGAAGCATTTTCAATTAAAAATTCAGGAGAGCCTTCCAGTCGGGGCAAAAGCGGAATTTGAGCTTCCCGTGCATATTTTGCCGCCAGGGTTTTACTGCCCATTTTTTGAATAACATGGCTTTCAGGACCCATAAAAATAATTCCTGCATCTTCACATGCATGGGCAAAGGCAGCATTTTCAGATAAAAAACCATAACCCGGATGTATGGCATCAGCACCCGACTGCCTTGCAATTTCAATAATAAGGTGAACATTCAACCAGGTTTTCTCCAGGCTTCCTTCACCTAACGAATGGGCTTCATCTGCCATTTTCACATGCTGATCATTTTTTTCAGCTTCTGTATAAACTGCAATACTGTGAACTTGCAGTTTTTTCAAACTACGCATTATCCTCAAGGCAATCTCTCCCCTGTTGGCTATGAGTACTTTTTTAATCTTCATTCCTCTTACTTGCTTTTTTAAAAAACTTTTCAATACGTTGCGACGCGGCATCAGACTTCCTGACTTCGGCTAGCAATCGTGTGGTGTGCTGATCTACAGGCTCCTGCACCCGACTTAAAACAAGATCATTCAACAATTGTTTACAACGGGCTACTGCATTAGGTTCATTTTTTTTGAGATACGAGATATAATCTTTGGTTATATCCTTCATAAGTCCCTTGTCGGCAATTACGTCAACCAGTTGATTATCCTTTGCTTCATCGGCATTAAAAGGCATGGTTGTAATCATAGTATTACGAATGAACCTTTTACCGGTTCTTTGAAGCACATAAGGAGCAATGGTTGCAGGAATCAATCCCAGACTCACCTCTGAAAACCTGAACATGGTATCGGGTCGTGCAATTACAAGGTCTGATGCGGCTACCAGTCCGATGGCGCCTCCTACTACGTTTCCGTGTAAAAGAGCAATTGTAAAAACCGGCAAATCATACCAGAGCTCAAAAACCCTTTGCAGTTTGGTATTCTGTTGCTGCAGCTGATCAACCGTCATTTGCTGGGTGGTTCGCATCCAGTCAAGATCGGCACCGGCACAAAAATCAGTTCCCCTGGCCTGCAAAACAGCAACTACAACTTCTTTTTCCTTGGGAATGCTGCCAATTGCATCCAGCAGTTCATCCATAGTTTGCTCATTTATGGCATTTCTTTTCTCTTCCCTGTTCAAAGTAAGAGAAAAAACCCCGTCCCTGATACCTGTCTGTATGTTCTGGTATGTTTCCATAAAGATTAGTTTTATAAACTTTCCGAACTCATAAACTCATTGCCGAAGCACGAACCGAGCCTTTGGCAACCTCAGCAAAGCTAAATACGAAAACCCTACTTTCTTACTTTCTTATTTTCTTATTTTCTTGTTTTCCCATTTACTTAATAACCTACTAACTCAATAACTAACTAACCAAATCACATCCTGTAAACCCCTGGCCGGTGCTCTTTCCACTTTTTGTTGGAAGTTATTTCCAGAACAATGGATAGAATTTTTCTGGTATTGGCGGGATCAATGATGCCATCATCCCATATGCGGCTGGTGGAATAAATGGCTGAACTTTCATAATCGTACCGGGCTTTAATTTCGTTGTAAACTTCCTCTTCTGTTTCCTGGTGTTTATCTGTATCGGCTTTGTGAGCTTTAGCCTGTTTGATCTGTGTGAGTACCCTGGCAGCCTGCTCGCCACCCATAACGCCAATACGTGCGTTGGGCCACATAAACAGAAACCGGGGGTCAAATGCACGTCCGGCCATGGCATAGTTGCCGGCACCGTAGGAACCACCAGTTACAATGCTAATGATGGGCACAGTACTGGTTGCAACTGCATGTATCCATTTGGCACCGTCGCGGGCAATACCATCATGCTCATATTTTTTGCCAACTATGAATCCTGTAATATTCTGTAAAAAGATCATGGGAATTTTCCGGTAGTTGCAAAGCTGGATGAAGTGTGCCGCCTTACGGGCTGTTTCGCCAAATACAACTCCGTTGTTGGCAATAATGCCAACCTTGTAGCCGTCAATACGGGCGAAGCCGGTAATAATGGTTTTGGCGTACTCGGCTTTGAAAGGATGAAATTCACCCGCATCAACCAGTCGTTCAATAATAGTAAAATGATCTACCGGAAGATTATTTTTTAAAACAGCATAATTGTGAAGTTCTTCTAATGGATAGAGAGCATCACGAGATTCAATCCTGTCGACAATTTGTTTATCGGGCATGGGAAACGTAGCTACGATATCGCGACAAATATTCAGGGCATGTACATCATCATCGGCCAGGTGATCGACAACACCTGAAATTTTTGCATGCACTTCACCCCCACCCAGCTCTTCATCTGTAACTTCTTCACCGGTGGCGGCCTTTACCAGTGGAGGGCCACCAATAAAAATGGTCCCCTGATTTTTCACAATAATGCTTTCATCGCTCATGGCAGGTATATAGGCTCCACCTGCAGTGCAAGAACCCATTACAACAGCAATCTGCGGAATATTCATGGCCGACATACGTGCCTGATTGCTGAAAATACGGCCAAAATCATCACGATCGGGAAAAACCCTGGATTGCTCCGGAAGAAAAATTCCACCACTATCAACCAGGTAAATGGCCGGAAGATGATTATCGATAGCTATTTCCTGTGCACGAATATGCTTTCGGATGGTTTCGCGGATGTATGTTCCGCCCTTGACTGTGGCATCATTGGCTACAATAACCACATACCTGCCCTGCACTTTTCCAATTCCGGTAACTACTCCTGCTGCAGGAAATTGATCTTGATACTGCCCCATGGCTGCCAATGCTGAAAGTTCAAGAAAGGGGGAATCCTTATCCAGCAGATTTTCAATTCTCTCTCTTGCTGTGAGCTTTCCACGACTTCTGTGCAAGGCAACTGCCTTTTCAGATCCGCCCTGCAAAACACGCTTGTAACGTGCATAAAAATCTTCAAGTACAGACTGAAAAGTAACCTCCCCGTTTTGGATGTGATCTGATTTATGGTTTAAACCGGATGAAAACATATAATGTTAAGGTTTAAATATTTCTTTATTATTCCAAACATTATTTTTTTCGTTTTGTTTATGCTTTAGAAAAATAATTTAAACAAAACAATATCAATACATTACAAATATAAGTATATTTCAATCCGCATGTAAAGTTTTTCAAACCAAAGATGATAAATGGGCAAAAAAATAGCCCTGCAAATTGCAAGGCTAAATTTATTTAGATTACGAAATTAAGAATCTTATAATTTCTTCAGTCCGTCTCTTTCAAGCATAGCATCGATGGCAGGTTCTTTACCTCTGAATTTCACATAAAGTTCCATCGGGGGTTCGCTGCCTCCTTTTGAAAGGATATAGTTACGGAATTTTTCTGCAGTAGCTTTGTCGAAAATTCCATTCTCCCGGAAAGCTTTGTATGCATCAGCATCCAGCACTTCGGCCCATTTGTAACCATAATATCCTGCTGCATAGCCCCCGGCAAAAATATGAGAGAAGCCGGTACTCATCATGGTGCCATCAATCCAGTTGAAAAGCTGCACGGGCTGCATGGCTGTACGCTCAAAAATTTCCGGCTTCATCTTAACTGGCTGGGTTATACTGTGCCATGCCATATCATTTAGTCCAAAACTGAGCTGACGAACAGTGGCATAGGCTGCATGGAAATTTCTGGTTTCAATGATCTTTTCAACCAGCTCAGCCGGAATGGGATCGCCCGTTTCGTAATGCCTTGCAAACAAGTCAAGAAACTCATGCTCCACAGCCCAGTTTTCCATGATTTGTGAAGGCAGCTCAACAAAATCGCGATAAACACTGGTGCCCGATAAATCCACATAATTTACATCCGACATCATACCATGTAAAGCATGACCAAATTCATGTAAAAATGTGGTAACCTCATTAAAGCTAAGCAGCGAAGGTTTGGTATCTGTTGGTTTTGAGAAATTACATACCAGGGAAACCTGTGGTCGGATATCTTGACCATTTTTACGGTATTGCTCACGGAAGCTGGTCATCCATGCCCCGGCACTTTTTCCGGGTCGAGGGAAAAAATCCAGGTAAAGTAATGACAGGAATTTCCCATCAACACCATAAACTTCATAAACCGCAACATCCTTCTGATAAACAGGGATTTCGGTATTGGGCTTGTAGGTAAGTCCCCAAAGCCTGTTCGTAAGTTCGAAAATTCCTTCTTTTACCTTTTCCAGCTGAAAATAGGGACGGGTAAGTTCTTCGTCAAAATCATATTTCTCCTGTCTGAGCTTTTCGGCATAATAGGCCCAATCCCAGGTCTCAATGGCTTGATTAAAGCCTTTTGTTTTTGCAAATTCCTGCACATCGGCAAGTTCTTTTTTTGCTACGGGTAATGATGCATCGGCAAGTTCTTTCAGGAAGCTATTCACTGTATTTGCATTTTGCGCCATGGTTTCTTCCAGCACAAAATCGGCATGTGAAGAATAGCCTAACAGGTTTGCCTTTTCGAGCCTGAGATTGGCTATTCGGGTAAGAATTTCGGTGTTGTCATATTCATTAACCTTATAGGAACGGGTTGAATAGGCCATATAAACTTTCTCACGAAGATCACGCCGGTCAGAATACCTCATAAAAGGGACAAAGCTGGGTGCATGGAGCGTTATGACCCAACCTTCCAGTTCTTTACTACTTGCAGCTTGAGTTGCGCCATCAATGGCAGACTGCGGCAAGCCTGAAAGCTCCGCTTCATCTGTAATATGCAAAAACCAGTCATTGGTTTCAGCAAGAATATTATCACTGAATTTGAGTGAAAGCTCAGAAAGTTCGCGGGAAATTTCGCGCATCTTCTGTTTTTTATCAGCAGGAAGTAAAGCACCATTGCGGGCAAAGCTTTTCCAGGTTTTTTCAAGGAGCATCTTTTGCTCAGATGTCAGTTCAAAGTTTTCAGATTGTTCATAAACCTGCCTTACCCTTTGAAAAAGTTTTTCGTTAAAAAGAATATCATTGTAAAAATCAGTAATCAAAGGTGATGCATCACGGGCGATCTGCTGCATTTCCTCATCTGTTTCAGCACTGTTGAGATTAAAAAAGATGCTGCTAATGCGCGATAAACGTTCGCCACTCTGCGAGATCGCTTCAATTGTGTTCCTGAAATCAGGAGCAGTCTCCGCATTGGCAATTGCTTCAATCTCATTTTTGGCTTCATCTATAGCTGCCTTAAAAGCCGGCAGATAATGATCATGGCGGATACTATGAAACGGAGGAGTTTCGCAGGGGGTTTTAAAATCAGCCAGCAGGGGGTTATTTTCGGTTTCTGTAAATCCACTAAGACTCAATAAAATCATAAGTGTAACGAAGGTTTTAAAAATGGTTTTCTTTGGATTTAAGATATAAAAACAAATCAAATCTGTTTTAGTTTAAACACGATTGACTATCAGGGAATACAATGGAATCAACATGCTGATAATCAGGCGCAAAACATTACATCTATTTATTATAATTTTCAGTGGTTGTCTCCAAAAAAAAGAGCAAAAAATTTTTACAGGTAAGAATACCGAAAGAAACCATTGATTAAACAGGTGATATCACCTATACAATATGGTTGAATTATCCAAAATATACGGACATATTATTTACTAATTTCGTCAGGTAACATCAGACATGGAAATACATTGGCCGGAGGGAGAAAAATGATGTTGTATCAAACGCAAAATATGGAATGTTAATATACACTAAAGGCATCAGCATATTCAAAGACTTCATATCATGTAAAGAAAGTTTTACTGCGCATGGTGCCGGAAATTTTTTGGCATTATTCAAGGCGTTTGCAAATCGGATTTTTAACCGGCGCATACACATGAATCCTTTATTTTTGCGTGTTTTTACGGCTATCATATTTCTATTATTTTTACCAAAATTGTCGAGTGGACAGGAGCCCATGTGCCCTGACAGTCCATCGTTTGAAGTTGACGTAAGTGCATCACCCAATGAAACCTGGGAAACCTTGCAGATAATTCCCGATAATCCATGTTGTGATTTTGGCCAGCAGTATAATTGTATAGAGCTTATACTCATTATGCATCCCGAATCACAAGGGGTAAATATTGGTTTTACAACCGCCCAGGGAAGCTTTGAATATACTGTGGATTGTGGAGAACCTGTGATGGCCAATACAATGGATGGTTATATCATTCCACTTTGCTTCGATGACCTGCCCGGCGATCCGGATGGTGGCCCGATTGTGCATTCGGTGATATTTTGCCGTCCCGGTAATGCCCCCTACAGCTTTTTCGTACAATCTACTGATAACCCCTTTGATGTAAGCATTGATCCTTTTGAACCTATATGTGAAGACAGTGAAGGTTTCCGTCTTGATAGCGGATATCCTGCAGGAGGCACCTGGTATATTAATGGCGCGCCCAATTGGTTAGGAATAATTAACCCATCAACTCTTGGGCCCGGAGAGTATGAAATTACATACGTATACACTGACGATGCATCAAAATGTAGCGGAAGTGCCACAGAAATACTCGAAATCGTTGCCTTACCGGAAATTGAATGGGAAGGAACAGAATTTTGCGATTATGGGGGCTTACAACCGCTTGCCGGGCTGGCGAGCCCGGTCGGAGGCTATTTCTCAGGTGATTTTGTATCAGGTAACCAGTTTAATGTGGGGCTGGCTCCACCCGGTGACTATGAAATTACTTATACCTATGCTGATGAATATGGTTGCGGGGCATCAGCTACTGCAACCGTTACCGTTCATGGTTTGCCTCTTGCCGATGCAGGCCCCGATCAGATTCTCGAAACTGGCCTTGCCACCAGTTTTTCTGCTGCTGATGGCGGCGATGGAAATTATTCCTACCACTGGTCGCCGGAGCATCTTTTTGAAGATCCTCATGTGCAGGATCCCACAACCGTTATACTTACAGAATCACAAGTTTTTACTCTAACCGTAACAGATCTTGAAACAGGTTGTATCTCAACAGACCAGGTAGTTGTATTTGTGTACCTAAATGACCTTGCCATAGTTCAGGTAACAGCAACTCCTGAGCAAATCTGCTATGGAGAGGAAAGCCAGCTATGGGTATTACCTACGGGTGGTTCAGGAAATTACCATTACCACTGGACTGCGGAACCCGATGATAACACACTGGTCCCAAATGCCATTTCACCTGTTGTAAGTCCCGATGATACAACCACCTACACCATAACAATAACTGATCTGGATTACGATTATCTCGATCCGGTTTCGGCAGAGGTAATCGTGTATGTAATGCCCTTACCCGACGTTGAACTGGATATGGTAACTGAAGTGTGTGCAAATACTCCGGGATTTTCACTTTATGGAGGATATCCGGAGGGAGGCACATACAATATTCTTGATGCAAGCTATAATATTCTTAATCTGCCTTATATCGATTTTGATGATTTTCTACCCTATGATGTGGGAGTGGGTCAGTTTTACGTTCAATATGAATATACCGACCCATCAACCGGATGCACCTCTGTGGATATTTCTCCCCTTCTAATCCTGCCTTATGTTAAGGCACAGTTTTTTACTCATCAGCCTGACATGTGTAATACGCATATGGTAAATATTGCCAACCACTCTGAGGGGGCAACTGACGGATATGTATGGGATTTTGACGACGGAACCATCGGCACCCAGGCAGATGATAACTTCACTTATTATTACGATCTCCTTGATAGTATGGAGGAGTATACCATTCACTTAACTGCAACCAGTATTGAAGGTTGCACCGACACCCGCCAGCGAAAGGTAAAAGTACATCCGCAGATCATTGCTGATTTTGATGTGGATGAGGTTTCAGGTTGTTCGCCACATACCGTAAATTTTACAAACCAGTCGCATGGAAATATTCTTCTTTATTTCTGGGATTTCGGCGACGGAACCTTTTCAGTGGAAACCCACCCCGAGCATATCTATACCAATTTTTCTGATAAGGATACAACATATACCGTTACTCTTACAGTGGTATCAACCACCT
>SKVR01000081.1 GCA_007129355.1 Bacteroidales bacterium | reverse complement strand
CACCTACTGCAGCTCCTACAATAAAACCCACGAGGGCTTTTCCAGTTGATTTATCCATAATAGTATATTTTAAAAATTAAACAATAATTTAAACCAATAAAGGCTTTTTGTAGTTAAAAAAGCAATTATCTTAGCTTTCCCAAATATAGATGAATTTTCGGTTAAAATCAATTTTACCACGCTTATTAATGCTGTTTTTTTATATCATTAACGGTTTTTTGTCGTTAATTGTTTAATTTTAACAGATTTCACACCTAAATTTAAATTCTCGGGGGATAACCTCAAGCCACATTTATGCGTATAAGATACACCCCTGAAAAGGTATTTTTTTTGTAAAAAGATTTGTATTGATTATTTTTACTTCCCTGAGGCTGAACTCCGGGGTTTTTATTATATATTTCTCAATGGTAACCTGATATTTTTCTCCATGAAAAAAGTTGAAATTTCTCTTTCCCTTATCGAAGCAGATGATGCGAAAGAACTTGCCGATTCTGAGCAGGTGCTCATCAAAATCTCGCGCCAGATGACAACACAGGCCTATGCTCCCTATTCGGGTTTTTATGTGGGCGCTGCTGTGCTGCTTGAAAACGGCGAAATTGTTTTGGGCAGTAACCAGGAAAATGCTGCTTACCCCAGTGGATTGTGTGCCGAAAGGGTTGCCGTTTTTGCAGCTTCTGCAAAATATCCTAACGTAAAAATTAAGGCCATTGCCATAAGCGGCAACTCCAGATCTCGTGATATCGGCCATCCTGTTACTCCATGCGGAGCCTGCAGGCAGGTTATGCTGGAATATGAAGTTAAACAGCAAGAGCCGGTAAAGATTTATCTAAGCGGGCATTCCGGCAAAATTTTTGTCATCGAAAAAGTTCAGGACCTGCTCCCACTTTCATTTACATCCAAAGAACTGGAAAACCTTTAGTGAAAATTAGATTATAACCTTTGCAAACATTATAGCTTTCAATAGGTTAGAAAAACAGTTATGCGTTTATAAATCCAACAAAACTTTGTTATGCCCGTAAAGAAAACTTTTTTCTTGATTGCATTAATCATATTCACCTTTTCAACACTTTCAGCACAAGACCTTAAAGCCTACCAGATTTTTGATAAAAACGGGCAACCAGTTAACTTTTTAAGTATGGCTGATGTTGCTGCAAGTGCTGATATTGTATTGTTCGGAGAACTTCACAACAATCCTATCAGTCACTGGCTGCAACTTGAACTAACCCTAGCGTTGCATGACCGCAAAGCTGAAAACCTTGTAATGGGAATGGAAATGTTTGAAGCCGATGACCAGCTGATCATTGATGAGTATTTCTCAGGACTGATAGCCGAAAGGAATTTCAGATCGGAAGCCCGACTATGGAACAACTACAATACCGACATCAGGCCTCTGCTGGAGTTTGCTCGTGAAAACGAACTTACATTTATTGCAAGCAATATTCCCCGCAGATATGCAGCCTTGGTAAACCGCGAAGGATTTGAAGGACTGGAAAGGTTGAGCCCGGAAGCATTGCGTTTTGTTGCCCCTTTACCCGTGGCCTATGACCCCGATCTTCCGGGATATAAGGCAATGCTTGAAATGACCGGTATGCCGGCGCATGCCAATGAGAACTTCCCTAAGGCTCAGGCAATAAAAGATGCTACCATGGCATATTTTATCATGAAAAATTTCAACTCCGGAAACCTATTTATCCATTTTCATGGCACCTATCATTCGAACAATTATGAAGGGATTGTGTGGTATCTTCACCAGATGAACCCAGATTTGCAAATGATTACCATCAGTACTGTAGAACAGGACCAGGTTGATTCTCTAAATGAAGAATATCTTAACCAGGCTGATTTTATTATAACTGTGCCGGCTACCATGACCAAAACCTACTGATTTTTCTCAGCTTCCTTTAAGACCTGGTTAATACATTTACCCAGCAACCCTGAATCTGAAATTTCTGGCACACCTGCAAGGATTTGGCTTTTTACCAGTGCATCTTTTATTCCAGAGAGATCCCTCTGAGCCAGTGAAACAGTATAATTTTGACGGCTGAATAAACCCGCTAGGTATTCCTGCTCCGTTTGTCCGGGTGTGGATATCAAAACTGCCTTTTTGCCAAAGACAGCCATATCCATCAATGTGGTATAGCCCGACCTGCTGATCACTGCACGACAGTTTTTCAAACACCATCCCATCATATCCGTATCCCCATGATCAAACCAGTAATGGTTTTCCGATTTCTTCAATTGCATTTTTCCAGGAACAGCTCTGAAACCAACCAGAACTTCTTCGCTTAGTTCCTCTTTCAGTTTATCTTCGAGTATACTTCGCTGAGGTTCAGGCCCCGAAAGGATGACCAGGATAAAGTTCCGGGGTAAGAGATCATGATAACCGGAACATATATACTCTTTATCAACTGAAAACCTACTAAGAGGTCCTGTAAACCGTACAAAAGGTAAATGTCTTTGATGTGATAAATTGCCGGACAAACCGGGAGTATCAGGAACATCAGGCACCCAGCAATGATCAAATGCACGGATAAAAATATGATTGATGCTATTGGCTAATCTCTGGAACAACCTGAGCCTTGGGGGCATTTGTACAAATAACTGATGGGTTAAAAAAACCGAAACTGCTGATCCGGACCTCGCACCATATCTGTTATCCGATATTATGATATCAGGCTTAATGCACTTTACCTGTTTTTGCATCCATCTGTACTCTTTATAAATGGAATACAGGAAAGCGGGCAACTGAGCAGTAAGCTTGAGTATCATAAACTTACCCCGCGAATATCTGATCTCTTTGCCCGGGAAATCTTCATATTCAACCCCAGAGCCGAATTCCTGCTTCAGCAGGTTAAGGGTTGCCCCGGATGCCGCAATTATCACACGGCAATTTTCATCAATCAGTTGTCGAATTAAGGGTATACACCGTGTGGCATGCCCCAGCCCCCAGTTCAGTGGGCAAACAAGTACTGTTACCTGCATAGACATTTTTTACGAACATACGTTTTTTTATTTAATTGCCTTATATCCCTGAAAAAATATAATTTGTTTTTATGGGTTAAATACCGGTTATGAAGGATCAGCTGTACAAGGAGTTTTCCTTATGACTTCAAACAACTGCCTTCGTGGATCTATTTTTAATCGTTCATACAAGTTCTAAAGAAAGAACATTCAGAATCATGGAATTGCAGTTTGCAAGAGCTGGAAAAAAAATTCCTTGTGGAAGATAATAATGCAAACATTCGTGTTAAAATCCTTTGTATCTTGTAATTTAGTTTTAAGCCGTTGGTATAAAAAAAATGGCATGCACAGCTTTTTACTTTTATGATTAAGGAGATATAAAGGATTATCTTATGAATTACGTTTACTTTTCACCACACTTCCCACCCAATTACTATCATTTTTGTGTAGCTCTGAAAAAATTCGGAGCCACTGTGTTGGGTTTGGGTGACCTGAATTATAATGAGCTAAGACCAGAACTCAGGTCAGCTTTCACTGAATACTTTAAGGTGGAAGACATGCACAATTACAATCAATTGCTTCGTGCGACAGGTTATTTTACATGGAAGTACGGAAAGATAGAAGGCATCGACTCCAACAATGAATACTGGCTGGAAACCGAAGCAAAGCTCCGGACCGATTTTAATATAGATGGAATAAGGCTCCATGAGCTGGACATCATTAAACAGAAGTCGCAAATGAAAAAAGTTTTTCTGAATGCAGGAGTAAATGTAGCCCGCGGAAGAGTCATCGACACTTTTGAAGATGCACTCGAATTTATTCAGGAAACAGGTTACCCTGTTGTGGGCAAGCCCGATACCGGGGTAGGTGCTGCAAATACCTATAAAATCAACAACGACGATGAACTCCGGTTTTTCTTTGAAACCAAACCCGATATACCTTATATCATGGAGGAATTCATCAAAGGTGATATTGAGTCCTTTGACGGTTTGACCGATAATTGCGGAAATCTGCTGTTTTACACCGGCCATGCTTATGACAGCGGGGTTATGGAAGTGGTGAACAACGATACGCATGTTTCCTATTATTCATTTCGCGACATACCGAAAGACCTTGAGGAGGCCGGCCGGAAAATCATCAAAGCCTTTAAAGTGAAGTCGCGGTTTTTTCATTTTGAATTTTTCAGGCTTCATAACAGCGGAAAACTGGTGGCCCTCGAAGTAAATATGCGTCCTCCTGGCGGATTTACCACCGACATGTTTAACTATGCATGTGATTTCGATATTTACCAGGAATGGGCAAGTGTTGTCGTTAACAATAAAATGACTGCTCCTTTCACACGGAAATATCATGTTTGCTATGTAAGCCGGAAGTTTAATAAAAACTACGTATTATCGCATGATGAAGTATTATCAAAATACAAGGCTATGATCATTCACAACGATCATGTACCCGATGCGCTGGCTCCTGCACTGGGAAATTACGGATATATACTTAGGGGTAAAGAACTTGAACCGGTGCTGGCAGCACAAAAAGATATTCAACAACTAAATTAATTAATCCTGCCGGTGTTGTGAAAAAATAAATTTAAGTTTTTACCTCACCACCAATGGATGTTCCTGAAAAATGATTTAAAATATTATGGATGATTTGCTTAAATACAAAATTGCATTAACCATGATACCCGGTGTCGGGGGAATAACAGCCAAAAAACTTATCTCGTATTGTGGGGGTATCGATGCCGTTTTTTCGGAAAAAGAATCCTCACTTTTGAAAATCCCCGGTATTGGCGGCCACCTTGCACGTGCCGTACTTCGCTTCAAAGATTTTGAACGGGTAGAAAAGGAAATACGCTTCATTGAAAAAAACAAACTCAAGGTGTTTTTTTTTACGGAAAAAGGATACCCGGAAAGGCTGAAACACTGTGAAGACGGGCCCATACTGCTATTCTACAAAGGGAGGGCAGATCTTAATAAGCAAAAAATCATTGCCGTAGTCGGCACCAGAAATATTACCGAATATGGCAAATCGAAATGCACTGAAATAGTTGAAGGAATAAGTAAACACGACCCCCTGATAATAAGCGGACTGGCCTACGGGGTAGATGCCAGGGCGCATAAAACTGCAATGGACAATAACTTACAAACCGTTGGAGTTTTGGGTCACGGGCTGGACCGCATTTACCCGCCACTCAATAAGCCCCTGGCCCGAAAAATGCTGGAAGAAAACGGCGGATTACTTTCCGATTTTACCAGTCAAACCAAACCCGACAGAGAAAACTTCCCCAAAAGAAACCGGATCATTGCAGGCCTTGTAGATGCCCTCATTGTTGTTGAGGCAGCTAAAACCGGTGGTGCACTCATTACAGCAAATATTGCCAATTCATACAACAGAGATGTTTTTGCAGTGCCCGGCCGAACCACAGACATTTACAGCCAGGGATGCAACCATCTAATCAAGATACACAAGGCCAACCTTATCGAATCGCCCGCCGATATTGAATATATTATGCAGTGGGAAAGCGAACCTTCAAAATCAAAAAACAAACAACAACAATTGTTCATAGAGATTGAACCAGAAGAAAAGATTCTTACCGACATGATGAAAGAGACCGGCGAAGCTTCCTTCGATTATCTGGTAAGTAAATCAGGGTTTTCATTCAGCAAGGCATCATCACTACTGCTCAATCTTGAGTTTAAGGGTGCAGTAAAGCCCCTGCCAGGAAGAATATTCAGGCTGAACGGGAAATTGTAAGAACTGCTTCCGGCTATACTGTTGATAAAAGATTGTCAAGATTTTCAAACTTCACACGGTAATCTTCTATCGTTCTTCGAATAACATCCTTGGCTTCATCAGCATTGTATGTGTGAGTGATTTCAACATCCAGCTTCGTATTGGGAAGATCTTTATAAGTAAGGAAGTAATGCTTCAACCTTTCAACAACCGGCGACGGACATTCTGAAATATCTTCCATGGCACCATAAACCGCATCATCTTTCAAAACGGCAATGATCTTGTCATCAGCCTGATTGTTATCAAGCATACGAAAGCCGCCGATGGGTATGGCATCCACAAGGATATCTCCGTGCGAAATGGATTTTTCGGTAAGGATACAAATATCAAGAGGGTCACCATCTCCTATCAAATCATCTCTGCCGGTTTTTTCATTGGCAAACTCGGCAGTCCTTTTGGCACAAAGGGTCTGCGGAATAAACCCATACATAGCCGGCAATACATTTGAATATTTTTGCGGGCGGTCAATTTTCAGGTAACCTGTTACCTTATCCACTTCATATTTTACTGTATCGGTGCTAACCATTTCTACAAAACAGGTAATCTGGTCAGGTGCATCTTTACCAATGTCGACTCCGTGCCATGGATGCGATTTGTATCTCAATCCCATCAAACGACCTATGGGATCCATGATTTTATTTGCCATATTTCTTTTTTTTTAAAATGTAAAATTAAGTATTTAATCTCAGCTGTATGCATCTTTTATTAGAGTGATTAAAATTGTATATACTGTAAGGATCATATTATCGTCGCTTAGTATAAGCTTTCGGGTTTTTTAATCTCAAATGAATGCATTGCATTTTTATTTCATTGTAAAAAATATCCTACATGAAACATAAAACCCTGACATAATGGTTTTTAATACTAAAAAACCACATTTTGCTAAGGGTTTACCACAATACAAAAATATGTGACATTCCGTATTGCGGGGACATTATTCGCAGAATACCTTTATCAATAATTGTTTTTTTATTGCAATTAACATGCAATATAGTTCGACTAAAAAGCTATTTATTTAGAAAAGCACCACTAGTTTAAATAAGATCAAAGCGAAAGAACTATCAAAGAAGAACAATGTGCGTATTAAAATGAATCCGGTTTGCAGAAGTTTCAAAGACCAGCAACAGGAACATTTTATCACAAAACTTTTAGACAATGAAACACTGTAAAACAATTGCACTAATCTGGCTGCTGTTTATCCTTTTCAACTTTCAGAACCTGATGGCAAATGCAGCTATAGGCCCGGACTTTGTTGAACCTGCTGTTTTAACATCCTGTCAAATAGACCCGGATTTGATTATCGTTACTGTTACCGATGTAAGCTGCCCGGGAAGTAATGATGGAAGTATCATGTTGGAAGTCAACGGCTCAGGTACTTTTAATATTTGCATTACAAATGGGTGTGAAATAGATGAAGATGCGCCTTCTCAGGGTTTAAAAACACAAACAGCCACATACATTAACCTTTCGCCCGGGAATTATCTTGTTTCGGTCACTGATGCCAACGGATGCAGCTGGCATCAATGTTTTGAAGTGGGCGAGCCGGAACCAATAAGCCACTATTTTGATTATGAACCCATTTATTGCTTCGGACATACCACTGAGGTTTCAGTGGGTGGCACAGGAGGAACTCCTCCATATAAACTGGTTGACCATAACGGAAGTGAACTGGCCTGGTTTAACCATGAAACCGTTGTAACAGACGTAGCGGCAGGTGATCATACATGGTTTCTGCACGATTCAAAAGGCTGCACACCCGCTCAGATTGATTTTTCGCTTACTGAACCCATACCGGTTATTGCCACTTTGCTTTCACTTGAACACGGCATTTGCTTTGGCCATGAATCGGGTAGTGCACAATTTTCTGTTTCAGGCGGAGCCCCTCCCTATTTATATAATATGGGCGATTATCAGGATGGACTTTTAACCGTTGAAAATCTTCCTGCCAGCAATCACACCCTTATGGTAAGCGATTCAAAGAATTGCGGCCCCGGAGAAATAACTTTCGAAATAGAAGAACCTGAAGAAATTATCATTACTATTACTGAAATTATACCATCATCATTTAATGACAACAACGGACAGCTAATAATAGAAGTAAATGGTGGTTTCGCACCTTATCTTATAAACCTGAATGATAGTTGCGAAACGGATGATAACGCCGAAACATCCCTTTTTAATGAAGGACAGGAAATTATATTCAACGAACTTGAACCAGGGTGGAAGAACATTAGTATTACTGATCAGAATGGTTGCATGGTTTCGGAATGTGTGGAAATTAACACACCATTGCGAGGAGAATCTTTGGAAACGCTTAATACTACAAAAGAATTTAGCACAGACATGAAAGCTACAGTTCATGTATATCCAAATCCTTTCAGGGAAAATGCTCATGTAGAGTTTGTTATACCTGAACCCCGTTATGTAACACTAGAAATTTTTAATATTACGGGGTTAAGAGTTGCAACATTATTTGAAGGGCGTGTTGGTGCTGATGAAACACAAAGATTAAATCTGTCAGCTGAATCACTCCCAAACGGAATATATATCTGCAAACTTACCATTGAAAACAAGGTAATAACGAAAAGGATCATACTTACCAGGTAAAAGCCGGTAATTGATTCTTTTTAATTCCAGAGAGAGAGCTTTCCAGGATACCGGAAAGCTCTTTTTATTGCCAGTCGTACACAATATTAAGTCTTGTAAATAGGTTTGGAACAAGGTAATATTCTGCATTTTTTATTAGCTTTGCAACTTAAATTTATCGATGGCACGACCGGAAGAAATAGTAATTGGCCGACGGCTGAAAACATCCTACATATCAACGGTAGTAAGCATTACCCTTGTACTTTACGTACTGGGCCTGCTGGGGCTTATCGTTATGCACGCCCGCAAACTTTCGGAGCACGTGAAAGAGAATATAGGTTTTTCCATCGTAATTACAGATAATGCCCGTAATGCTGAGATTTCGCAGCTGCAAAAAACCCTGGAAATTCTCCCAGCTGTTAAATCAACAGAGTTTATTTCAAGCGATAAAGCCGCAGAAGACCTAATGGCCGAATTGGGTGAAGATTTTGTTGGTTTCCTTGGCTACAACCCCCTTTTCCCATCCATTGAGGTAAAACTTCATGCCGCCTGGGCAAATCCTGACAGTCTTTCGGTTTTTGAAAGCGAAGTACTGAAAAGCAGGATTGTCAGGGAAGTTGATTATCAGAAGAATCTTGTACATATTGTTAACGAAAACGTAAGAAGAATTGGGATTTTTCTTTTTCTTTTCGGGGCATTGTTGCTGGTAATTGCTTTCAGCCTTATTAATAATACAATTCGCCTGAGTGTTTTCTCAAAAAGGTTTCTCATCAAGAGTATGCAACTGGTTGGAGCTACCCAGTCATTTATCCGCAAACCATTTGTCATTAAAGGAATCGTACAGGGGATCATTGGAGCAGCCATATCCATTGCTTTGCTTTTGCTTTCGCTTTATGCAGCACAAAAATCTATTCCTGAACTGATTAATTTCCAGGATATTGAAATGTTATTTACCATGTTTGCACTGGTAATTTTCCTGGGAATCATCGTAAGCTGGATTTCAACTCATTTTGCAGTAAAAAAATATCTGCATATTAAAACAGACCATCTATACCTCTATTAAAAGATTTTCATATGAAGCAAAAACCTGAAACAGATTTTCTTTTTAACCGCACCAAATACACCTTGCTTATAGTCGGGCTGGTGGTTACTGCGCTGGGATTTATCCTTATGATTGGTGGTGGCAGCGATGACCCCAACCAGTTCAGCTATGATCTTTTTAATTTCAGAAGATTGACACTTGCTCCATTCCTGGTTTTGCTCGGATATGGAATACAAATCTATTCTATTTTAAAAAGAAAGAAACAGCCGGACGAAAAGTCCTGATTCACATTATTTAACCCGGTAAACAGATGACTGTATAACCGGCCTTACCCAATAATTTTTTCATATGACGTGGATTGAAGCACTTGTTTTAGGCCTTTTGCAGGGCCTTACCGAATTTTTGCCCGTGAGCAGCAGCGGACACCTGGAAATCGGATCTGCAATTTTCGGATTGCAGGAAGAAAATCTCACCTTTTCCATAATTGTACATGGTGCCACTTTTTTGAGTGTTATAGTGGTATTTCGCAATGATATTCTCAATCTTATTACAAGCCTAATAAAATTCGAGTGGAATGATGAAACAAAATTTATTTTGCTCCTGATCATATCTGCTGTACCTGTGGGCATTGTGGGTGTCGTTTTTAAAAGCCAGATAGAATCGCTTTTTGAAGGAAATATTTTACTGGTGGGTTCCATGCTTCTTATAACATCGCTCATGCTGCTTTTAACCAGCTTTGCCCCCAATAAGAAAAAAGATATAACCCTAAAAAGCGCCATTATAATAGGTCTTGCGCAGACATTTGCAATCCTGCCCGGAATAAGCCGAAGCGGAGCAACCATTAGTACTGCACTTTACCTGGGTATTGACAGAGAAAAAGCCACAAGATTTTCCTTTCTTATGGTACTGATACCCATTTTCGGAGCATCATTCCTTGAAATACTTGAACTTACAAGTGCTACTGAGCCATCAGCAATCGCCACTTCATCGTTGGTTATCGGTGCTGTAGCTGCATTTATTTCAGGGCTTATTGCCTGCAGCTGGATGCTGAAAATTGTAAAGAAAGGGAAACTGGCCTATTTTTCTGCCTATACTGCTATTGCAGGAGCTACCGCCATTTATTTTGTAGTGTTTTAAGTCCTGAAAAGTTATTATATGCTAAGTAACGCTTTATTCGTTGAATTTTTCAGGTATTCATTTAACAACAAAAACCGGCAATGACTGACCAGATAATTACACCTGAAGAATTTATTGCCGGAACAGTTCTGCTATTAGACAAGCCTTTATACTGGACATCCTTTGATGTTGTTAAGAAAATAAAAGCCTTGCTGAGGCACCGACTCAAGATTAAAAAGATCAAGGTTGGCCATGCCGGTACCCTTGATCCATTGGCATCCGGACTCCTGATCATATGTACAGGAAAAAAAACCAAAGAAATTGAAGCCTTCCAGAGCCTGAAAAAGGAATACACAGGTACATTTTTTCTAGGAGCTTCTACACCCTCATCGGATCTGGAAATCCAACCCGATAAATTCTACCCCACAAAGCATATTGATTCTGAACTGGTTCAAAAGGCAGCTGAAAAATTTACAGGCGAGATGGATCAGGTTCCGCCACTTTTTTCGGCAAAAAAAATAGAAGGAGAACGTGCTTATTTTCACGCCCGAAGGGGTGATGCAACCATCCTGAAACCCAATAAAGTTTTCATTCATCAATTTGAAATCACCAGATTTGATTTGCCGGAAACAGATTTTAAAATAGTTTGCAGTAAAGGGACTTATATCAGGGCCATTGCCCGCGATTTTGGAGATGAGATGAAATCAGGAGCCTACCTTAAGGCACTGAGAAGGACAAAAATTGGTAATTTTTCAGTAGATGATGCATGGTCAATAGACGATCTTGAAAATTTTTTTACACCCTATACCATTAATTAACCCTTATTAATTAATGGGCTCAGCCAAAATCTAGCTATAAAAAATCTGTCTGCGATTATTTATTCCTGAAAACTATTGACATGGGCTTTTTCATGTATTATCTTTGCACTCCTTTCTACGGAAATTTTCAACTAAATTAAAGATGCACCAAAGCCCGAAAAAAACTCTTTGTCTTTACAAATCATAAAGGCAGTGGCATACAAATGATTTTTCGGGTATGTATTAAATAAAAAAGTCAGTTACGAATAAAAGGAGAAATAATACAAACAGAAACAATAACCTTTATTTTTTGTTAAAACAATTTGCAACGGATTAAAAGTTATTATCAGGGTTTCTCTCCTCAACAACCATAAAACAAAGCGAAAAAATGAACCGAGCTAAGACAACATTTTTGACACACACTTTGATGATTATATCACTGCGGCCTATAAAACCAGGGTTAAACAGCGTTGGCGAGCTCCCTGCTGCCCGCCACAGGCGGGTAAACCGGCAGGCAGGCATCTGACCATTTAAAAACAAATTATAAACGCATGAAACATCCATGATAAGCCCCTTAACACACACGAGGATGACTAAAATTTGGATGTTCCATCTGACCAATAAAAAACAAATTTAGACAGATGAAATTATCGGATTTTAAATTTAATTTACCTGCCGAGTTAATAGCAGAACACCCGACAGAGAACAGAGATGAATCACGTTTAATGATAGTACATCGCAGTACCGGTGAAATAGAACATAAGTCTTTTAAAGATATTCTGGAGTATTTTGATGATGGCGATGTCATGATTGTCAATAATACTAAGGTTTTCCCTGCACGTCTTTACGGAACCAAAGAAAAAACCGGTGCCAAGATTGAAGTTTTTCTGCTTAGGGAACTCAACCGTGAAGCCCGCCTTTGGGATGTTCTGGTTGATCCTGCAAGAAAGATCAGAATCGGCAACAAGCTTTATTTTGGAGAAGACGACAACCTGGTGGCAGAAGTAATTGACAATACCACATCAAGGGGTCGTACGCTAAGGTTTCTTTTCGACGGAACCTACGACGAATTCAAGAAAACGGTTGAAACACTGGGTGAGACTCCGCTGCCTAAACTTATCCGGCGCCCCGTTGAGCCCGAGGATAAAGAAAGATATCAGACGGTTTTTGCCAAAAGAGAAGGTGCCGTTGCTGCTCCCACGGCCGGAATGCACTTCAGTCGTGAGCTCATCAAGCGCCTTGAACTCAAAGGAATCAATTTTGCCGAAATTACCCTTCATGCGGGCCTCGGCAATTTCAGAAGTGTTGATGTTGAAGACCTCAGTAAGCATAAAATGGATTCAGAGCAGTTTATCATCGATGAAAAAACTGCCACTTTCGTTAATGCTGCGAAGGAAAAAAGGAGAAGGATCTGTGCCGTGGGTACCACAACCATGCGTGCACTGGAGTCATCTGTAAGTATCTACGGTCAGCTTAAACCCTACGAAGGCTGGACCAATAAGTTCATTTACCCACCTTATGATTTTAGTGTTGCTAACACAATGATTTCCAATTTCCACCTGCCACAGTCAACCCTCATGATGATGGTTTCTGCCTTTACAGGTTTTGATCTTTTAATGAAAGTCTATAAGGTTGCTGTGAAAGAAAAGTATAAATTCTTTACATACGGCGACGCATTGCTTATCATCTGATCATAAGAGAATGCAACAAAAATATGCTATCATAACTGCCGGAGGTGCAGGGGTGAGAATGAACTCGCCCCTTCCAAAGCAGTTTATGCAATTGCATGGAAAACCCCTGCTTATTCATTCCATATCCGTTTTTCTGAAATTTTCTCCCGACATACACATTGTGCTTGTTTTACCCGAAGAGCTTGAAGATAATTGGAAGTCGCTTTGCAAAAAACACCATTTTTATCCTCCCCTTGAACTTGTATACGGCGGCCCAACGCGCTTTCATTCTGTAAAAAACGGACTCAAAAAAGTACCTGACGATGCCGTTGTTGCCATTCATGATGGGGTAAGACCACTTGTTTCCCTCAAAACCATCCAGCAATGTTTCCATATTGCTTCCAAGTTCGGAAACGCCATACCTGCGGTAAATATCAATGAATCGGTAAGACTTCTGGAAGGGGCTTTCAGTAAAATCATCAACAGGGAATCTCTCAGAGTGATTCAGACGCCCCAGTGTTTTCTTGCATCAAAAATCAAGGCTGCATACAACGTGAACTACGACCCGGCATTCACCGACGATGCTTCTGTTCTGGAGCTTACAGGCGAAAGAATTTATATTACAGACGGAAACCGGGAAAACATCAAAATCACCACCCGCGAGGACCTGGTTATTGCCTCTGCATTGATGGATT
>SKVR01000209.1 GCA_007129355.1 Bacteroidales bacterium | reverse complement strand
TTCGATTTTAATGCAGATCGGGCGAATCCAAATGAATTGATGACTTTTGAACATTGTTATGGGTACCCCCTGAGTGGCGAATTTATCCGGATGAATTATTGTTACGATGTTCCACGCATACTGCATTGCCATGTCAATCCTGCCATACAGCGTTATATTGGCGGGCAATACAGCCCTGAAGTAGTTGATGCGGTAATTGCCAAAAAGACCTTTGCTTTTACTATCAACAATACTGACAATGCACAACTTATTGACCTTTTCACCTTTGGCACCTATGGTGGGATACTTCTTGATGGTGAGTCATACGGCCAATTAACCAATTTCAACTTTGACTGTGTAGCTGTAGGCATCCTGAAACGTGGAAATAACACAAAAAATCGCAACTGGATGATCGCTCAAGGCTCAATTATAGCCAACACAGGAGAAAATGTAGAGAATATTCACCCTATCATTATTGAAGGAGAGGGACATACTTCGTTTACAAATGTTGAAGTATTTTCCGGGCCAAACCGGGCATTAACAACCGTTCCTGAAGACCAATCCTGGGATTTCATGCTTGTAAGAGGTGATAAAAAACTGACTGTTTCTATTTTTGGAAGCAGGATGAGGAATTACATTTCAGATCACCCCATAACTATTCTGAATAAAAAAGCAATTATTCAAGCCGTTGCATGTATTGATAAATATGAAAATCCTTTCAATTTTTCAACTGCCGACAACTAAACATATTTGCATTAATTTATTTAATTAAATAAAATATGTGTAAACAAATAAGTTTATCAAACATTCTTATTGCCAGCAGTTGTTTAGGACTATCAATCAATGCATTTGCCGAAACTCCTAAAAAAAATCTATTATTTATAATAACAGACCAGCAAAGCTATGATGCCCTTAGCATTGCAGGGAATACAGTACTTCAAACACCCAATATCGATCGACTGGCCATGCAAGGGGCCTATTTCCAAAACGCTTATACGCCCAGTGCGGTATGCTGCCCGGCACGATCGTCAATACTAACCGGGCATACCGCTGAGAACACAGGGATGAAAAACAACGATGCCTATTTCAATGTTGACCCGAGCCTGATGGCCATGCCCACCTTTGATGAAATTCTGACCGAAAATGGTTATCATTGTGAATATTATGGTAAATGGCACTCCAGTTCATTCAGGGCGCCCAATGTTTATCAGAATCCCGACCAGTATGCCAGCAATGGAAGATGGATTTTTGGCCCCGGGGGGCAAGGTCATGTTTATATGGATTATCTGAATGAAAATGCATCCAAACCACCCTTACAAGATGGCCAATTCACCGACCTGGTATCTAAATTTCCTTATGTGGCAGATCCTATAGACCGTTATTATGGTATGACAATGGATCAGTTAATTGCACAAAACCTGAGACATATACAGCCTGATCAACATGGAAAACTATTAATTGACAAGGAACATACACTTACCGCCTTTCAGTCCAGGCAAACCCTGGAGGCTCTTGAACGATTAAAAGACACAACTTTTAGCATAACTCTTTCATTGCATTTCCCGCATTCACCAATAGTTGCTGCCGAACCCTATTACAGTATGTATCCTGCAGAAGAGATGGTACCTCCGGTTAGCATTTCGGACAACATGGAAAACTCACCTTATAGAAATACTAATGGCAGACAAGCAAGAACAGAGTATGCTGATCCCGATAAAATCAAATACATGATTTCCAATTATTACGGACTTATTGCAGAAATTGATGATTGGGTGGGAGTAATTTTGGATAAACTGGATGAGCTTAATCTTACTGATAATACATTGGTTATTTTCACCAGCGATCATGGCGAAATGCTTGGGGCGCATGGCATGCGTGAGAAGAACGTGTTCTACGAAGAATCGTCTCATATTCCCTTAATCATACGCTTTCCAGGCGAAATAGAGTCCGGAAGCACCGTTAACGGGTATGTTTCTCTAATTGATTTATTTCCAACTATCCTGGATTACCTGAACATTTCTGAACATGACTCGGACGGCGTAAGTCTTCGTGGCTTAATAGAAGGAACTGACAATGAACATGGACGGTATGTTGTTACTGAATGGGATTTCAGAGGGCCTGTTTCGCCCAATTACATGATTCTAAAGGATGGCTGGAAGCTTATGATCCCATATACCAAAAGTTCCACCGTGTTGAATGCCTTATATGATTTAAATACCGATCCCCACGAGATGAATAACCTGATAGGAAATAATCCCGATGCAGAGGATTATAAAGCCAAGGCGGAAGAGTTGCGAGGCTATTTGCTGGAATGGCTGGAAAAGAATAATTCAAATCATTATGGTGGGGTTCAGGCGCGGGTTCTGGTGGGAGAACAGATTGTCAGTCACGCCAGTTACTTCAGACAGGAGGTTCCGGAAACTATGGATCCTGGTGAAAAGATAACTGTCAGTATTACTATGAGAAATACCGGAGAATCTACCTGGACGGATACTGATAATTATATGTTGGGAAGCTGGAATCCTGAGGACAATAAAACCTGGGGTATCAGTCGCGTTACGTTGGATCAGGGGGAGCAAATTGCACCCAATGAAAACAAGATCTTTGAATTCGAAATTACAGCCCCATCTGAGGCAGGCAAATATGATTTCCAATGGAGAATGCTGGAAGAGGATATTGAATGGTTTGGCAATGAGTCCAGAAACGTATTTATCACCGTTGGAGAAATTGATGAAAGCTATCTGGATGTTTGCGATGACTTAACAGGCTGGAATTCATCCGGGTCGTTGATCTTGAATGCTTTAGATAATAAATATGGTTCGGCATGTATTGAATTTACCGGAAATGGTACGAATGAATTTGTAAAAGTTTTCTCTCATCCATTTGATTCTAAAGCAACAATGGAAACAGGTGTACTGGAATTGTGGTATTATGTATCCGATCCTTCAAAATTTACTGGTGGTAACCAGGTTGAAATAGGCAGCGCGGGCAAGGCTGATGAGGATGAGTTGAACTGGAGCCTTAGCGGGTTATCTCCGGGATGGAATTTTCTCTCTCTAAAGTTTAGTGATGCAAATGTTATGGGAAATCCGGACTTAAGTGCCATCAACTGGTTCAGAAGATACCAGCATAAAACCGACATAGTAACTACCCGAATTGATGCCATCCGGATTGTTGATTTAACTACCGGTATTTACAATACTTTCCCTTCAAATCATGAACAGAGCATCAGGATATCCCCAAATCCAATGCAGCATGAGTTGCTTCGTATAGAAATGAATGGATTTGAACCTTCGGGAAACTCTGAAGTAAGGATTACCAATCTTCAGGGGCAAATTGTATTTAGCAAGAGGGTTTCAAATGGCAGCCATGTTATAATCAACACAGGGGGGGTACTTTCATCATCCATTTATCTTGTGTCAATACATTCAAATAATTCGGTTTTTACAGAAAAGCTTATGGTCAATAACTAGTTTTATATAGCAATCCATGTTCTTAAGAAGTGAGATCGCAGCTCTTTCAATTAATTATAGTTGCTTCCTGAGCGCAAAACCAAAGTATGTCACACAATAATTAAAAAAACATGACTATATGAAAAAAGAAGCCTTTAATAAAACATTCATTGGATTTACCCTAATCTCAATGTCAGGACTTTTTGGTGCCTGCGGCAATGAAACAGAAGTTGTGGAGAAGAAACCCAATGTTCTTATCCTGTTCTCTGATCAGCACAGAAAAGATGTAATGGGTTTTGAGGGGCATCCCGATGTTATCACACCCCATCTGGATAAGTTTGCTGAAGAATCTGTTGTTTTTGACCGTGCCTATTGCTCGGTAGGCATATGCGCTCCATCACGATCCTCTATGATGTCGGGCATTTATCCACGTACCCTGGGCTTACTTTCCAACAGTGAGAGAACCACTGTAATGAAAGAAGTGGTTTCACTTGCCAGTGTATTTAAGCAAAACAACTACAATACATTTGCCTTTGGTAAACGCCATACTTATAATGCTATTGATGAAGGATGGGATGAGCATAGAAGTCATTTGTGCAGCGAAACACCGGGAAACAGTTACACCGAATGGGTTGAGAAAAATGGATATGGAGCAGAGTTTGCCATGGACTGGGCAGCTGAATTCGGGCGAGGCTCAAACTGCTCATCGTGGGCTGATTCAGTGCTACCCATTGCAGATCTTGGCACCCGGATTTCATCATTACCCGAAGATATGACCATGGAAGCCTTTACCGCAAAGCTTACCATCGAAATGATAAGGGAACAGGCCGAAAGTGATGATCCTTTTTTCTGTTGGGCCACTTTTTATCGCCCCCATCAACCTTATACTCCATTAAGAAAGTACATGGATATGTACGACGTTTCCGAATGGGGTGATGGCAGAATTAATGGCAGCTCCATTAGTAAACCAGCCAGCTTTTATGAACCCAAAGAGAATCTCCCGCCCATGATGCAATCCATCAGAGAGGGTGAAAACAAAGTTTGGAATGTTGACAAAGCATTTGCTGATGAGCAAATATGGCGCGATCATATTGGTGCATATTATGCACTGGTTACTGAAATGGATCATTTAATCGGCGAGATCATCCAGGCACTGGATGAAGCAGGAATTGCAGAAGAAACTATCGTTATTTATGTATCTGACCATGGCGATTTTGTCGGCAACCACGGGATGGTCGAGAAAACAGCAGCCGGACAAAATGTTTATGAGGATATTTTGAATGTTCCTTTGATCATCAGATATCCGGGGAATAAGCAAAATGGCAAACGAAATGCTGAGCTGGTAAGCCTGGTAGATATTTTTCCTACCTTGGTTGATCTTATAGGACTGGAAATGCCTGAATTGAAATATCCGCTGCAAGGCTTGTCAATTTCTAAGTCACTCACCGAAGGGGAACCTTTAAACAGAGAATATGTCGTTTCGGAAAGCTGGTCGCAGGCAACAGTAATTACCCGGGATCACAAATTAGGGATAATGATTGACCCAACTGATTATGCCAGAAGATTTGATTTCAGGGATTTTGGCGATCAGTTTTTTGTCGGAAAGGATGACCCTTTGGAAATACATAATCAAATAGAGAACCCTTCGTATTCGGATGATATTGAAAATCTTCGTGAAATGTACAGTAGATTTAAATCTGAAGTTCCTGACATAGGAAAACAAGAGGTGATCTTGAACTTTTAATTTTTAGTACATAAATTTTAAACCAATGAGAAACGATGTTTTACTGTTCCTGATTACACTACTTTTTGTTTTCCCATTAAACATTAAGGGGGAAGAGCATAGGCCTGTCCGGCTTGCTGTTGCGGGAATATCACACGGACATATTTCCTTTATTTTGAATCGACCCGAAAAGGGAGATTCTGAACTGGTGGGCGTTTTCGAGTCCAATGAGGAATTGACTCAGATCGTAGCAGATCGATATAAACTTTCCGAACATTTGTTGTTTTCCGATTTGGAGAGAATGCTGGATGAAGTAAAGCCTGATGCAGTGGTGGCATTTGGTTCTGTATTCTCACATCTTGAGGTAGTTGAAGCATGCGCTCCGCGGGGTATACATGTGATGGTGGAGAAACCCCTGGCTGTAAATATGGCACATGCCAGGCGAATGGCCGAACTGGCCCGGAAGCATGATATTCATTTGTTAACAAATTATGAGACTTCATGGTATCCAACAACCATGAAAACCCTTGAGATGGTTCATGAAGAAAATTTCATTGGGAAACTGCGAAAGGTTGTATTTCATCATGGCCATCAAGGGCCTGTAGAAATTGGTTGCGACAGTTTCTTTCTCGAATGGCTTACCGATCCGGTATTGAACGGCGGGGGTGCAATCGTTGATTTTGGCTGCTATGGGGCAAATATAATGACTGCTCTCATGCGCGGAGAAAGACCGGTTTCGGTAACAGCCGTAACCCGTCAGTTTAAGCCCGACATTTACCCGGAAGTCGATGATGAAGCTACCATCATTGTTTCCTATCCCGAAGCGCAATGTATCATTCAGGCTTCATGGAACTGGCCTTTTAATCGCAAGGATATGGAGATATACGGGACTGTAGGCAGCATAAAAGCTGATAATGATCACGATATGCGGGTTCGAAGAAGAGATGAAATGCGTAAAGAAGAACAACGGCATGTTACATATGATGATGTTCCTGTTTATGATGATCCTTTTACTTATTTCTTTGATGTGATTCAAGAAAATATTGAGGTTGATCCTTTCGGGCTCTATTCTCTTGAAAATAACATGCAAGTAATAGAAATTCTCGATGCTGCGCGGAAATCGGCAGAAAAGGGTGAGACCATTTATTTTGAATAATTCGACCCCCAAGGTGGGGCGTATTTCTATATTATTTGTCATTAAATCTAGAACCTATGCGATTTAAAATCCTTTATTTTGTGATAGCTGCTGTTATCAGTGCATTAGTTATAATTAGTTGGACTCAAAAGCAAAAAGAACCCGTTGATTATGTAAATCCCTATATGGGGAATATCAGCCATATACTGGTTCCCACTTTCCCAACCATACACCTGCCCAACAGCATGTTAAGGGTTTATCCGGAGCGATCAGACTATACGGGCGACTTATTGCAGGGCTTACCTTTGATTGTTACGAGCCACAGAGGGAGTTCTGCTTTCAATCTTAGTCCATACCAGGGAGACGTAGATGGCATGAAACCCGTAATCCCGTTTAGTTATGATTTGGAGAAGATAACACCCTACTCCTACTATGTCTATCTTGACGAACAACAAACCGACATAGAATATGCCATCTCGCATCAGGCAGCCATATATAAAATCGGGTTTAATAAATCAGAACCTGCCTCTTTGATACTCAATTCAGGAAATGGCGAGTTACGATGGGCCGATGGAGCCATATCAGGGTACCAAGAATTGGAGAATAACACCAGGGTTTACATATATCTGGAAACAGATATTACACCAAACACTTTTGGTGTAGTAACAGAAGAAAAGCTGGAAATCAATGCAAGCTCTGCAAGTGGTACAAATGCTAGTATTGCAATACAATTCCCGACTGATGTTAATGAAATACACGTTAGGTATGGAATTTCATTTATTGACGAAGAACAAGCCCGTGAAAACCTCAGACGCGAAATCGCCGGTTACGATTTACAACCCGTATGGGACCTGGGGCGCAAAAAATGGAATGAAGCATTAGGGAAGATCAAAGTCAAGGGGGGCTCAGAAGATGAAAAGGTTGTGTTTTACACCTCCTTATACCGAACTTTCGAACGTCCGGTTTGCATATCGGAGGACGGGAGATATTACAGTGCTTTTTCTGGTACTGTTAAGGATGACAACGGAATTCCTTTCTATACCGATGACTGGATTTGGGATTCATTCAGGGCGCACCACCCATTAAATATTTTAATTGATTCCGGGAAGGAAGAGAATATCATTCATTCTTTTATTGAAATGGCTGAACAGATGGATAATTTCTGGATGCCAACCTTTCCTGAAATAACAGGTGATAGCCGCAGGATGAACTCGAACCATGGGGTTGCCACCGTTCTGGATGCCTGGGTAAAGGGACTGCGTGGTTTTGACCTGGCAAAAGCATTTCAGGCGGGCAAAGGAGCGATAACAGAAAAAACCCTGGCTCCATGGTCTGGCAAACCTGCAGGGGAACTCGACAAGTTCTATCTCGAACATGGGTATATACCGGCATTGCATGAAGGTGAAGAAGAGACCATTCCTGAAGTTCATCATTTTGAGCGCCGGCAGCCGGTTGCTGTTACCTTGGGAACGGCCTATGATGAGTGGTGCATGGCAATGATTGCCAATGAGCTTGGTTATACCGACGATTACGAATATTTTATTGAAAGATCGTTTAACTACCGCAATTTGTTTCATCCGGAAACACACTTTTTTCATCCAAAAGATAATGAAGGGAAGTTCATTCAGCCTTTCGACTACAGGTTTTCCGGAGGCCAGGGTGCACGCGGATATTATAGTGAAAATAATGCCTGGATGTACAGGTGGGACGTTAAACACAATATTCAGGATCTGATCAATTTAATGGGGGGTAACGATTCTTTTATCCGGAATATGGATGCCATGTTCTCAGAGCCGCGGGGAAGGTCAAAATTTGCCTTTTATGCGCAGTTACCTGATCATACCGGCAATGTGGGTCAATTTTCTATGGGCAATGAACCTGCTTTTCACGTTCCATACCTTTATAATTATGCCGGACAGCCCTGGAAAACACAAAAAAGAATCAGGACATTGATTCCCCAATGGTTTCGCAATGATTTAATGGGGGTCCCCGGTGATGAAGACGGTGGAAGCATGTCTGCTTTTGTGGTGTTTTCTCAACTGGGTTTTTATCCCGTAACACCCGGATTGCCAATGTATAATATCGGTAGTCCTGCATTTTCTGAAGCCAGCATTCAGTTGGATAATGGGCATGTTTTCGAAATCATTGCGCATAATAACAGTGCTGAAAACAAATATATCCAATCAGCAAAATTAAACGGCGTTAACTGGGAGAAACCATGGTTTTCTCATAATGACATTATAAACGGTGGCAAACTTGAGTTGGTCATGGGGAAAAAAGCCAACAGAGCGTGGGGTGCCTTGCCCGAGAATTCACCACCATCATTTAACATGGATTAAAAACAAAATAAATTCCATATAAAACATTGGATTACATAAAAGCATTTTGGATAAAAAATAATCCGGCAACACACCACATATTGACAACTTTGCAAGGGAACACAAAATTATTTACTATGAAGCATTCTAAAAAAAGAACACATAAACTATTAAAGTTTAAAATTACAGGCATCCTGCTTCTGGTCTTTACCTTTTGTGCTAATCCCGGTGCCAGGAAGGATCATTTAATCACTCAGATTCAAACCAATGAATACTTTGCTTTTGTTAAAAAAAAGGCACTTGATGTTGCACAAAGTGGTTTCAATGCCGGTGACGTTTACGGTGAAGTCTGGATCAGAGATTACAATACGTTTATTGAATTATCGGCAGAAGTGGTTATGGTAGAAGTACTGAGGGAAAACTTGCTTGTGTTTTTCAGGATGCAGGGTGATGATGGCAATATCATTGACGGTTTTATACCTATTGAAATTGCCCGGGGAGATTACGACTATATATTCTCGGAGCTTGAGCCACGCTATGCCGGGCATAAGAACACAGTTGAAACGGATCAGGAATCATCGCTCGTTCAGGCTGTTTTCAAATATATAAAGGTAACCGGCGATAATGCTTTTCTTAATGATTCGGTTGGGGGCAAAACCGTAGGTGAAAGGCTGGAGTTGGCTATGTCTTTTTTGATGAATCATCGATACAATTATGATTATGGATTACTCTGGGGTGCTACCACAGCAGACTGGGGCGATGTTCAGCCTGAACATGAATGGGGTGTTTTTCTGAATGATGATACGCATTATGCTATTGATATTTATGATAATGCCATGTTTTTGATAGCCCTGGATAATATGATGGAGATGCTACCGGCAACACAAAACACCTGGCACTCGATTTATGAGCAAGTGGCACAAAACAGCAGGAGACATTTATGGGATGAAACCAATCAGAAGTTTATACCAAACATATATATCAACGGTTCACCTTTCCCTGATGATTTCAATGAAAGTGAGATATATTATCATGGGGGTACAGCTGTTGCTATTGAAGCGGGTTTGCTTTCAAAATCGGAAATTAAAATTTCACTCGAAAAGATGGTGGCAAATGTCGAAGCTTCTGGTGCTGCTTCGATAGGGCTTACGCTTTATCCGCCTTATCCGGAAGGTTTTTTTAAGAATCCTATGATGTACCCTTACGGTTATCAAAATGGCGGAGACTGGACCTGGTTTGGCGGCCGCATGATACAACAGCTAATAATTCATGGTTTCATGGAAGAGGCCTACGAGCATATACAACCCTTGGTACAAAGAGTTAAGGAAAACAATGGATTCTTTGAATGGTATACCATCCATAATGAACCCAAAGGTTCGGGTACTTTTCGCGGATCGGCAGGTGTATTATTTAAAGCAATACGGATGTTCGATAATTATGCACATGGAAACTACTAGTCTGTTATGGGGTGAACTTAACCCAGGAGATAATGGGGACGGTGACACAAGGTTACTCTTTTAAGAAATAGATTGACAGCCAGACATTCAATCCTGGCTGATAATCTCTGAAAAAGAATGGTCAAAATCACTATCATACAATGTATTGTAATTTTTGATGAATTCCGAATAACATTTTTTAGCCATGCTATGCTTGCCCTCGGCAATTAAAGCTTTACATTTTAGAATCATTGCCTCTTCATTAACTATATCAAATTTAAATATTGTTTTGGCCAATTTAATGATAAAGTAAGGATGTTGTTTTATATTAAACGATAATCCAAATTCTACTAAAGTATCAATCATTATATTTGAGATGTCCGCCTTAAAAGCATCAAGCCATTCATAACTCAGATCTTCAAGAAAGGAACCTTGGTTGACAATGTCAATCAATTTAATTACATCATTCTTTTGAAGTACTTTTTTAATGTCAGCTAATTTTAAACAGGCCCAGTAGTCATTATAAACAACATTATCATCAAATTCAATTTTCCAATAGCCAGTTTTACGTGAAAGCTTGCAGGAATCTATTTCTTCCAACAGGCTTTTTAGTTTTGCAATATTTACGGATCTGTTATTCATTGCTTTCTTATCATCTTTATCAAACCAAAAAAGTTCTTTCATTTTTTCAGATGACACACCATTGTAACCTTTCATAGAATTAAGCCATACCAATAGGAATAATTCCTTTAGTAATGGTGAAAACTTGTTGGTTATATCCACAGAATCATTATTGAAAATCTTAAACCCTCCAAAAAATAATATAGCATTTCTGTATGAGACTTCTTCCACATCCTTTGTAGAATCATCGATTATTATAGATTCTCCCACTTTTTCTGATTCATCGTTTGTAGTATCCTCAACCCTTTTATCTTTATCTCTTACAGCTAACGTTTTGTTATATTTTATAAATAATATAGTGAATAAGAATAATAATACGCTACCCGCAATAACTAAAATCAGTACATGCCATTTTGATGAAAATACATTTCGAGTCTTATCTGTATATTCGATGAATTTTTCTGGTGGAAAGGAAATAGTAAAAACAGAAAAATCCGTGCTATCTGCATCTTTATCATAAAAAAGAGTAACGGCTATCAATTTATTTATTGATTTACAATAATATAAATCTGCAAATGATAGAATATCTTCAAATTGAAAGGGGATTTTATCTCCCAAAAGCTCGAAATGGGGTTCATTTAAACCACCTCTTACCAACTGAAGGTAGCTGTGAAACTCATGATTAGGGAAAGACAGGGCATAAAATACATCATCAGTTTTATCTATAACCATAGAGTTGGCAAATACTGCATCTTCTACCGGGGGAATGAAATCATAAAGCTTAGTAAATCGTTTATTTTTTAAAGAAAAGGCTGTCAAATCATAAAAGTTCGTGGGACTTTCAATCTGTTGACCCGAAATACTTCCGCGACCTCCCAATAAAAACAGGGTATCATTCACTGCGCCAAGTGCAGCCAGATATCTGGGGTGATAGGTATCGCCAATTGTTTGCAAAGTATCATACTCATTAGTTGAAAATGAAAATTTGTGCACTAAGTTCCTGAATTCATATTGTCCATATCCGCCTAATACCAATAAAGCGTTATCTTTCTCCAGATAATGCTTATTGAAATGCCAATATAATGTTGGGTTTTGCGGACCGGTATATATATTATTCCATTCAAATGTATTAAAATCAAAAGATGAGAAGTTTGTATCCCAAATATTGAATAATATCAATCTGTCATTTAAAGTATCAAAAAAAGCCTGACGACCCATAATAATACTCTGGGGAGTATTGTAATACCTTAATGTCTCATTGGTCTTGGTAAAAGGGTCGTAGATCTTCATCCTGTTGAGACCTAAAAGGTAGATCTTTTCATCTTTTGCATTATATGCAACTGTAGCCTGTCCATCAATCGTTTCATTGTAAACATTTTCCCAGTTTTGAAATAAATGCCTTATCCACGTTGGATTTTGTATTTGAGCACGTTTATTTCTAACTAAATCATTTTCAAAATTACCATTGCTTTCGTTAAGTGGCCAATGATGAAGAAGGTTGTTACCTTCAGATATCCTGATGTCCCTAATTATCATAGGTGTAACATCAGTTGTCTTGAAATTCTTATAATCATTGCCTCCAAATAGAATCTTGACTTTATGTTTTAGTAAAATGTCTTTAGCAACGATGGATGTATCACCAAAACTTAATGTCAGCTGATTTTTTTTTAAATCAAATGCCAATGCAATCGTCTTCCAGTTATCAAATAACTCTACCAGGTTCGTTTCCAGGAAAATATTTGTTTGTTGATTTTTGTGAACTACGGTTAATCCTGATGTTTCATAATCTCTATAGTTAAATACTAAATCTACGTTCGTGTCCTCGTTATCAATTATTCTGATGATATATCCATAATATCTGTGTAAATCTGGTGGAAACGATAAATCAAAGGACAATGTAAAATCATTCCTGAATGAAAAAAAACCTTCAGGATTCAGATCTAATGATGTTCGTTGGTATTGTGGTACCTCTGCACCCGAAAACCTCAGGCCATACTGTTGGCCATAAGTTGACGTCTCAGGAAGTAGAAACAGCATCAAAAATAGTATGAGTGTTTTAGCCTTTAACAAACGAATATAAATTACATTTAAAATAACCATATTAAACCTTATAATTTTTCTTATAGGAAGGGTATTAAACAACTCCTATAACATATACAACCTAAATTCTGGCTCTTAAACCGTAAAGGTTAAATGTTGATGTTTAATTGTGAACCCGCTCTGAAAAATCGTTTTTCCTGCAATAATGGACTACTATATTTTTTGATTATCAGCTTATTATTAGTGGTTTTTTTCATATAACATTACTAGTAATCTTTTTAATGGAGTCAATTCAATTTCCAGATAAAGATATAGTAAAATTATTAAATCTATTCCTTAGTGGCCACCAAATAATAATATACTTTCTTTGAAATTAATGATAATTAACGCTTTCAAAGTTTTTTAGTCCGGTGTCGATTTAAATTGATTAAGTTAGCCAACAAAATTGTCAGGCTACGAATAGATGATATATGTAATTTATTTGATTTGATAAGTTTCCTGTATACTTCAGTCCAAACTTTACACACTATTCAGGTGAAAGTGAACACTTAAAAAATAGCTTAGATTTTGTGATTTCCAGTTGACATTGTAAATAGCCAATAAAAAAAGACTTACAAAAATTAATCTGTAAGTCTTTGATTTTAATGGTCGGGGTGGCAGGATTCGAACCTGCGACCTCCTGCTCCCAAAGCAGGCGCGCTAACCGGGCTACGCTACACCCCGAAAAATTTTATTTTAAAGAACTTGCGACCTTCCCGATCTCAATCGGGACGCACTAACTCCCGCACATACGGGACTAAACCCCGAATATTTTGCGGAGAGAGGGGGATTCGAACCCCCGGTACCCTAACGAGTACGGCAGTTTAGCAAACTGCTGGTTTCAGCCACTCACCCACCTCTCCGTGGCAAGGATTCAATGAACTTTATTGACCTTCCTTTTTTGAGTGTGCAAAAATAGTTATTTCATTCGTTATGG
>SKVR01000137.1 GCA_007129355.1 Bacteroidales bacterium | reverse complement strand
TCCAAGACCCAGCTTTTCAATTCCCATACCTTTGCGGCACATGTCAATAACTTTTTGATCAGTATCGGAACCTTCGAGTGTGGTAAGGTCAATAATTCCCATAATGGAAGTAAGGGCTTTTTTTCTGTCAGGTACCGGAATGGTTAAAATATTTTTTACCTCACGATTAATTTCTTCTTCAGATATTTCGGGAGTTTTGCTGAAATCCTGCATAATGATAGGGTTTTTTGTGAGTCAGAGTATACAAAGATAAGGTAAATAAGAAAGTAGGGGGAAAGGAATCATCCGCACGAGCTATAGTCGTACCCGGAGAATTTACCTTCTCAACCTTAATCTTAACCTTAAAACATCCGTGCATCCGTGGCAAAAAATTAAGGCTTCCTCCTGACCACCCTCCCCATGGCTTTCATGTGCCTGGCATACCACGCAGGATCGAGCAGACGGGAGAAAACATAATTGCGTGCCTGCCGGTTCCACAGCACACGCGCCGGCAATACCACATATTTCTGCAATGCCATGATGATGATCAGATACCACTTTAACCGCTTACCCCCCATTTTCATCACCCGCTCATGACGCCACAGGAAAAAATTACCCCGGCGGGTAACGCTCAGCTCTGCCGGCAACTCCAGTCCGAATACCTTATGCATCAGCTTAACATATGCCGCGGACTTGCCACGGTAATGCCCAAACCGTTTCAGGGTATCAACTGTATCGGCCTGACGGCTCAGCAATAAAAGATCATAAAGGTCGCGCAGCGAAACCCTGCCGTTGTAATGCCCGCTATGCATCAGCTGCGCATGCAGGAAATTGTGGATGATCCTGTCGCTGTAGTTCATAAGCAGAAACCCCTTGTCGGATTTGCTCTCCAGAGCATTCTCAAAAATGGTCTGCGCATGAAAACTTTTACGGTAAAGGTACTGCACCGGCATACGATGAATCTCCACCCCCGCAACCTGGTCCTCGCGCAGCAGGATGGGGTAGTGCATGGTAGAATCGAGTGCACGGGGATTGAATTTCTTTTGGGTGTTATAGCCCTGCCCTTCCAAAAGATGCGCTGCGGCGAGCATTTTATCTTCGGGCACCAGTACATCAATGTCATACACCATCCGTTCACCCACATCAGCATACAACCCGTCAAGGATATTTCCGGTACCTTTCATGAACAGGCAGGGAATTTGGGCTGCTTTCATCAGGTCTCTCACCTCCCCTGCCAGCCTGATCACATGGGTGTTTCTTTCGCGGTTAAGGTCGAGCACATATTGCAGATACTGCTGCAGTTCACCGGGCAGCTGTTGCAGGAGATTGTGCCGCTGCAGGGCCAGATACAAAGAGGGCAAAACCATATTATCGCTGCCGGTTTTTACCAGTCTTTGCCAATGGGTTTCCTTTGCGGGAAGGTTTTTCAAGATCTCTGCTGCCCTTTCGGGGTGAATGTCCAGTGCCAGGGTACGGGCAATCAGGTAATATGTCTGCCGGCGGGTCATGGCCGGACTGTAAGTTTGGTAAGCGCTTCTATTGCCCGTTTGTTATCGTCATACTCCAGGCTATAGAAATTAAGCCCGGTAAACCATTCCAGAAATTTTCCTGCCCTTTCCATCGTATCGCCCACCCAGGCCTCCTGATGAAAATGCTGAAGCGCTTCTGTAATGGATATCGGATTGAGATTCATCCCCGCACCTTTCCGGTAACGGATAAAGACCAGGTTCCGGGCCGCCTGGGGTTTCTTCATGATAGAATCTGATATCGGCTTTACATAAGCCAGCGGCGCAATACGGTTCTTTACAAAAGGTTTCAGACCCATGTACTGCAAAAGGGGAATCGATTCACTTTTGATGCACAATGCTGCAGGAAAAGGATACAACAATCCGTCTGCAGCTCCCACCGGAACAAAATCATCGGAAAACAATTCAAATCCATTAAGCATAAGCAGCCCGGCCATGGTACTTTTACCTGATCCGCTGGCCGAAGACAACAGCAGCACCTCCCCTTCCCTCTGTACCGCTGAAGCGTGGACAAAGCTCAGCCAGTCTTTTTCTGGTTTATCATACAGCCACGATGCCAGCTCCACAAACAGCAGCCGCTTGATCTGGGGCGATTCATCGGCAGTAAGACTGTGTCTGTCTGGGGCATACATGCGCAGGACAAAACGTCCGCAGTAAGGAAAAACATCCAGATGGATTGCAGGTTTTTCTGCGACCCCTGTCTCAAGATGCGCAAAAGGCAGATGGATATAAGCCTCCAGCGAAGGCGAACCGTATGTGATGGAAAATCTTTTTTCCCCGAACTGATAATGACGGGTTTTTGTGTTACTTAGTTTTATCCTGTTCACTTCCTCCGCATCGCGCGTAAAATCGGGCAGTGGAAAATCAGGATTCAGAAGTTTATCAATGGAGTCGTAAATATTGGAAACTATTTGGGCAGCCTGCTCCGCAGTCACTTCATAAGCCTTAGCAAACTGCTCTGCTGCTTCTTTTCGTCCGGTCTGCTTCTCATATAAAAGAAAGATGAACCATTGCGGTTCATCCAACTTTACCCACTGGTTGCTTTTTTCAAACCAAACCACACGGGCGTTTTCTATTTGTTTTACCAGGTATGCCACAAAAAGCAGGTACTAATCCCAGTCGTAGGAGCCGTAGCTCCCTTTGTCGCCATTGCCAAGGTCTTCTCCTCCGGGAAATGGATTATCTCCAGGGTCCTCCGGATTGTTAGGACTTTGAGCATGAACTTTTGTTGGATTATTGAGCAACAAAAACATGGTAGAGGATGCAAAAGCCGCATAACCCATCTTACGGATGGCTGTCCTGCGTGAAATGCCTTCCCCGGGATTGTTTTGCAATTTTCCAGTTGTTTTTTCTTTTTCAATCATATTTCTTGCAATATTACTTTATTCTCATTAATCAAGCAACAATTTTCTGGATGACTGCCTGTTATTTTCCAGTATATTAATTACATAAGCACCGGGCTTAAGACCTTCCACACTGAAAGCATTGAATGCTCCAGGTTGCAATGGCTCAACACTCATTTGCCTACCCAGCATATCATATAAAGTGGCAATGGCATTTTCACCCACCTCACCGCGTATGATCAATTGGTTTTCAAAGATATATATAATCAGATTATCATCCGCCAAACTTTCGTCGATTTGAGTGGAAGTTTCTTTAAAACTTACCTGTACATGCAGATCACCGAGCAGTTCGTCTATGATGATTTCACTTACTGTTACATCATTCAATACAACACCATCTACTAACCAATGTTCTATTTCATATCCATTATCTGCGATGGCAAAGAAAGAAACAGAAGAACCATCAGGCACCATAGACTCCGTATCAATGGCTTCTCCGTTTACGCTGGCAGTGATATCTCCGCCCTCATTAAGAGCATCGTAACTCAACAGGTGCATGATCTGACTCTTCATCAGCAGGAAGAATCTTCCAACCGCATCACTGTTTGCATCCAGAATAACCGTGTAGTCTTCTTCAGAGAGATCAATATAAATATCCTCCTGGCTGTCGTAAAAACGGGCTTCGAAGTGCTCGGGCAAATTCATTGATTCTGCGGAGAAAATTACTTCTCCTCCTTGTGGATATCTGAAGCCAATGGGTATATATACGTCCTCAAGACCAAAGTCTGGTAATGCCTGTATGCTCAGATTAAGTTCGCTCTGTTCTTCAGGCGTACGTGTAAACAAATTAAATGTGGCGCTGGCCTGATACTGACCTGCATCATAAGTGGCATCCAAACCCATGGTCATGTTTTCATTGAAAGCAATCAGTGTGGTCATGTTTTTGCTGAAATCACTAACCTTTAGCTTCATACTATA
>SKVR01000130.1 GCA_007129355.1 Bacteroidales bacterium | reverse complement strand
TATAGCTTCCTGCTTCCAGGCCTGTTGCAGTTTGGGTTGTTTGGCCGTTGCTCCATAAATAGGTATAGGGCGAAGTGCCACCTGTGGGTTGTGCCTGGGCTGTACCGGTTGCATTTCCGTTACAATCTACATGGGTTTCATTTCCAATGGATACTTCCAGAAGATCAGGTTCGGTAATGGTGGTTGTTGCAGAATTTTCACAGCCAAAATCATCCGTAACCGTTACGCTATATTCTCCGGCAATCAGGTTTACTGCAGTGGGAGTGGTTTGCACAGGGCTTGTACTCCAGCTATACGTAAAAGGAGGAGTTCCTACTGTAACATTTGCAGTTGAACTTCCGTCATTTTCGCCAAAACAGCTAACATCTTCATCGGTGAAAGTTATAACTGGTAAAGGCCTTCTGCGTACCTCAATACTTGCACAGGCAGATGATGGACATTCGCCATCAGTTTCCCAGCGGGCAAAATAAGTTGTGGTTGAAGCAGGTACCTGAATAGTTATTTCTGTTCCTTCTCCAACTAAGGTTCCGCCACAACTACCGCTATACCATACCAGTCTGTCGCCGGAACCTCCGGTTGCGGTTAAGGTAATATTATCTGTATCATCGGCACAGATATCATTACGATCTACCTGTGCTGCTGTGGGTGCTTCGGGAAGAGGCTCAACCACAAGGGTTGTAAATGCTGATCCGGAGCAATTGTTATTATCGGTAACTGTTACGGTATAATCCCCCGCAAAATTAAGGGGTACGTCGGTTAAAGCGGGATTTTGTTCATCTGATGAAAAACTCTGGGGTCCGGTCCAGTCATAATTTACCATTCCATCTGGTAAAGCAAAAAATTGTACTGTGCCATTTTCACAGATGGGGCCGCTGTTACTGACCTCAGGTTCAGGATTGGGGTAAGCCGTTACCAGAACAGGGTTTGATGTTAGTCCGCATCCATTAGGTGCGGTTATCCTAACACGATAGTTGTTGGTTGCTGTTGCAATATATGACTGAGCTGTGGCCCCGGCAATGTTGCCGTCATTGTTTCTCCACTGGTAAGTATAGCCTGACGATTCTGTTGCAAAGAGTGTAACACTTCCTCCGTCACAGAAACTTGTTGGACCGTCAGCTGTTATGGCAGCTGTTGTGGGGCCGGGTAACACAGTATATGTAAAGGTACCGCTGCCCTGGGTTCCTTCGTCGTCGGTTACAATTACCTGCACGGAATAAGTTCCGGGAACTGAAATTTTAAGGATTACAGAAGAACTTGAATCGAAAATGATTACATCGTCAGGATCAATCCATTCATAATCTGTATATATCCCTGAGCCGCCGGATGCGAATGCATCAATAGCAATACTAGCGCCCTGACAGACTTCATAACCACTGGGCTGTGAAAATGTAATATCTATCTGTCCGCTAACAGGGTTAATAAATGAAATTGAAATGAATGTAAAAACAAACAAAGCCAAAAGGGCTTTAGTGCTTGTTATATAATTTTGTAATGCCTTGTTCATTTCTTTATATTTAGTTCGATCTAACTTTTTTTTCTTATTTATGCCGGGAAATAGCTCTCCCACCCAAAACTATACTTTGTAATTATCTGATTGTAATAGCTGATGAATAGCTGTGACACCCTGCATCGGATGCGGTCATTAAACGATATGTTCCTTGTTCAGTAGCTTTATACCATGAAGATGTAGCCTCTTCAATTTTTATATTATTTCTGAACCATTGGTATTTATTGCCAGGATTATCTTCCCTGGCACTTAGTTCGGCGGGTGAATGAATTTCATTTAATTCAGAACCTTCTTTCTGGTTTACCATTACAATATTATCGGGTAATTCAAGAACTCTTACTGATATTTGTGTGCTGAAGGTATTTCCTTTATCATCTGAAAGGGTGTATGTAATAACATGTGCTCCGGTTTCATGGGTGTTTAAAAATGCAAACTGATCATTGGTTGCAGCAATAATACCCGGTGTTGAGCTTTCCCACCTATGTTCTGCAATTGAATTGTAGCTGATATAACTACGCCCGGTTAAGCTGATATTTACACCAGCGCAAACTGTGTTTTTGCCCGTAGATGTTTCTATATAAAACTCGGGATTTCCTGCCTGTACATTTTTCGCACTAATGATTAGCAGGATTGATGCAAAAAGACTAAAAAACAATTTTTTATTCATCTTATTTTGTTTTTTTCATTTCGATTCGGGTGAAAACTTTTCTCAACTCAGCAAAAATATACTTAAACAATGCACAATAAATCAGTTAAACACGGATTCTCATTTTTTCTACGTAATAGTAAATTAAGGGTTCGGACGTATTAAATATAAGTAATAACCCTTACTATAATATGGTTTTACGTCAGTAATTCGTGAAGGTTTTATTTTGAGCATTTTTTTTATGCTTTTAGAAAACTGAATGGTGACATCCTTGCCTAAAGATTCAATTGATTGAAAATCAAAATCTAAATAGGATTTTCAACAATCAGTACACACGCGACAGTTGTAAAAACATGGCTCTGTAATTCCCTGATTCTTTAAATGGAAGCCTATGAGTTTAAGTGATTCCCGTAATTTTTGGGCAGATTCTGAATTTGTTGCAATAAGATGGGTTATCAGGAGTGTTTTCTCAGAAACTGAATACAGTTTTTTTTGATTCGGCTCAGTATATCTGTTTCAGCGGTTCTAATGAATTCCTGGCCGGTAATTTTCTCAAAAAGTTCAACATATCGGTCAGATATCATTTGAATAATATGTTCATCCATAAAAGGAAGTTTTTGTCCTTCTTTTCCCTGGAAATCATTTTTCATCAGCCATTCTCTCACAAACTCTTTTGAGAGTTGTTTTTGTGGAAGTTTTTGTTTTAGCCGTTCTTCATACTCATCAGCATAAAAATACCTGGATGAATCGGGTGTATGAATTTCATCAATGAGGTAAATGCGATCTCCGGTTTTGCCGAATTCATATTTTGTATCAACCAGGATTAACTCTTGTCGGGCTGCCATTTTTGTACCTCGCTCAAACAGAGTGAGTGCATAATTTTCCAGTTGTTCATATTCTTTTTCTGATACAATGCCCTTTACGATAATCTCTTCTCTTGAGATATCCTCGTCATGTCCTTCACTGGCTTTGGTGGTAGGTGTTATGATGGGTGCAGGAAATGCCTGGTTTTCTTTCATGCCATCGGGCATGGTTACACCGCAGATGGTTCTTTTTCCCAGCTTGTATTCTCTCCAGGCATGTCCGCTAATGTAGCCTCTTACCACCATTTCTACTTTAAAAGGTTCGCAGATGATTCCAGCTGTAACCATGGGGTCAGGGGTATCCATTTTCCAGTTGGGAACAATGTCAGCCGTGGCATCCAGAAAGTGGGCTGCTATCTGATTCAGCACCTGGCCTTTGTAAGGAATACCGGCAGGAAGTACCACATCAAAGGCTGAAATCCTGTCGGAAGCTATCATTAGAAGGACTTTGTTATCTATATTGTAAACATCCCTCACTTTTCCCCTGTAAAAGGATTTCTGACCAGGAAAGCTGAAGTTGGTTGTGGTTATTACCATTGCGCTTAGGGGTTTATACGTTTAGGGGTTTAGAGTGTTTATAGGTTGATAAGTTGATAAGTTTAAAGTTTTATAAGGTTACCATTTTCTCAATTTCTCATTAACTTAATAACTCAATAACCCACCAACCACCAACTAACTCTTATCCCCCTCGTAAGCCAAAATAATCTTGGTTACCAGCGGATGCCGGATCACATCTTTTTCATTGAGGAAAATAAAGTCGATACCTTTTACTTTGTTGAGTATTCGGGTGGCTATGATGAGTCCTGATGTCTGGTTACGCGGAAGGTCAATTTGGGTAATATCGCCGGTAATGATAAATTTGGCCGACCGACCCATCCGCGTCAGGAACATTTTAAGCTGGCTTTCTGTTGCGTTCTGTGCTTCATCCAGTATCGCAAATGCATTGTCGAGTGTACGTCCGCGCATAAATGCCAGTGGAGCTATCTCGATGGTTTTATCCTCAAGGTACGACTCCAGTTTTGACGGGGGGATCATATCCCTGAGCGCGTCGTAAAGCGGTTGCAGGTAAGGGTCTAGTTTGTCTTTCAGGTCGCCGGGCAGGAATCCCAGATTTTCACCGGCTTCCACGGCAGGCCGGGTAAGGATTATTCTTCGAACTTCCTTGTTTTTCAAGGCGCGAACTGCCAATGCAACGGCGGTATAGGTTTTTCCTGTTCCGGCCGGTCCGATGGCAAAGATCATATCATGCTTTTTGGATGCATCAACCATTCGCTGCTGATTTGGGCTGCGGGCCTTGATAATCATTCCATTGCGTCCGTGCAAAAGTACACCCGAACTGTCGGCATCAATTATTGCAGAAAGTGTTTGTGATTCTTCCGAAGCGATGATCTCCAGGATGATTTCATCTGTTACCTTCCCGAATTTTTCAAAATGTTCCAGGATATGGTTGAACTTTTTTTTAAAAAACTCCAGCTCTTCATCATCGCCCATGGCTTTTATTTCATTGCCTCTGACCATGATTCGAAGTTTCGGGAAAAGTTTTTTCAGTAATTTCAGGCGTTCTTCTCTAAGTCCAAAAATATCTGATGGGTGAATACCATCAAGGATAATATTGAATTCACCTGTAAATTGTGTTTCTTCTTTTTTGCTGTTTGTCACCAAATTATTAAAAGTTTTGTTGAGTAACTGAATGATCCTACAAAATAACAAAAATATTCTGTGATGATATTCAATATGCTTCAAAATGTTTTACATTTGATAACCTGCTTTTGTTATTTTTGCAAACAATAGCGATTTTTTGTTAAATCCGGAAAATTAACAGCGCAATGACTATCATTACCCTGATCAGTGACTGGGGGCTCAACAGCCATTACCGTGCATCGGTAAAAGGCAGTATCCTCCGGCAAATTCCTGATGCCCGAATTGTGGATATTACCCATACCCTCCCGGCATTTGATATTATGAGTTGCAGTTTTATTCTAAAAAATGCCTATCCGGATTTTCCACCGGGAACCATTCATATTGTTGCTGTAAATACGGAGGCCAGCACGCAATCACCGCATATTCTCGTAAAAGCCAACGATATGTTTTTTATCGGTGCTGACAATGGTGTGTTTTCCCTGCTTTTTGAAGACCAGGAGTTTGAAGCCATTGAACTTGATATCATGCAGGATTCGGATTATTTCACCTTTTCAACCCGCGACGTATTCATAAAGGCAGCTGCATTGATTGCCGGAGGCAAAAAACTATCATCTTTGGGTACGCATTACAAAACCCTCAAAAAAATGATCGCGTTCCAACCCATCATTACAGAAAGCCGCATCGAAGGAAAAGTGATTTTTGTGGATGATTATGAAAATGTTTTCGTAAACATAGACAAGACCACATTCCGGAAAGTCGGAAAGGGTCGCACCTATACAATAAAACTCAGGCATCCGGGTTATGCTATCAACACCTTAAGAACATCCTACTCCGATGTGGAGCAGGGTGAAAGACTGGCTTTGTTTGGCTCAACTGGATTTTTGGAAATAGCAATCAACCAGGGTAAGGCTTCGAGCCTGCTGGGGCTGGAAGTTACAGATTCTGTGGTGATTGAGTTCGATGAAGCCTAAATTGATTTTGTAAAAACCCTTTTTATCTATGTATACACTTTTTTTCAGGGAGATCAATAATTTTTTCAATAACCTTATCGGCTACATTTCCATAGCAGTTTTCCTGGTTATCAACAGTTTGTTCCTGTGGGTTTTTCCACTTGATACTAATATTCTGCAGTCGGGCTATGCCAGTATTGACGGCCTTTTTAGCATGGGACCCTTTGTTTTTCTTTTTCTCATTCCGGCTATTACCATGCGGTTTTTTGCCGATGAAAAGAAAAGTGGTACCATCGAAATTCTGCTGACTAAACCCCTTACTGACACACGTATAGTGTTGGCAAAATATTTTGCGGCCTTTGTTCTGGTGGTGTTTTCCCTGCTTCCCACACTGATTTATGTGGCTACGGTTTATAATCTGGGTTTTCCGGTTGGTAATATGGATATGGGTGCCACTTGGGGCTCATACCTGGGATTACTGTTTTTGGGTGCCGGCTTTGTGGCCATTGGCCTGTTTGCTTCATCCCTTACCGATAACCAGATCGTTTCCTTTATTGTATCCATTTTTCTGTGCGGCTTTGCCTACACTGGTTTCGAGTTTATTTACTCGCTTGATATGTTTGGGAATTTTGATCTTTTTATCCGTAACCTCGGAATTTACGCCCATTATACTTCCATCAGCCGGGGTGTGGTCGATAGCCGTGATGTGCTTTATTTTCTCAGCCTGATCGTTATATTTCTACTGCTGACGAAGGTGAAGCTGGAGAGCAGGAAATGGTGAGGAAGGGGTTGAAAGGTTGAAGAGTTGAAGAGTTGAAGGGTTGAAGAGTTGAAGGGTTGAAGAGTTGAAGAGTTGAAGAATTGAAGGGTTGAAGAGTTGAAGGGTTGAAGAGTTAAAGAGTTGAAAGGTTTATGGGTTTGTGGTTAATGAGTAATTGGGAAAATGAGAAAGTGAGAAAGTAAGGATTTAGCTTCGCTGAGCTCGGCTAAGCCTCGGTTCGGATTTGAGAGCGTTAGCGATTTTAGTGTTTAGAAAATGAAAGAGATGCAAGATACAAATCAGGAAAATAAAACCATTAAGAGATTTAATGTTCGCAGGTATAATGTCATCAGTCTGGTGGTGAGTTTGTTGGTTATTCTAGCAGTAAACCTGATAGGATCGCGATACTTTACGCGGATCGACCTTACTACCGAAAAACGGTTTACTCTTACGGATGCTACGCGTGACCTACTGCGCGATCTGGATGATATTGTGTATTTCCGGGTTTACCTGGAAGGGGATTTCCCTGCAGGATTCCGCCGCCTGCGCAACCAAACCCGCGAAATGCTTGATGAGTTTCGGGCGTATTCCGATTTTATCCAGTACGAATTTATCAACCCCACCGTAAAGGGCGACTGGGACCGCACCGAAGAAAATTACCAGATGCTGGCCTCAAAAGGTCTGCAGGCCACTCAGTTGCAGGTAACTGCTGAAGATGCCAGTTCGCAGCAGATCATCTTTCCCGGTGCACTGTTAAGCTACAGGGGGCGAGAAATTCCTTTATCTCTTTTGCAGGACCAGATGGGAATGTCGTCAGAAAATGTGTTGAACAATTCGGCACAGGCTCTTGAGTACAACCTGGCTACCACCATTCACAAGCTTACCGTAACGGATAAGCCTGGTGTAGCTTTCCTGGAAGGAAACGGTGAGCTGGATTTTCGTTATGTTGCCGATATTACCTACGAACTGGAAGATTTTTACGAAGTTGACCGATTTGCCATCAATGCCGATATCCATGCTCTTGATGGAATAAGCACATTAGTGGTTGCGCAGCCCCTTCAGGAGTATTCGGAAGCAGACAAGTTTGTCATTGATCAGTTTATTATGAACGGTGGTTCGGTTTTATGGCTTATAGATCCTGTTTATGCCAGTATGGATAGTCTTCAGGTTTCTCCGGAAACTCTCGGCATGGCATGGCCAGTAAATCTGGATGATATGTTGTTTCGCTATGGTGTGCGCCTGAATACCGATCTGGTGATGGATCTGCAGGCAGTGCCCATTCCTATTACAACCGGATACGTGGGCGACCGACCCCAGATCAACATGGTTCCCTGGTTTTATTTTCCGCTGGTACGACCTGCCACCAATCATCCCATAGTAAGAAACCTTAATGCCATAAGAACTGAGTTTACCAGTACACTGGATACAGTGGGCTCAGAAAATATTCAAAAAACTATCCTGCTCGAAACTTCACCTTACACACAGATTTTGCAAACCCCGGTGCGAATTGCCTTCGATATCCTGGAAAGGCAGGTGGATGAAAGTCAGTACCGCGATGGCTCGCGTCCGGTGGCAGTATTGCTGGAAGGGGAATTTGAATCGGTTTTCCGTAACAGGCGTATTCCCGGGGTTGAAGTACCCGAAGGATTTACAATGAAAGAAAGAAGTTTGGGCTCAAAGATGATTGTGGTTTCAGATGGTGATGTAATCCGGAACCAGTTTGACCAACAGGGACGGCCATTGCCCCTGGGCTACGACAGGTTCCTGAACGAGACCTTCGGTAACCGCGATTTTATTCTCAACGCCATAAATTATCTGAACGACGATAGAGGCATCATGGATGCCAGGGCCCGTGAGATCAGTCTGCGCCTGCTTGACAAAAGCGTTGTTAACAAGAACCGGCTTGCCATCCAGGTGCTGAATATCGGTCTGCCCGTATTACTTGTTCTGATTTTTGGAAGTTTGCGATTTTACATCCGCAAAAGAAAATTCAACAAAAAGATGGTTTAACCGGCTTTTCAATGGATTAAGGAGTTCAATAAATAATCATGCAAAGACGAAACATATATCTTTTTCTTTTACTGGCAGCCTTACTTTTTCTGATGGCGGTTATCATTTTCTGGTATTCGCACTCAGCTTCTTCCCTCAGGGCCATCGATAGCGATTTTTCGCTGGATCGTTCGCTGGATATCCTCAGGATAGAGATGTATAACTGCGACAGGAGCGAGGAGGTAATCATGGAAAAGGATGAGCAGGGACGCTGGATATTGAATGCGCAATTTTTTGCCAACGATCTTGCTGTGCAGCAGCTGTTAATTTCTATGAACCGCTTGCGTGTGCGCCAGCCTGTAAGCATCGAAAACAGAAATCAGGTTGATCAAATGCTGGATGAGAGAGGAGTAACAGTTAAGTTTTTTATGCAATCCTGGCGAATTCACCTCGGAAATTTAAGACTGTTTCCCTACCAACGAGCCTATCAGTCGTTTGTGGTGGGGGAGGATACTCCCGACAGACTAAGTACCTACATGCGCAAATCGGGCTCACAAATGCCTTTTAAGGTGCATATTCCAGCCCTTGACAGCGGCATCGCCTATCTGTTTGAACCTTACGAAAGAGAATGGCGAGACCCTGTTATCATTGATATGGAAAGGCAGCACATCTCACGCATTAGCGTAAGAGATCTCAACCAGCCTGAGCAATCTTACCATCTGATGCGCGCCAATGCTGTAAGGTTTGATTTTTTTGACTTTGATGATTCCTCGCAGCAAATAGAAGTGGCAATTGATTCCCTCAGGCTGGAAAGATTTTTATCGTCTTTCAGGAATTTGCATTATGAAACTTTGCTGAATGAAGAGCAGGATCAATTGAGAAAAAAACTTATGTTTGAGCAACCCTTCATGGAAGTTACCTTACAAAACAGAGAAGGTATGGAAGTTTCATTCGTGGCTTATGCCAGGCACATACCTGAAGTTGCAGATGAAACCGGACCTGCGGTTCAGCGCGATCCCAACCGTTTTTATATTCAGGTAAACGAAGGAGAATTTGCCCTGGCCCAGTATTATGTTTTCAGCAGGATACTGCGCCCGTTATCATTTTTTGAGAATTAAAAATCTGATTCATTATTATCCGATTGAATTAATAAATTATCTTTGCAAACGTATCATAAAACAGATATAAAAGATGAAGTTTATAGTGTCAAGCAATTTGCTTTTAAAGCAGTTACAATCCATCAGCGGTGTTTTGAGCACCAACAACACCCTTCCTATCCTTGATAATTTTTTATTTGAACTGAGCGATAAGGAGCTTAAGGTTTCTGCTTCAGATCTGGAAACCACAATGACATCAAGGCTTGCGGTAGATATGGTAGAAGATGAGGGAAGTGTTGCCATCCCAGCAAAAATTCTTCTGGATACCCTGAAAACCTTTTCCGATATTCCGGTTACACTTGAAATTGATGAAAAGAATTTTGGTGTAACCCTCATTGCCGGCGAAGGTAAATACCGGCTGGCCGGTCAGGATGGACAGGAATATCCACGTCCTGCCGAATTAGAAGGGGCCTCAACACTTACCATTGAGTCGGATATTTTGCACAATGCCATTTCTAAAACCATCTTTGCCGCCAGTAACGATGAGATGCGCCCGATTATGACCGGAATTTATTTTGAACTTTCTGCCGAGCATGTAACCTTTGTGGCTACCGACGCACACAAACTGGTAAGATACCGCCGCAATGATTTGAAAGCTGCCGAAGAAGCTGCGCTGATCCTTCCCAAAAAGCCGCTCAACCAGCTGAAACATATCCTGGCCCTGGACGATGCACCCGTAAACATTGATTTTAATGAGAAAAATGCACGCTTCTCTTTCAAAAATATTACTATGACCTGCCGATTGATAGATGGAAAATATCCTAACTACAACGCAGTTATTCCCAAGGAAAACCCCAATAAACTTACACTGGATCGTTCTCCTTTCCTTAATGCCATCAGAAGGGTGTCGTTGTTCTCCAACCAGACCACCTACCAGGTAAAATTTAAGATTGCCGGTACTGAATTGCACCTAACCGCCGAAGACCATGACTATGCTAACGAAGCGAAGGAAAGACTCAATTGCCACTACGAGGGCAACGATATGGAAATCGGATTCAACAGCAAGTTTATGGTTGAGATGTTAAATAACCTTGATACCGACCAGGTGGTTCTGGAAATGTCAGAACCCAACCGTGCCGGCCTTATCTTCCCTATGGACGATGAAAACAAAGATGAAGAAATACTTATGCTGGTAATGCCGGTTATGCTCAATGCTTGATTAAAAGAATAATTTTTCTTTATACCGTTACAACCGCCTCGAGGGGCGGTTTTTTTGTTTTTATGGGTCACTGAGCATTTCGATAAACTCACTGTAACACCTGTCGAAGTGACGGTTCATCACCATGGTCGTTTCGACAGGCTCAACGTCCGTTTCAGTTGCTCACTGAGCCTTGTCGAAGTGACATTCCCTTAAATTACACCCACTCCGACAGCTCCAGCCATCTGAACTCCTTTTCCTCCAACTCTTTTTCCAACCGGGCATACAGTTCAGAAACTTCATTCAGTTTTTCGGGTGTCAGTGAGCCTGTATTCATCTGCTCCAGTGTTTCGGCTTTCTGTTTTTCCAGCATGGGGATTTCCGCTTCCAGAGCTTCAAATTCCTTCTGTTCTTTGTAGGAAAGCTTTTTCTTTTCGGCAGGTTTGGTATATGATGTTGGTTTGGATTGCACAGGTTTTTCTTCCTTCCTTATCTGCTTTTTCTCCTGCGATTTTTTGAGCTGATAGTCGGTATAGTTGCCGGGGAAATCCTTAATCTTACCATTACCCTCAAAAACGAAGATATGATCTACCAGGTTATCCAGGAAATACCGGTCGTGGGTAACCACGATAAGGCAGCCGCCAAAGTCGGCCAGAAAGTCTTCCAGCACATTCAGCGTGGCAATATCCAGGTCGTTGGTAGGCTCGTCGAGGATCAGGAAATTGGGATTTTTCATCAGAACGGTGCACAGGTAGAGCCTGCGTTTTTCCCCGCCGCTGAGCTTGCGCACAAAGTCGTTCTGTGTATTGTATGGAAAGTTGAAGTAATGCAGGAACTGCGCTGCAGGAAACCACGTGTCTTTTCCCATTTTAATGCTTTCGGCAATATCCTTAATCACATCAATCACCTTTTTATTTTCATCGATCTTTAGTCCGTCCTGATGGTAATATCCAAACTGTATGGTATCGCCCGTGCTAACAGAGCCGCGGTCGGGATTCAGGTTGCGGGTGATGATGTTCAGCAGGGTGGATTTCCCGGTGCCATTCATGCCCACAATGCCCACCTTTTCCTTCTTTTTGAAGATGTAGGAAAAATCTTCAATTACCAGATTGTTATCAAAACTTTTCCGGATGTTCTGCAGCTCGAGGATCTTCTTACCCATCCGGGCCGACTGCATTAATATTTCATTGGGCTGATCAACCGTTTTGAGCGTGGCCGCTTCTTTCAAATGGTGGTAGGCATCAATGCGCGCTTTGGATTTGGTGGTGCGTGCTTTGGGCTGGCGGCGCATCCATTCGGTTTCCTTGCGCAGCAGGTTGCGTGCCTTTTCCGTTTCGGCCAGCATGGCGCTTTCCCTTTCCTGCTTCTTCTCAAGAAAATACGCATAATTGCCCTTGTAGCGGTAAATGCTTCCCTGCTCCAATTCCAAAATTTCGTTGCACACGGTATCCAGGAAATACCGGTCGTGCGTAACCATTAGCAGCGTCAGCTTCTGGCGGGCCAGGTAATCTTCGAGCCACTCAATCATTTCCAGATCCAGGTGGTTGGTAGGCTCATCCAGGATGATGAAATCTGCTTCATCGATAAGTATGCGCGCCAGGGCCACCCGCTTGGTCTGGCCGCCGGATAGTGTCTCCACCGCCTGGTTCAGATCTTCGATCTTCAGCTTGCTGATGATTTGCCTGATCTTTATTTCATGGTTCCAGGCATCCAGTTCATCCATTTTAGTCATGAGCGCCTGCAGCCTTTTATTATCGGCCTTGTCCGGGTTTTTCTCATGCAGGTGTACTTCTTCTTCGTATTGCCTCAGGGTTTGGGTAAGGATATTGTTACCGTGCAGCAAGGTTTCAATAACGCTGTGGCCCGGCGTAAATTCAGGATTCTGCTTCAGATAAGCCACCGTAACACCATTGCGGAAAGTACACTGCCCCGAATCCGGAATATCCAGATTCATCATAATATTGAGCAGGGTGGTTTTTCCCGCTCCGTTGCGGGCAATAAGCGCCACCTTCTGCCCCAGCTCAATACCAAAGCTTATATTTTCGAATAACAGCTTTTCGGCATACGACTTACTCAGATTTTCCGCCTGGAAATAATTCATGGATGAAATTTGTATGAGCACTGCGGCTCAGAAAAAAAAGATTAAAGTTAGTTCATGCAAGTTCTATCAGACCATTGAGTTAAACAAATTATTTTCTGATAAAATTTTCTGCGAAATTACGGGATTTTTTGGGATGGAGAATGGGTATTGAAAACTTTCATTAAAGATGCTCCAATGAATTTAGAGTATGCACAAGTAAGAAAATATAGAAAATATCGATTGAAGTTAGAAAAGTGATATATATTTATGGGTATAAGAACGTTGGTAACAAGTATAGAGAAAATATATTTGCATTTGAAATATAATGGTATAATATTTGCAAATCATCCAAACCTATTAATTCTTTTTAAACCATTCTTAACTTCTTTATCGGAATACGTAACATATTTTTTATGGAGATCAAGAAAAACATTGCCATCAGCGAAACCGGCTTCGTGTTTGACCCTTCTACCGGAGATTCATTTACGCTGAATCCCGTCGGTCTGGAAATTATCGGGTTACTCAGGGAGAAAAAGACGCAGGAAGAGATTGCCGCCCTGATTACCGAAAAGTATGACGTGGAAGAAAGTGCCTTTGAACGGTATTTTTACGATTTTATTTCCATGCTGAAACACCATCAAATACTTCAGGAAAATGAAGCGAACTAAGATTACAGTAGCCGTTTCGGGCCTGAATAATGTAGATAGTCCCGGACCAGGCATTCCTGTAATCCGGGGCATCCGGGAGTCGAATGTGTTTGATGCACGGATTGTAGGACTCGCTTACGAGAATCTTGAACCGGGGGCCTATATGCATGAACTGGTCGACAAGACCTATAAAGTGCCTTATCCCGGCGAGGGCAGTGAGGCCTTGCTGGAGAGAATAGGGTATATAAACAACAAGGAGCACATCAACGTGTTGATCCCGAATTTCGATGCCGAACTTTTTGCTTTCGTTAAGG
>SKVR01000154.1 GCA_007129355.1 Bacteroidales bacterium | reverse complement strand
GCGAAAAAAATCGGAAATCCGAACCGAGCCGAAGACGAGCTCAGCGAAGCTAAATCCGAAATCCCTACTTTCTTAATTACTTATTTTCTAATTTTCTAAACTTAATAACTCAATAACCCATGAATAATAAAAATCTCAACTTCGAAACTCTACAACTACATGCAGGACAAGAACCTGATCCAACAACCGGTTCACGCGCTGTACCCATTTATCAGACAACTTCCTATGTTTTCAATGATGCAGAACATGCAGCCAATCTCTTTGGGCTGAAAGAGTTCGGTAATATTTACACCCGCATCATGAATCCCACTACTGATGTTTTTGAAAAGCGCATAGCTGCTCTGGAGGGTGGTGTTGCAGCTCTGGCCGTTTCATCAGGTCAGGCGGCCCAATTCATTGCTCTCAATAATATCCTTGAAGCAGGCGATAATTTCGTTTCATCATCTTTTCTGTATGGAGGAACCTATAATCAATTTAAAGTATCATTCAAAAGATTGGGTATAGATGTGCGCTTCGCTGAAGGTAACAAGCCTGATGAATTCGAGAAGCGTATTGATGATAAAACCAAAGCCATTTATATTGAATCTATTGGAAATCCCGGTTTCAATATTCCGGACTTTGAAGCATTTGCTTCACTGGCCCGCAAATATGATATTCCACTGATTGTTGATAATACTTTTGGATGCGGTGGTTATTTATGCCGCCCACTCGAGCACGGTGCCAATATCGTGGTGGAATCAGCAACCAAATGGATTGGTGGTCATGGTACCAGTATTGGTGGCGTAATTGTGGATGGAGGCAATTATAATTGGGGTAATGGAAAGTTTCCGCAGTTCAGCCAGCCATCTGAAGGTTATCATGGTCTTGTATTTTCAGATGTTTTTGGCAAAGATGGCCCTTTCGGTAATATAGCATTTATTATTAGGGCACGTGTAGAAGGACTCCGCGATTTTGGCCCGGCAATTAGTCCTTTTAACTCATTCCTGCTGATACAGGGACTTGAAACTTTGAGCCTGCGTGCCCAGCGCCATGTCGACAATGCCCTGGTATTGGCAAAGTGGCTGGAGAAACATCCCAAAGTAGAAAAAGTAAATTATCCGGGCCTGGAATCGAGCCCTTACAACTCTCTGGCAAAGAAATACCTGAAAAATGGATTTGGAGGTGTGCTTTCATTTACCCTAAAGGGCGATAAGGAACAAACCAAAAAGTTGGTCGAAAGCCTTGAACTGGTTAGCCACCTTGCCAATGTTGGAGATGCTAAAACGCTTATAATTCAGCCATCAGCGACCACTCACCAGCAGCTTACAGAGCAGGAGCAGCTCGCAAGTGGTGTAAGGCCAAACCAGCTTCGTGTTTCAGTGGGAATTGAACATATCGATGATATTGTGGCAGACTTTGATAATGCTTTGAATAAAATATAAACTATGGAACGCTGATGACGCAGATTAATGATGATTTACGCTGATATATAAATCGTAAGACATCATAACTGATCAGCGTCATCCGCGTTCCATCAAAAATCTTCGAAAATGACAACCCAGAATAATAAACAAATCATAGGTCTTTTCGGCTTTGGCGTGGTAGGTGAAGGACTTTTTCATGTGCTGCAGCATAGCCATACCACCAATGCCGAAGTCAGAAAGATATGTATTTTGGATCCGAAAAAGGAAAGAAGTATACCCAAAACGCATTTTACAGTTAATGCAGATGATATTCTCAACGACCCGGAGGTCAACCTGGTGGTGGAACTTATCAATGATTCGGAAGAAGCATTTCACATTGTAAGCCGTGCTTTGCAAAAAGGAAAAAGCGTTGTATCGGGTAACAAGAAAATGCTTGCAAGACATCTTCCCGAGCTCATTGAAATTCAAAAAGAAACCGGTTCGGCATTGCTGTATGATGCATCGGCCTGCGGCTCAATCCCGGTTATACGTAATCTGGAAGAATATTATGATAACGATTTGTTACTTTCCATAACCGGTATTCTAAATGGCTCTTCCAATTTTGTGCTTTCAAAGGTGTTTAATGAGAATAAAAACTATCCGGAATCGGTAAAAGAAGCCCAGCAACTGGGCTTTGCCGAAGCAGACCCCAGCCTGGATATGGGCGGTTGGGACTCCCTTTACAAGGTGGTAATACTTGCTTTGCACGGATTTGGTGCCATTGTAAATCCTGATGAAGTTTTTGTGAGTGGTATATCCAACCTGCAGGCTGGCGATATCCGTTTTGCCAGAGAAAAGGGATACCGCTTAAAACTTGTAGCACAAGCCACCAAGGTAAATGGAAAAAGTTTTAACCTGATGGTAATGCCAAAAATGGTAACCGAAGATGAATACATTTACAACGTAGAAAATGAATATAACGGAGTGATCATCGAAGGATCCTTCTACGAAAAACAGTTCATGTTTGGAAAAGGTGCCGGTGGACATCCTACCGGAAGCTCTGTATTATCTGATATTACTGCCCGAATGCATGGTTACCGCTATGAATATAAAAAGCGAAAGTATTTTTCTATTCCCAAACATACAAATGATGTGGTTGTAAAAGTTTATTTGCGCTTTAAAAATCTTCTGGATTTCAGTCATTTTGAGTTTGATACCATTGATGAAAAACTTTCTTCACATGATTATAATTATGTGATTGGCACCATCAAGCTTTCCAATCTCATCCATATCAGGAAACTGATTCAAACAATGGATGTGTTTCTGGCGTTTTTTGATATTCCGGAAAAAAAGTCCGAAACAGGAAATCTAAAGCCCGAAGCATAATAAACCATTAAGCTAATTTTCTCATGTATCCATATTTCCACTTATTTCCCTATTTTCCTATTTTCTTATTTTCTTACTTTCTTACTTCACCATAATCCAATAAACCATTAACCCTCATGACAATACCCGAACATATAATCCAAAGCAATGGCAGCCCAAGGATCAGTTATGAGCTTCTGCCTCCAATTAAAGGCAGCAGCATTAACACCATATTTGATACCCTGGATAAGCTGATGCCTTTCAAGCCTCCATTTATCAATATTACGTATCATCGTGAGGAGGTTTCGTACATAAAACAGGCTGATGGTAACCTTAAACCTACTGTGGTTCGCAAAAGACCAGGCACAGTGGCTATTGCAGCAGCCATACAGGCTAAATACAAAGTCGACGTGGTACCACATATTATTTGTGGTGGTTTTTCAAGACAAGAAACCGAAGATGCACTGATTGACCTGGACTTTTTGGGCATCAAAAATCTTCTGGTAGTAAGAGGTGATGGAGATAAGATCACCGGAAGGTTTAAGCCTAATCCCCTGGGACACCGTTATGCATCAGGTTTGATTGAACAGATTATTGCCATGAACAATGGAGTTTATCATGAACAATATATTCAAAATCCAACCCACACCAGTTTCTCAGTGGGTGTGGCAGGTTATCCTGAAAAGCACCCTGAAGCTCCCAATCGTGATGAAGATTTATTATACCTGAAACAAAAAGTAGATAAAGGTGCTGAATATATTGTTACCCAAATGTTTTTCGACAATGAAGTTTTCTTTAACTTCGTAAAGCGTTGCAGGGAAGCAGGTATTAATGTTCCCATTATTCCCGGACTGAAACCGGTTAGCATAAAAGAACACATTAATGTATTACCGCGTACTTTCAGCCTTACGGTCCCTTCTTCCCTTGCAAAAGAAGTACAAAAATGCACAGATAACAAGCAGGTAAGGGAATTAGGTGTTGAATGGACCAGCAACCAGATTAAAGAACTCATTGCCAATGGATATCCATTTGTACACATTTATACCATGGGTAAAGTTGATCATATTACCCGGATTTCAGAAAATG
>SKVR01000188.1 GCA_007129355.1 Bacteroidales bacterium | reverse complement strand
TTCAGCAGGCATAGCCTGCATGCTCAGCTGGCTTCCGGGTTTGAAAAGATATTCGCCATCGGCCGGATTAATGTTGCCCTGGCCGGATATATTGAGTGTAAGGGTTACTTCATCTCCCAGGACATTGATATTTGCCGTTACTTCATTTGATGGTTCCGATACTGTGTCATCGGCCTGCCTGCCCTGCACATAATAAGTATAACTTCCAACCGGTAATGGGCCATCATCATAGCTATCCTGGTCGGGATTATTGCCTGAAAAAATCAGCAGGTTGTTGCGGTAAACATCAATCCCTGTTGAATGCTTTTTCAAATCCTGACCCTCATCTTCAAAAATATTTTCCCAGTTAAGATTAACAAAATTGTCGTCAGTTATGGTAAAGGAAAGATTAACCGGGTTGGGAGTTTCCTGCCCAAACTGCGCAAATATTTCTACCTGGTCAATAGAAATTCCTCTGCCTCTGCGTGCTTCTCCTTCAAATGCTATCTGGACTTGATTGCTTAACAAAGGGATATCAAGAGTAACATTGTTCCATGTAGACTGATTAAAATCAAAGGTTTCCAGCAATTGCCATTCTTCTTCTGTATATGTTCTGTACATTAGCCTCAGTGTATCCTGCAGTGTATCCTGCAATGTATCCTGGTTAACCACCAGGTAAGGATTTGCATAGAAAAACGATAGCTGGGCATTGCCATAGTTTCCAAGTTCCATAACCGGACTAATAAGTTTTGTGATGCTGCCACTGAGAGATAAGGTATCTACCCTGAAAAAAACATTACTGCTATCTTCATAGGCTGAAACGGGATAACCGTCATTATTACCTGCGCCTGTCAGCCAGTCAACTTCATTTACAATATAGTCCTGTTGCCAGCACGGAGATATTTGCTCATTGTTGAATCCTTCAAAAAACGGGAACTGGCTAATTGCACTGCATAGTGTCTGTGTTGATGCTGTCATTCCGGCTGAATATTCTGGCCCTGGTGTAGTAAATGACCATATTTTGAAATGGTATTCAGTAGAAGGTTCAAGTCCGGAATAAATATATTCTTCATCATTACCCATATAAATAATGGTTCCACCACCTTCCATTTGATCACCCAATGAATAGGGACCTTCAGGAGTTCCAAAAACATTTTGTACGTTCACTGCTATCATTACGAGCTCTTCATCCTTAACGGATTGCCACTGCATAGAAATGTCTGATGATGATTTAGCTTCGGCATAAAAACTAATAGGATCATTAATGCCAAATGGGTCATATCCGTTGAGTTTCATATTCCCCAAGCCCACAGGGTCAAGCCAGTCACTGAGCCTGTTAGCCGGGATACCGCCACCATTCCATGATATCCCCAGTCTTCCGTACCAGTCGGGTTTTGTATTGCCACAGGCAGCATAACCGCCATGCAACTGGCCAAGTATGCGACCTTGCGAATCGAAAATGGGTGAGCCACTTGAGCTGGGTTCTGTGGTGGTGCCTCCGCTCCAGACAATATGCCAGTGCGATATACCTGATCCGGGATCCTGAAGATAACGGGCTGCCTTTACACCTCCGGTTGCATAGCTGAATTTCTTGATATCGCCCCTTGGGTGATGCACACCTATGATGGTTTCATTTAAAACACTTTCCAGGTTCCGATTCCATCCTGCATAGTATGGGTTATATTCATCAGGGATAGGCTGATTCAGTTTCATTAGCCAGAAATCGGACGTTGAATATCGGGCAATTTGTGTTGCCCCCGACATGGAGTTGTATGGCGGGTTAGAGTTAGGATTACTGCAGGTTTCACTTTGCCAGTTAAACCAGAAAACAACAGTTGATGGGTTTTGGTAGCAATGATTTGCTGATAGAAAATACGGGCGCTGGTCATATGCAGAATTATTTATAATAACTCCTGTACAGAAGCCATTACCTCCTGTAACCAGCATTCCTACCGATCGTATCTGTTGTTCCCAGCCCTCTGCTTCGGGGCAGGCCACATTCAGGTTACAGGCACCACTGTCTCCAAATCCTTTGGTAAAGGTAAAGGGATCGCGGTAAGCATGGGTTACCATCTCCAGGTTTAGCTCGCCTGGGAAAGCAGCATCATGAGGCTCAAAATACTCTATGGTTATATGATCGCCTTCAACCAGTGTGGTGGCAAAATACCCGTCATCCTGGTTATTATAATCGGTAAATGCGCCCAAAATTCTGCTCTTGTCTTTATTGTAAACAAAAAGCTTTGCTCCGGGAGCAAGTCTGTACTGATCAAAAGTCAGATTGATAGTATAGGCTCCTTCAGATTCAATGGAAACAAGCCATATTTTATCTCCATTGGGAAGAGCATTCCAAACTCCTGAATTATAAGGATTTATGTTCACATAAAGATTTTCACCGAAGCGCCAGGGAATATCTTTGATAGTATCAAAAACCATATCCTCCTCCAAAAGCTTTTCCTTATCTACTCTTTCCATGCTGATTAAGGGGGCCTGATAAGAAAGGCTGGTTTTTAAAAAACTGGGAGGAGTTGCGGGTTGTGAAATTTGTGCAAAAAGATGATTCCCTGCTATCAGAACTATTAGAAAGGATGCTATAAGATAAGTATATTTTGACCTCATAAAATTAAAATATATTATTAAGGTTTTTTGGTATAAAGATATAAGATGTATAGCATAAAAAAAAGCCGGAATGTTCCGGCCTTCAATATTTTTCTTGATCATCAATTGGCGACAACAAGTCTTTTGCTTTCAATCACCTGGCTATCAATTATTAGGGAATAAATGTAAATCCCGTTGGTGAGGTTATGTGTGTTTATACGTATACGATTGCCATTAATGTCAAGATTCTCAGAATGAACTTGTTTGCCCAGAAGATTTCTTAATACAATCTGTGCATTTCCTTTATGCGCCGGAACTGCATAGTTTATCCAGGTAAAACCGCGGGCCGGGTTGGGTTGGGGATCGGCAAGGTGTATACTTTTTCGGGTATCAGAATCTGTAAATCCTGTTGGGGTTTCAATGTTAAGCAATATGGTTAAAGAAACTGTATCAAAGCTTTCAGTCTGACTGAAAAATTCATACCTAACTTCAGATAATCCTTCAACATCGTCTGTAAGAAATTCTGTGTAAAAAACCGTATCGCGTAATATTTGATCTCCATCCAATATGAGCGGATCCTCTACATCAAATACAAGCTCTGAGAAAGATGTTCCGTTCCAGTAAAAAGAGTTCATAACCCCCTCAATGAGCTCTACTTCAAATTTTCTGACATATACATCCACTGGCTCTTCTCCCGCATTTTGTAAGAATATATCCACTTTGAAATAATTGTCATTTGCTGTTCCGTTAACCGTTATGTTTTGATTTGTAATATCCTGCATTTCCGAGTCAAGAATAGCCAATTGTGCATTTGCATAGAAAGCAAACCATACTGCGTAAAAAATGGAAAGTATAATTTTTTTCATAATTCTATTGCTTTGGAAATATTCGGTCTTTTGAAAATATATTTATTTCTGATTCCTATGTACCTTGTTTTATTCTATTAATTAAAAAGAGAACAATTATTATTTTTATTACAATAACCAGACCAATATATGTTTAAAGGAATGATAAAAATTTGATGTTTTATCTTTGGTTTGAATGATCTATCTGGCTAACCAATCGTTTTTTAATATTGAGATTTTTTTCAAAGTAGCTATTTGTTCATAAGTATTTTTGCCCAAAAGTATCTTTACAATGCAAACCCTGCCCACAGCCAAATCTTCTGTGGTGGTTTATTTAATGAATTCATTTCTGGAAATCTTACAGGTTGAAGAAAATAAACTCTCTTAAAAGAAAAACCAAACATCTTAAGGGTACA
>SKVR01000320.1 GCA_007129355.1 Bacteroidales bacterium | reverse complement strand
CTCTACACCCGCCGCATGCTTATACGCCTGGTGGGTGTGCGCCTGAGCCACCTGGTAAGCGGCTCGCAGCAACTGCACATGTTTGAAGATACTCCCGAAATGGTAAACCTCTACCAAACCCTTGACCGCATAAGACGAAGGTTTGGCCGGTATGCCGTAAGAAGAGCGGTGAGCAGCAGGTAAAATAAAATACCGGAATCGCAGAGTCAGCAAGCGGCGGGTGACCTCCACATTAATTTTCCGTTAAAATTTCTTCCATTTAGAACAATCAATAAAAAAATGGGTTATACGTGGGAAACTTTTTTTATAATTCTAGTTTCCGGGGTTTTTTGAAAAAAATCACCCAGTTATACAACTATAAAAGCATAATCATAAAAACATGCAGGATATCATTCAAAAAATTGCTGACATTTATTTTCGCTATGGTATAAAAAGCGTTACAATGGATGATCTGGCACGCGAACTGGGGATATCGAAAAAAACACTCTATCTTCATTTCAATGACAAAAAAGATGTGGTAATAAAGGTAATTGATCATATTATTAAAGCTCAAAAATGTGGAATAAGTGATGCTTTGAACAAACCGGGCACCAATGCCATAGACAAACTAATGATGATGACACACTTCTTTGCCGAACATCTGAAAAACTCGAATGCATCCCTCACCTACGATCTTCAGAAATATTATCCTGATGTATGGGATGAAGTGATAGAGTTTAAGCGCGAAGAGGTATACAGACACATTATTGACAATATTGAAACTGGCATTCGCGAAGGTTTATACAACGATGACATGAATTACGAGATCATTGCCAGGGCATATGTATCGCGCATGGAAATGTATCAGACCGATCTATGGCAACCCCTTGACAAATACCCTCTGCCTGAAGTGTTCCATACACTGTTTATTTATCACATCAGGGGTATAGCCAGTAAAAAAGGGATGAATTATCTGGAAAAAAATATGGTAAACTGGAAATTTTAAAAAACAAAAATGCGGTCAGCCGGTTAACATTAGTCGTTTACCGATACTGAAAAGGCACTTGCCGATTAGACCTATTAATACGAAATCATAAAAAAAACTTTTACACGACAAATTAAAAACCGGCAAATAAAAAAATGATGAAGATTTTGAAAAACAAGCCAGGTATAATAAGACCCATAGTTATTGCAATTATTTTCGCGGGCGTAATTTCTGCAAATGCCAATGAGCCCTTGCGACTCAGCCTTAAAGATGCACAAAAATATGCCCTGGAACACAACCTTGAACTCCGGAATGCCAAGGCCGATGCAAATATTGCATCCAGGCAGGTATGGGAAATTACGGCTTCAGGGCTTCCGCAAATCGATGGCTCGGTGGGGTACCAATATTTTACCGATATTCCTACCAACCTTATTCCGGCCGAATTTTTCGGTGGTTCGCCCGGCGATTTTCTTGAAGTACAGTTTGGAACAGAACAGAATCTCACCGCATCCCTAACGGTTAATCAGCTCATTTTCGACGGAAGTTACATCGTGGGTTTGCAGGCGGCAAGGATATTTCGGGAGCTTTCTCAAAGAATCTATCTGAAATCAGAATTAGAGATCAAAAGTATGGTTACCGAAACCTATTATCTGAACCTTGCCACAGCGCAAAACCTTGAGATCATGCAGGAAAACCTGACCAATCTTGAAAAAACACTCTTTGAAACGCAGAAAACGTTCGAAGCAGGTTTTACGGATGCCATCAACGTTGATCAGCTTAAACTTACGGTAGCCAATCTTAAAAACAGGATTACTGCCATGCAAAGACAGAATGATTTATCACTCAATTTGCTGAAATTCCAGATCGGGCTCGACATAGAGCATCCATTGGTGTTGACCGATGAATTGGAAGTCATGTTCCGGAATATCTCTCCCGACATTTCAGGCATTGATGATTTTAACCCGGAAAACCACATTGATTTTCGTATTATGCAATCGCAGGAGACCATGCAGTTAATGACCATGCGACGCGAGTGGAGCTTTTACCTGCCAAACCTTTCAGCATTCTATACCCGCCAGGAAAATGCCTATCGCAACGAATTTAATTTCTTCCAGGGAGGACAGTCATGGTATCCAACTTCAATCATAGGGCTGAGCCTTAACATACCTATTTTTTCAAGCGGATTGCGTGCATCAAGGGTTCAGCAGGCGCGCCTTGAACTTGAAAAGGCTCAGAACAACACACGGCAGATTGAACAAACTTTGCGCCTGCAAAAACAGGAAGCATATTCAGGAATGCAAACTGCACTTGAACAATATGGTAGTGAGAAAGAAAATCTGGAACTGGCAGAAAGAATTCTTTCACGCACCCGAATAATGTTTCGCGAAGGACTGGCTTCGAGCCTTGAACTAACACAGGCGAGTGATCAGTTTCTTTCAACCCAGTCGAATTACATCAACGCTATGTTTGAACTCCTTAATGCAAAAAACAAGCTTGACAAGGCCCTTGGGCGATTATAACAATTAAAAACAAAGAAATTGAAAAAATATCATAATCCTAAATCATGAAAAAGTCAGTTAAAAAAAATCAGGAAAACAGTCTGGTTAAAAAGTTTAATATTGGTCGAATTTCGGGCATGTCTGTATTTATCCTTGCTGTGATTTTTATTACTGCCTGTGGCAATAATGAAAATCAGAACGAGAATGCACAAGTTATAAGGGAGCAGATCAGTGAATACAATCAGCAGATTGTTGAATTGAACCAAAAGGTTTCTGAACTGGAAAGAAAACTTGAGGAACTAGGTGAAGTGCCTCAAAATCGTATTCGCACTCCGGTTACGGTTACCGAAATAACCCAGCAACCCTTTGATCATTATTTTAAGGTTAATGCAAGTGTGGAGGCCATACAGGAAGCCATGATCAGTCCTGAAACCAATGGTCAGATCAGGGAAATTCCGGTAAGAAAAGGTGAAAGGGTAAGACGAGGCCAGGTGCTGGCAAGACTCAATACTTCTGTAATAGAAAATAACATTGCTGAAGTAAAGACATCCTTACAGCTTGCTCAAACAGTTTACAACCGGCAGAAAAGCCTATGGGAACAGGAGATTGGCAGCGAAATACAATACCTTGAAGCCAGAAACAATTATGAAAGTCTTCAATCGCGACTGAAAAGCCTGGAGTCGCAACTTGATATGGCTATTATGCGGGCACCATTCGACGGAGTTGTGGATGAAATTTTTGCCAAAGAAGGTGAACTTGCCATGCCCGGAAGCATGGTAATGCAATTACTCAACCTAAGGGATCTTTATATAAATGCCGACGTTTCAGAATCTTTTCTGCCTTTGGTCGATCCATCAGAAAAAGTAATTCTCAGATTTTCAGCTTATCCTGAATATGAAGAAGAAGTACCTGTACATCGCATGGGAAATGTTATTAATCCTGAAAACCGGACTTTTAGATTACAGCTTCGCATCAATAATCCGGAAGAAAAGTTTAAACCCAATATGGTGGCAAGCATGAACATAAGATCGCATACCGCTGATGATGCACTGGTTGTGCCTTCTATCCTAATCAAACAGGATACCCAGGGACATTATATTTTTGTAGCTGGTAAAAATGACGATGGCGATTTGATTGCTCAAAAGGTATATATTGAAAGAGGCCTTTCAGGTGAAGGCAGAACCATGATAAAATCGGGAATAAAGGAAGGCGATCTTCTTATTAACCAGGGACACAACAGGGTCAATGACGGTGCACTTGTGGAAATATCCGAAGAACGATCTCTGGCAAGAAATGATTGATTTCTTAATGCCTCCCATACAGAAATAAAAATTTAAACCGGTTTAAGGAAAGCTAAATATTGCAGATAAGAAAAAACTATCAATTGTAATCTGAACATGGAAACAATGAGCGAAAATACATCCCCCAAAAGTATTATCCGTGAGTTTAAACTCACTACCCTTGCACTGAAGAATAAGAACACCATTTTTCTGATAACTATCCTTTTTGCGTTATTTGGAGGCATAACTTACCGCTCTTTGCCCAAAGAGTTATTCCCCGATGTGGTGATCCCTACCGTTATGGTTCAGACCGTTTATCCGGGTAACCCTCCCGTTGATATAGAAAACTTGATCACACGGCCGCTGGAGAATGAAATCAATACTATAACGGGTATCAAAAAACTATCTTCTTCATCAACACAGGACAACTCAAGCATTTTTGTGGAATTCCAGACCGATATAGATATCAAGGTGGCATTGCAGGATGTAAAAGATGCAGTTGACAGGGTAAAGGGCGATCTTCCTGCCGACCTTCCGGCTGATCCTGTGGTACTCGATATCGATTTCTCAGAATTTCCCATCATCAATGTAAACCTTTCGGGAGATTTTTCATCTAATGAATTGAAACGCTTTGCCGACTACCTGGAAGAAGAAATTGAAGCCATTCCCGAAATATCCAAAGTAGATATTACCGGTATTGATGAGCGTGAAATCCAGATAAATGTTGATCCCATGCGCCTTGATGCGCTGGAATTAAGCTTTCAGGACATTGAAAACGCCATAATGCAGGAGAACATCTCCATGTCGGGCGGGTCATTGCTTTTTGAAGACAACACACGTTGGGCCGTAAGAACCGACGGAGAGTTCCGCGATGTAAGGGAACTGGAAGATATTATTGTAAAACAGGAAGGGGGTCATATAGTTTACCTGCGTGATATTGCTCAAATTGCAGATACTTATGCTTACCCAGCCAGTTTTGCCCGACTGGATGACCAGCCGGTGGTTTCATTGCAGGTTGTAAAGAAAGCCGGAGAAAATCTGCTTTCAGCAACCGATAAAATCTTTTATGTTCTTGACGATGCGCGAAAAACCGGCAATATTCCCGATGAACTAAGTATTACCATAACCAACGACCAGTCTGAGGAGATTCGTAACCAGCTCAGTAACCTCGAAAACAGTGTAATCCTGGCCGTAATCCTGGTAATCCTGGTATTATATTTTTTTCTTGGATTAAAAAATGCACTTTTTGTAGGAATTGCCATACCTATGTCAATGCTCATATCATTCATGATTTTTGGCATTGTAGGTATCCAGATCAATATGATCGTTTTGTTTTCCCTGATCCTTGCGCTGGGTCTTCTTGTTGACAATGCCATCGTTGCAGTTGACAATATTTACAGGTTTGTTGAACGAGGCTATCCGGTTTTTGAAGCAGCTAAGCGAGCCATAGGCGAAATAGCATGGCCCATTATTACTTCAACTGCCACTACCCTTTCAGCATTTTTACCCCTGGCTTTCTGGAGCGGAATTGTGGGAGAGTTTATGAAATATCTTCCCATCACACTTATCATTGTACTTTCTTCATCTCTTTTTGTGGCGCTGGTGATCATACCGGTATTTTCTGAAACATTTTTCCGCGATAAGGAAAACCAGGATTCTGCTAAAAAGAAGGTTATAAATCGCAGAAAACGAAATATCAACCGAGGTATATTAACAGGTAGCCTTGCTTTGATAGGATTACTCCTGCACTTTGCCGGTTTTACTCTCTGGGGCAATATTTTCATACTTATTGCCGTCCTTATTGCACTGGGATATTTTGTTTTCCGAAAATTAGCTGATTTTTTCCAGAGGAGGCTTTTGCCATTTAATGAGCGCCTTTATTCCCGTACCTTAAGGTTTGCTCTCAGGGGTAAAAGGCCTTACTTTTTTGTGGCAGGTACGATGCTATTTCTGATCATATCACTGATGTTTTTTGTCGTGAGAAGCCCCAATGTGCTGTTTTTTCCCGACAATGAACCCAAATACATAAATATCATTGCAGAGTTGCCAATTGGCACTGACATCAAAGAGACTGACCGTCAGATACGTATTATTGAAGAACATGTGGAGGAAATCATTCAACCCTATCGCCACATAGTGAAATCAGTATTAACAACTGTGGGGCGCGGGGCTGTCGGGGAAATGGAAATGGCCTCAGGCGATACACCTAACCGCGGTCGTATTACGGTAACCTTTATTGAGTATGAAAACCGTACCGGTTTAAACACCAACGAAATCATGGCGGAAATAAGCGATGAACTTATAAATGCTTATCCGGGTTTGGAGTTCAGTATTTCTAAAAATATGAGCGGGCCACCCACCGGTGCAGCCATAAACCTGGAAATATCGGGACGCGATTTCGACAGACTAATTGCTATTACGGAAGAAGTTCAGCAAAAAATAGAAAGCTCAGGTATTGAAGGTATCGAAGGCCTTCGTATGGATCTTGATGTGGATAAGCCTGAGATTATAGTAAGAATAGACCGCGATATGGCCCGTAGGTTTGGTTTATCAACCTACTCCATTGCCAATACCATTCGTATTGCACTTTTTGGACTGGAAGTCTCTAATTTTAAAATCGGAGAAGAGGAGTTTCCCATTCAGTTGAGATTAAAGGAAGAATACCGCAACAACCTTGCAAGCCTGATGAATCAGCGCATTACCTTCCGCAGCCAGGCCTCAGGGCAACTTATGCAAGTTCCCATTTCGGCTGTTGCCAGTGTGGAATACAGTAAAACCTACGGCTCAGTAAACCGTATTGATCTAAAGCGTGTTATTACACTCAGTTCAAATGTTTTACCTGGTTTTAATGCAACCCGCATAAATGAAGAAATCAGAGAGTTGCTGCAGGACTACACCATGCCCGATGGCTATGATTATGCTTTTACCGGCGAACAGCAGGAACAGGATGAAGCAAGAGAATTTCTGGTCATTGCACTTTTGATAGCAGTTTCGCTGATTGGTATCATCCTGGTTTCGCAGTTCAATTCAATTTATAAGCCTTTCATTATTATAGGAAGTGTTATTTTCAGCACAGCAGGAGTATTTTTCGGACTGGCTTTATTCAATATGGATTTCATCATTATCATGACCGGAGTAGGAATTATAAGTCTTGCCGGAGTGGTAGTAAATAATGCTATCGTACTCATTGACTATACTGATTACCTTCATGACCAAAGAAAAGCTGAACTTGATATACCGGAAAATAAGTTTCTCAGTCCGGAAGAATCCCTTGATTGTATCCAGAGGGCAGGAGAAACCCGTTTCAGGCCGGTTATACTTACGGCAATAACAACAGTGCTCGGACTTATACCACTGGCCATAGGACTCAATATTAATTTTGTAACCATGATGACTGATCTGGACCCACAGATTTTTTTTGGTGGTGACAACGCTGCCTTCTGGGGACCTATGTCATGGACCGTTATTTTTGGATTAACGGTTGCAACCTTTCTTACCCTGGTTATTGTTCCTGCCATGTACCAGATCATTCTATCTACACAACGTAAAGTAAAAATCTGGTTGAAAGGAGAAGAAAAAGTTTTCCTGCAATAATATCAGGTCTTTTTCAGAAAACTGAATTGGCGGTCAAATCCTATTTTTTTGGGGTTTGGCCACTTTTATGTTAATAAAGCAACGGACGGCTCGCTTGTAACCGGCGCAATTACTTATATCAATGGTCTTTTCAGGCTTAAGGATATTGACGTGGGAGATTACATACTGGATGAGGTTGTTGTGGTTGCAGACAGGCCCACTTCATCACCAATCCTTCAGCACGCTTCGACCCCGATGGGGTTGCCGGAATCATCAATATTGTAATGAAACAAAGCAGCCTGCAGGTTATGGCAAGTTACACCAGACGATTGCCACGTACCAGGGGTTGGTACCTTGAGCCTTTCTATACCTGGCGTGACGCATTCAATATCAGGATCGGTAACCCAAACCTGGAACCGGAATACATAGACTCTTATGAGTTGAGTTACCAGAAAAAATTTACACAAAATGTTCTTTCTGTTGATCTGTACTATCGTATAACCAATAATAAGATTGAATGGGTGCGTGGCATTTATGACGATCAACCCAATGTGCTGCTTACAACTTTTGAAAATGGGGGCAAAGACTACTCGCTGGGTACTGAAAAAATGTTGGGCTTTGATCCCACAAGCTGGTGGCATTTCGATAATATGGGAAATCTTTATGATTACAAACAAAGGGGTGAGTTATACGGAAGGGATTATTCATCATCCAGCTTTAACTGGAATGCCCGTTTGAACAATGATTTTCGCATCACACCCAGCACCCGTGTGCAGTGAAGGGGTATGTATAACAGTCCGACGGTAAGAGCCCGTGGCGAACGTTCCGGCTATTTTGTTACCAATCTGGCTCTGCGGCAAAACTTTTTTGACAATGATTTGTCCATAACTTTCCAGGTCCGCGATGTTTTCGGAACCATGGCAAGAGAAACCATAAACTTCGGCGATGATTTTTATACTTTCCGCACATGGGATCCCAACACACCGACATTTTCAGTAAGCGTTTCCTACAAGATCAATAACTATCGTGCAGACAGACGTGTTCCCCGCGACCGCGATAATGGCGATATGGATGATATGAATGGATTCTGATAATTTCTTAATTTACAGTTTTTCCATCAACGACCGCTGCTTGCCGCTGCACCTGCCGCTGAAGCAATAACGGCTGCAACAACTGCAGCCTGCACCTGCCTGATAGACTGATCAATGGCTCCTGCAAAAGCATTCTCCTTTATCAGATTTTTCAATTCTTTCTTCAGCAATTTTCTTTCATCCTTATTATCAGCAAGAATTTTATGCATTTGGCAGGCTTCTGCCATACCCAGAAGCAAAATATCTTCCTGCTGTGGTTCTTTTTGCTTAAACGCACATGCCTTCAAATGCTCAATAAGCTGCTCCCTGGTGGATTGCTCAACGAGATAGGTTTTTCGGTAGGGTATAAAAAGCAGGAATTTCTTTTTCTCAATACTCAGCAATCCCTTTTGCTCCATCGCCTGCAAACACAACCATTTAATGGCTGAAGCCTTACCCGACAATTTAATGATCCAGTTTTTCAGTTTGCGATGACGGCGAGATTTTTTGATTCTGGTTAAAAGTTCCTCCCCAAAAAGATGATCGCTTTTAACATCATCATTTACGATAACTTTATCATTTTCAAGACTCAGAACTCCTTTCAGATGGAGTTCCAGAAAGATGATCCCGATAATTCCATGATGAATGTGTAAATCGGAAATCATAAACCGGCCTTTGTAAGGATGTTTGGCCAGTAATAAAAATCTTTCAAGAGTACTTAGTTTCATGGTTCAGTTTTTTTTTGACCAATAATAGTCCAATGAGCCGAAACCACCTCCCTTGATAAGTAAAAAAATACTTCCTAACATCATTGACCAGTCAGTTCGGCTGGCATGCATCATTTCCCAAAATCCTTTTTCCATCAAAATATCAACTTTTGTAGTGCTTATTGCCACCAGCATGATAATGATCAAAGGAATGGCTGCAAGCCTTGTAAATAAGCCCATCAGGATAAATGCTCCGCAAAGAACCTCAAATCCTCCCACAAAAGCCCCCAAAAACTCAGGATTAGGAAGACCTATACCTTCAAACCTACCTGCTCCACGGACACCAGAAAACAGAAATTTCTGAATACCTTCAGACAAAAAGACCACACCCACCATAAGCCGCATCAGTAATGTAGTTTTCACTTTATCGGTATATACTATTTTTTCGATCATGATAATAGCGATTGATACAATGAAAGATATTTTCGATAAAGTTAAATGTTTAACATATACTTTCAAAGTAGAAGAAAAAAAAGTAATCAACAGCTATTTTTAATAATCCCTGAGATAATTCACAGCACAAAAGAAAACAATCTTTAACTTTGCTTTAAGGACAAGAAAACAAAAGGGTTTAAATTACTCAGAAAAAAATAATGATTATTATCGGAATTACGGGAACGCTGGGTGCAGGTAAAGGAACCATTGTGGAGTACCTGGTTAATGAAAAGGGTTTTGCACATTTTTCGGTACGGGAGTATCTTTCAGATGTTATCAGAAACCAGGGAATGGAAGTAAATCGTGATAACATGGTTGTTACGGCCAATGATTTACGCAGCAAAAACGGACCTGCTTTTATTATTGAAGAGCTATATCGCAAGGCAGCTGAAACCCGACAGAATTGTATCATAGAAAGCATACGTACACCTGGCGAGATTGAAAAACTCCGGAAGAAAAAAAACTTTTTCCTGCTGGCTGTAGATGCAGATATTGAAATTCGATACGACAGAATCAGAATGCGCGGTTCAGAGACCGACCATGTAAGTTTTGAAACCTTCCGGCAAAATGAAGTCAGAGAGATGTATTCTGATGACCCCAACAAACAAAACTTATCGGAATGCATCCGTCAGGCCGATTTTACCATTCATAATAATGGTTCAGTGGAGCAATTAAAACAAAAGACTGAAGAAATATTAAAAAAAATCTTATGAATACGGAACAACCCCCTGTTAATCCTTACCAACGTCCAACCTGGGATGAGTATTTCATGGAAATTGCACACACAGTAAGCAAACGCGCCACCTGCGATCGCGGCCGGAGCGGATGTGTAATTGCACGCGGACGACAAATCCTTGTAACCGGTTATGTAGGCTCTCCCATTGGTTTACCCCATTGCGATGATGTAGGCCACCAGATGAAAAAAGTACTGCACGAAGATGGCCGTACAACAATGCATTGTGTAAGAACAGTACATGCCGAGCAAAATGCCATAAGCCAGGCTGCCCGGTTAGGCATTAGTATTGACGGTGCAACACTCTATTGCCGCATGACCCCCTGCAGGGTATGTGCCATGCTCATTATAAACTGCGGTATCAAAAGGGTAGTTTGCGAAAAAAAATACCACGCCGGTGGCGAATCAGAGGTCATGTTTATTGACGCCGGTGTGGAGCTGGTGTATTTTGATGAAGATTATGTGAAATATGAGAACCAGTGAGGGATTTTTGATTTTAGAAACCGCGGAGACGGAGAGATGCGGAGTTGCGCAGAAAATTTTCCGGGTGCGACTTCAGTTCGTGCCCGGAGTTTGCAGTTCAAGGGATTGCATCCCTTCAATCAAATCTGATATCTAATGCCGGGCTGCAGTAGTCAGTTTTTTTTACCAGGAAAACCAATGATGTTGTCAGGGATGCCATCCCGGCCATTTACTCCTCAAATATCCACACTCCTTTTTCGCCGGTAGATTTTACGAAACCCCGAAACATGGCGGTGGTATTGAATTCCATTACCACATTCCCGTCTTTATCAACAGCAATTATGCCACCGTTGGCTCCCTGTTCAACCAGTTTTTCCCGTATAACATGGAAGGCAGCATCCTGAAGACTTTGTTCTTTGTAGAGCATTCTTGCAGCAATATCATAGGCCACTATGTTGCGGATGAAATACTCGCCATGACCTGTGGCAGAAACACCACATGAGAGATTGCTGGCATAGTTTCCGGCACCAATTATGGGGCTGTCGCCAATACGACCGTATCTTTTGCCTACCATACCCCCGGTTGAGGTGGCAGCAGCAATATTGCCGTGTATATCCAGTGCTACTGCACCCACGGTACCCATTTTGATATTTTCGTTCTTCAGATCGGCATCGGAGCGACTTCTGTTTACATTATTTCTTATAAACTCGCGGTATTGATTCCACCTTCGCTGATCAAAAAAGTAACCGGGATCAACAATGTCAATTCCCTGCTCATAGGCAAAGGTTTCGGCGCCCTTTCCGGTAAGCAGCACATGGGGTGAATTTTCCATTACTTTGCGGGCTGCCGAAATGGGATTTTTAACTGTGGTAATTCCTGCCACAGCACCTGCATTATGCGTTTCGCCGCACATGATGGAAGCATCCAGTTCATTTTTTCCATCTATATTAAAAACAGCGCCTTTACCGGCATTAAAAAGCGGGGAATCTTCCAGTATCCGGGTTGCTGTTTCCACAGCATCAAGACTGGTACCGCCGGCTTTCAGAATTTCTTCTGCTGCATTGAGAGCCTCAGCAAGTTTTATATTGTATTCTTCAATCTGTTCAGGGCTAAGAGATTCCCTGGCAATATTTCCGGCACCACCATGTATTACTACAGCATAGGGTTTCTCCGCATATAAAGCTTGGCCGGCAAGGAGTAAAAACAAAGAGCAAATAACTGCAAACATCTGAAAGTGATTGACTTTATTGTGTATCATATTCTTCATTTAGTTTTTCAAGAACTTTTTGAGTGATATCGTGTTTTTCCCGGGCGTAGAGAATCCCTCCTCCGGGTGTGAAACCAAGAATGTAGTCGTACCCCATTTCTTTATTAAACCGTGTAAGCAAATCGGTGATTTTCTCGTAAAGCTCAATATTCATCTCCAGTTCTTTGGTCATAAGCCTGCTGCTGTAAGTATCGTTGAGCTGCATAAGTTCTTGCTGCATTTGCATCAGTTCCTGTTCTTTAAGTTGCGCATTGTCCATCGATATACTTCCAGCCTGAATCTGACGTTGAAAGGTTTCTACTTCTGACTGGAATGAGCGTTGCCTGCGTTGCAGGTCATTCTCAAGGCGACTTTGCTCCTGCTCAAACTCTTCACGCAGTGTCGTGGCAAGCTTATAATGTGCCATCAGGGTATCGGAATTAACAAATGCAATATTTAATGTTCCTTCTTCCAGACGTGTGGTGATCTCATCCATTTCTTGCTCAATCTCGGTGCCGTCAACCATATCGCCACGCTTTGATGGCATAAAGTTGATTACATACAGAATAATAAGTCCTATAAAAAGAACTATATTGATAATGGTTCCGTTTGAAATTCTTGAACTGGCAGGAATCCCGGGCCTTAAGGGATTTGTTGATTCGGGGGTGTTGGTTTCTGTTGTCATTGTCAGTTTTATTAATTTACAAAGGTTTGGGATTACGAATGAAGTCTTCCCAAACCTTTTAAATATTTATTAAATTATCAAAATCATTTATTTTTCAAAGAAAAAGACTTAATTGCCCATTTCCGACATAAATTTTATACGCATAAGCCTGATCTCTTCTTCGGTGTAATCGTCTTCACCGAGTTCCACGAGGGCATAGGCATAAGAATCGGTCTCGGCAGTTTTGAAATAGTCAAAAATCTCTTCCTGCTTATCTTCATCTATTACTTCATTAATGTAGTAGTTGATGTCGATTTTTGTACCTGAGGCAACAATACTTTCGATTTCAGACAGCAGGTCTTCGAACTCAAGGCCTTTAGCATAAGCAATATCTTCGAGTGGCTTTTTACGGTCAATATTCTGAATAATATACACTTTGATACCTGATTTATTCACCACCGATTTCACCACCATATCCATCGGTCGTTCAATCTCATTTTCTTCCACATAATTCTTAATGAGCTCAACGAAGGATTTTCCGAATCGTTCTGCTTTGCCTGAACCAACGCCTGAAATTTGCTTGAGTTCTTCTATCTTTATCGGATATTGTATGGCCATATCTTCAAGGCTCGGATCCTGGAAGATCACAAATGGTGGCAAATCATTCTTTTTGGCAATTTCCTTTCTAAGATCTTTTAGCAAAGCAAACAACATTTTGTCGGTTGCACTGGTTTTGGCAGCGCCTCCTTTGTAGTCATCATCGCTGTCTTCCATTTTTCTGTCTTTGCTTACTTTAACAGACTTAGGATTGTCGAGAAATTCCTTTCCTTTTTTGGTTACTTTCAGGGTGCCGTAATTTTCAATATCCTTATCAACAAGCCTATCAATAATAGTCTGCCTTGCAATACTTTGCCAGAACTTTTCATCATTATCGGCTCCTTTGCCAAATACTTCAAGCTGATGATGTTTACAGGATTTTACAGCTCCGGTACTTTTTCCCATAATAACGTTAATTACATGTTT
>SKVR01000054.1 GCA_007129355.1 Bacteroidales bacterium | reverse complement strand
TTCAGTTAAAGTTAGGTTTTGGGCCGGGATATGTTACCCAAAAGTATCATCCGTCAAACAATAATCTTAACAGGGCATTGGGGTCTCATCTCAATGCATACGGGCAAATTTCCCTTACAGGTAACATTCCTCTTATCAGCAACAAATGGCTGCTCAGGACAGGCATATCTTTCAATCATGTTTCCAACGGATTGATTGTTGCACCCAATCAAGGGATCAATACACTCACTTTTCATGCAGGCATAGATTTGAATACCGGCCTAAAGCATTCCGGTGCAATGTTGGTGGGGCATAAGATGGACAGACCGGAAAAGCACAGCTTCAGCATTTCCTTTGCCACAGGCATTAAAGAGGTTGATGAAGATGCCGGAAAACAGATATTAGCATCAAGCCTTATTCTGGATTATGGCTATGGACTTTTGCCTGCACTGAATGCAGGTCTGGGAGTGGGTATTTACTACAACGATACTTGGGCATATCCGCGTTTCAGTAGTAGTATGGATGAGGATAATTCGCCATTTCCCTTTCAATCGGCCCTGCATCTTGTGCTGGAACTGGAAAAGAACCCATTGGCTGTGATTCTCAATCCCGGGTTTTATATTTACAGACCTTCGGATGATATTCCCTATTTTACCGGCCGTCTGGGTTTCAGATATTATTTTAGCAACAACCTTACTCTGATGTTTGGCATCAAACACCACTGGTTTGCCCTGGCCGACTATTTTGAATGGGGAGTGGGGTACAGGTTTTTAAGGTGAAGCATGCTAAGCCCCCTTTTTACCAAATTATACGCTTATGCCTATTTAATCATATGCATTTGCATATAAATATAATTTTCAACACAAAAATATATCTCATTGCATATAATTTTCGCGCTTGCTTTGGCCGGGAAGAGAAAAAAAGTTAAAACAGGAGCATTTTATTCAACTGGGTAATAGTTCCCAAAGGGGTCAACATACTCCGGAATATGTGGCACAATTAACTCCGGTATGGGTGGCACAAATTGGAGCGGTTTATCCAGCTCATACTCCACAAATATTCACATAAAAAAAATAAAATATTCGGTTGAAACTTTTATATTTGGAAGTCATTTAATATTTCCGGGCTAAAGACTCCCTGATTTTTTGCATATTAGCTTATTGAAATAATTGAGTACAACATGAGCCCAATAATCATCAAACTCCGAAAACACTAAACAAAGCATTTTTGAAAGTAAAGCCCAACAGGACAGATATTGAACAATTCAAGACTCATCATAAAAAATAGAATCACTACAATGGCCATAGACACCTTACAAACCCTCGAAGTTATTGAAGCAATGGAAAATTTCATTGCCAGGAAAAGGCCTCCCGAACATATCAGGGCCAAGCTCGATATCGGCTATAAAATTGAAAATCAAAGCATCATTGTGTTTGAGATCAGGCCACGATGGGACAATCCTAAAGTTATCATGGAGCATCCGATTGCAAAGACAACCTATGTAAAGACAAAGAATCACTGGAAAATTTTCTGGATGCGGGCAGATTTGAAATGGTACAGCTACCCGCCAAAACCCACAGTGAAATCAGTTAAAGAATTCACCAAACTCGTTGAAGACGACCGTCATCATTGTTTCTGGGGTTAAAAGTATGGCCGGCCAAAGAGCCATACCCATACCAGGAATGGCTTGGGGGAAATTATAGCTGTTTGCTTTGGCACAACAGGCCTTGAATAGGGGGGTCAGTATTACCGGAATATCCATTCATAAAAAAAACATAAAATATTCGGTTGATCCTTTATAGATGGGAAGTATTAGGATGTACTGAATGACACCAAAACGGTTTTCTCTATATTGATTATATGTTTTCAGATATAAATTTAAAATATTAAACAAAAATATATCTTATTGCATATAATTTTGTATATTTGCAAATAATTATATTTAAAAGCATATAATGAAGCAATTATCAGAGTTTGTTAAAGAACGAAGAAAACAGGTAAATCTTACACAGGAAGAATTTGCAGATCGTGCAGGTGTTGCACTAACTGTGGTTCGTAAAATTGAACAAGGCAAAACGAATCTTAATATGGAGAAAGTGAACCTGGTTCTGATGATGTTCGGCCATGAATTAGCGCCTGTTAACATTAAAGAATTAAGTGAATGAGAAAAGGGAAAGTATATTACAAAAATCATTTGGCTGGAATTATTACAGAAACAAATGAAGGTGAATTTGTTTTTCAGTATGATGAGCAATATGTGAAAGATCATCCCAAAGATTTCATCACATTTACCATGCCTGTATCTGATAAGCCATATACAGAAAAACGGCTTTTTTCGTTTTTTGATGGATTAATTCCGGAAGGATGGTTGTTAAATATAGCATCAGAAAACTGGAAAATTAACAGGAATGACAGAATGGGGTTATTACTGGCGTGCTGTCGAAACTGTATAGGTGCAGTAAGTGTAGAACCCATAAAAGATACAGATGGAGAATAAATGTTTGTATTGTTATAAACCTGTAGAAACAGGTTATGATTTTCATAAAAATTGTTCTTTAGATTTTTTTGGAACTCCAACACCTCCTGCAATTCATTATTCACTGGACCAAATGGAAGAACTTGCCAAAGATTTGGTGGAAAAGAGTATTGCGATACCAGGTGTTCAGGCGAAACTATCCATGTCGTTGGTAAAAGGAATAAAAGAAAAACAGGATACACGACTTACAGTTATGGATGCCCTGGGCGGTTTTTATATTTTCAAACCACCTTCAGATCGTTTTCCTGAAATGCCTGAAAATGAACATGCGACCATGCGAATGGCTGAATCTTATGGAATCCGGGTGGTCCCCTCATCACTGATACGGTTAGCATCTGGTGAACTGTCATACATAACCAAACGAATTGATAGGACCGAAACAGGAGAGAAGATTCACATGATTGATATGTTTCAAATCACAGAAGCTTATGATAAGTACAAAGGCTCAATGGAAAAAGTTGGTAATGCTATAAATGCCTGGTCAGGTAATACATTGCTTGATAAACTCTTCTTTTTTGAATTGGCATTATTCTCCTTTCTCACAGGAAATAATGATATGCACCTGAAGAATTTTTCAATGATTGAGAGCCCTTCAGGCTGGGTATTGTCTCCGGCATATGATTTATTGAATGTATCAATCCTTAATCCTGATGACCAGGAAGAGCTTGCGCTTGCCTTGGCCGGGAAGAAAAAAAAGTTAAAACAGGAGCATTTTGTTCAACTGGGTAAGGGGTTAGAACTAACTGATAAGCAGATTAAAGGTGCCTTTAGGAGATTGAAAAACAATACTCCTAAAGCCATAGAATGGTTAGACCGGTCATTTCTATCTGCGAATATGATAAATGCTTACAAAGAAATCCTTGAAAAAAGATATAGACAATTAGGATTAAATGAATAATGACGGCACATTATATCCAGGAGTAGTTCCTAAAGGGGTCAACATACTCCGGAATATGTGGCACAATTAACTCCGGTATGGGTGGCATAAGTTGGAGCGGTTTATCCCGCTCATACCACCACAAATATTCACATAAAAAACATAAAATACTCGGTTGATACATTTATATTTGACGATGAATTGAGAATTGGGATGGGGTTTTGAGAGGATTTGACGTTAGTCAGAATTAAAAAACATGAATTATCTATTAAGAATATTTCTGATTGTAAGCTTGGTTTTCCTCACCATAAATGAAGTTAATGGCCAAACCGTGGTGATTAATGAGATGATGTCGTCGAACAACTTATTCATTTTTGATGAAGATGGCGATGATAGCGACTGGATTGAAGTTTACAACGCAGCAGATTATGCCATTAGTTTATTAGGCTTTTTCTTGTCAG
>SKVR01000141.1 GCA_007129355.1 Bacteroidales bacterium | reverse complement strand
TTTCACGCTTCAATTAATCGTTATTCATAAAACCCTGTTGTTCCAGAACTTTAAGCAGAACTTTACTGAAATGTAAATTATCTGCTTTCTTATACCTGTTCTGGGTAAATATTTGAGCTAGCGTTTCCAGTTGATTTTCTTCGAGCAATTTCTTTGTTTCAGGCAGACTTTCCTTTTCGGCATAGATTTCATCTATATCCTGTGGGGTATAGTCAGCGTATTTCTCATAATGCACAACACCTTTTGCAGGAAGCCGGTCCACCTGGGCAGGATTTTCAGCCGGGTATCCAACAACCAGTGTGGTAACTGGAACAACACCTTTGGGAAGATTAAAAAAATCAATCAATTTATCAGCCTGGTAGGTTGTAGTTCCCAGGTAACAAATGCCCAGACCAAAATCTTCTGCTGCAACTGCTGCATTTTGAGCCACCAGCAAAGCATCTATAGCTGCGGTAAAAAATGACAGGAAGTTATCATAACCAGGCTCTGCTTTTCTTTGTCTGCACCATTTATTGAATCGGTTGAAATCGGCACAAAATGTCAGAAGTATGGGAGCTTGTTCTACCATTTTCTGGTTAAAGTGGAGTTTGCAAAGTTCTTTGCGCTTAGCTTCATCTTTGGTAACTATGACACTGTAAACCTGCATATTTCCTGTTGTAGAAGCCCGAAAACCCGCTTCAAGGATAGTATTGAGTGTTTTTTCGTCAATGGGATCCGGTTTATAATTTCTGATTGTTTTATGATTTAACAGATTTTCAAGGGTTTGCATGATATAGATTTTTTGAGTTTTAACAATGCAAACCTACAACTTTTCGCAATCTTAAAAAAAATATTCAAGTGATTTAAGGAAGCTTCCAATTCCTCCGAAAGTTGGAAGTTCCTGCCCCGTCAGGAACTGGAAACTTCGAAGAATTTCCAGCTTCCGGGATAACCCCACCTTCCCATACCCCTGAACCTCCACCAAATTACACCACCAACCCGACAAATGCCGGCTGATCATTTTCCTGCGCAACCGGTACGTTTTATATAAACCATTGCCCTTTGCGTTTTTAGAACCCGGATTGAGGATACCCAGGTAAGAATTGATGGTGCAAAGGAATTGGTCTTTTCCTTACTGATATGGTGAATATTCATAATGGCCGAGGCATGTGGCCGGACGACTCCAAGCTCAATTATTGGGTATTCTGAAATATAGATGAAGCAATAGTATAATTTTTTTGCAGCGAAATAAGTTATCAGAATAAAACTTTTTATATATTTACAGTTCCGAAACAATCAGTTCCGAAACACTTGTTTCTTATTATTTATAAATATGAAATGAGCATGACAACAAATGCTGTCACCCAGGCAAATGTTCAACATGCGAATTCCATCTGACAAATAAAAAAAAATAATGAACAGATGAAACCCACATGTACTAATTGCACAAACACATTTGTAATAAAATCAAGCAAATGTGGGTTCCATCATACCATTGAAAACTAATTTTATTATGATGAAATTTTACAACCGGGAAAAAGAGATAGAAAAACTGAAGCAAATTCAGATAAGAAGCAGTCAAAATGCTCAATTTACTGTACTTACAGGAAGAAGAAGAATTGGCAAAACCCAGCTCTTGCTCAAAACTTTCGAGAATGAAACGATACTGTATTTTTTTGTTGCCAAAAAATCGGAAACCCTGCTTTGCAAAGACTTTCAGAACGAATTAAATGAAAAGCTGCAAGTTCCTGTTTTGGGGGAAGTGCAATCTTTTACCGTTTTGTTTGAATATATATTGCAACTGTCTCAAAAAAAGAACATTACCTTAATAATTGATGAGTTTCAGGAATTTTTCTCGGTTAATGCATCAGTGTACAGCGATATGCAAAGAATTTGGGATTTGTACCATACAAGCAGCAAAATAAACCTTATTGTTTCAGGTTCGGTTATTTCTTTGATGCACAAAATTTTTGAAAATAACAAGGAGCCCCTGTTTGGAAGAGCGCAGAATTTTATCAATCTAAAGGCTTTTGATACCGATACCATTAAAAAAATTTTGAATGACCATAATCCGGAATACAAACCCGATGATTTGCTCGCATTATTCAGCTTTACAGGAGGTGTGGCTAAGTATATTCAATTATTGATGGATAATGGAGCCAGCACCAAAGCTAAAATGATTTCTTATATGATAGCAGAAAATTCGGTATTTATAAATGAAGGGAAAAACACTTTAGTAGAAGAATTTGGGAAAGAATATGCCATTTATTTTAGCATTCTGACCTGCATTGCCGAAGGAAAAAACAGCCGGAGCGAAATAGAAAGTGTTTTGAATAAAGAAATAGGAGGCTATCTTACAAAAATGGAAAACGATTATCAATTGATAAAGAAGGCAACTCCTATGTTTAGAGAAAGCAAAACCAAGCAGGTAAGGTATATTTTAGAAGATAATTTTTTGTTTTTCTGGTTCAGGTTTATATATAAATACAGCCATATTATTGAAATTGGTGCTTATAATCAACTGCAAAATATAATAAACAGAGATTATGAAACATTTAGTGGCGCTATGCTCGAAAAGTATTTCAGGACAAAAGCTGCAGAAAGTAAAAATTATACCGGCATAGGCAGTTACTGGGACAGAAAAGGTGAAACAGAAATTGATTTTATTGCTGTAAATGAACTAGAAAAAAAACTAATTGTTGCCGAAATCAAAAGAAATAAAAACAAAATCAGCATCAACAAGCTAAAGCAAAAAATGGGCAGTTTATACGCCATCTATCCCACATTAACAGATTACGAAACACTTTTTTTTGCATGGAGCTTAGATGATTTATGAGGCCACTGCAAAAAGGATAAAGACTATAATAAAGTGTTTGTGGTCGAACGACTTCAAGCTCGACCCACCACTAAAAATCTATCGAAGACTTCTCATAAGCCCGCCAAAATAAACCCTCGCGAATCAGGTATATATTGGTATGGTTGTCCTTTTCACGTTTAATAATATCTTTTACCTGCATTTTAAAAAAATCGAGCCCCGCTTACGCGGGACAATAATCAAATAATTCAAATAATTAAATAATCAATTATCCCTGACGCAACGGACGGAGAACCCGTTACCCTTACTGAAGTCGTAGCGGCCCACGTTACCGTAGTCGTAGTACAAGAACCGGAACCAGGCGCGGGGAGTAGAACTCTCGGTAGAAGACCACCAGCGGCCGTAGAAGCCAATGCCGATGAAATTACCATCGGTATTGCGGGCGCCGCCCGGAAGGGCAGAAAAGCCAAACTCATCCGTGCCGTAATGGGTGGTGTGCGAATTCCATCGCGGATGTTCCGATGTGGCGCAATCGCCACCCAAAGGGGAAGATACCTGGCGGCAGGATTTTAAGGCGTTGCCGGCACCGTTGGGGTTATTCCACTCATTGGGATATCCTTGTGCAACCAAATAATCCACCAGTGCTGTCCATTCGACATCGCTGGGCACATGCCACCCTGTGGGGCAAATGCCCTGCACATTGCTGGGGTTGGTGTTGCTGCTGGTAGCACTGTTCATTACAGAATGCCAGGTGTAGAGGCCGCCGTAAAGGTCGCAGTTGGCTACATTGTCGTCGTAACAATAGCGGGTTATGCTGTTGCCACTGGCATCGCGGGTAACGCGCAGGTTCTCTGCCATCCACTCCTGGTTGCCAATGATAACGCTGGGATAGAAATTGCCGTCGATGTCGGTTACGCCGGCGCCGGGTACGCCATTGCCGCCGCCGCTATCATCTGTAGCAATATGGGTTGAAAAGGATTTTTGTTGAATTACCTGTGCTTCCGCATCATAAATTTTCGCTGTGAAATTTTTCTCTCCGGGGGTGTCATCCAAAGTCCAGGTTAGGGTGGTTATACCATTGATATCGGTGATGGGTAGTTGCT
>SKVR01000043.1 GCA_007129355.1 Bacteroidales bacterium | reverse complement strand
GCGCGACATTATTAGCTCCGACTGTGTTCCTTTACCTGCTCCGGGGGGTCCAAAGAGTATAAGATTCAGCATAATGTGTGTTTTGTCTTTAAGGGTTTTGTGTTAATCGTTATGTTTTGATAATTGGGTATCTGCAAAAGTAAAATTATTATTGAGATTATGAAGAAAAGAAATGGGTTTGGGTGCGGGTGAGTTAATAATTTAACTGCTCTCTGAATTCTGAAGCTTATTTAATGCTAAGAAAACTGTATCAGAAGAATGCCCTTAATTGCACCGTACCGGTATGAATTGCCGGCACACCGGGCGGTTTACGGCCATTATAATTTAGGTTGAGTTGAAGGTATGAACTGAGATTATGTTGCCAGTTTATGCTCCAGATGTTGTTGGTGCCGGGCCGCAATGCCTGGAGCATTTCAAAAGCTACCGGACTGTTTTCGTCGAAAGGGTAATCAATTTGTGAAAGTTGATATCGCGCCTGTAAATTTCCCCTGGAAGGAAAACTGATACGTGTTTCAAGCCCGCCTTTGTGAATAAGAGCTTTTTCACCGGTATCGCCCACCTTATTTTGCTGTCTGTTGTAGCCATAAAAAACTGTAAAACGCAGGTTTTGACTTGGCTGGATGTTAAGCGAAGGCTCCAGATCATAAAAGCGGATCTGGTAATTTCTGCGTTCAAAAAACTCTGACTCATTAATGCGATCTCCGTAAAGGGTAGTAAAATGAAGTGAAATTTGCCTGTTGATATTCCAACGGGTTCTCCAGCTATGTGAACTAAGCACCCTGCTTTCAAAACCATTGCTCAGAATGCTTTTGCTGCTGTTTTCCTGTATGGTCCATTCGATACTCCATGTGCGGTGTGTACGATTGAAGAACAGAGAGTTGCGCAGGGTTGCATTGAGTGTAACGAGTAATGTGTCTTCCACGTCAGTAAAAAAGGGATTAAAATTTTCTGCCAGTAAACCACCTTGATTCTTTTTGTTTATGCGGTAGTTAAGCCGGTTGGAAAACCTTGAAAGAAATTGTCTCCACCCGCTACTTTCGCGCCACATTTGCGAGGGTTCAAGATTGATACTCTGGCTGATGGCGGTACTGTATGTTCTTATAAAATCATCGGTGGGCACAAACACCCGGATGAAGTTGGCTTCGTCAGGGTAGGGGGCAATCTCAAATTCATCCAGCTCCATGATACCGTTCTCATTGTAATCTACCCAAACATAAACACCTTGTCCGGCAGGCACTTCCACATACATGTACTCCCTTTTCCGTTCCATGCTGCTTGCTGCTTCGTAAAAGATATTGGAGGTAAGTGCCCCGTTGAATTGTCTGAGAAAATGATCTACCCTGGCATTGAGAGTACGGTCATTTTGCTCGCCGGGGAAGCGTTCCTGCTGCACTTCCAGTTCGCGGTAAATGAGTTGCAATCCATAGCGGTGATTGGGATTGCGGCGGGCATTATAGCGCAAGCCGTAATTATGCGCAATGCTGGCTTGTTCAAAGGAACTGCCTGCAGGCAAGTGGTCCAGACGTTGCCGGTAAAAAGCCCTGTATGTATTTGCACTTGTATCGGGGTTGCTCACAAAAAACTCTCTTTCTTCAAAAGAGAAACTTGAACGTGAAAGTGTATCTTCTCCAATTGGTTTAACCCTGTTGTTTTCTATCAGGTGACTGATACCACTAATCATAAAACCCAGGTTGCGGGTGTAAGCTGCACGGTGACGGTAAAAATCCGTTTCCCGCCTGCCACTGGCATTGAGAAGACTGCCGTAATATTCGAACAGATTGCGTCCTGCACGAATACGCGAGTCGATACGGTTCATGAATCCTGAATATTGATCACCGGCAAGATAGGCCTGGAACCGATACCGTGCCAAGCCGTAATCTGCATGTTGGGCAGTAAAGGAGATGCCTGGAAGATGCTCCTGACGGCGTGTTGTAATGCTTTCCAGGTTCCAGTCGCGCTCAAACTCCACTTCACGATATCGTTCCGGGGCACGGAAATTTTGTCCGGCAAGTTCGTAGGTCATCTGCGTTGTATATCTCCATGAGCTAACTTCCTGGTTATTTCTTTGCCTTACATCGCTAAGGCTGAGCCTGAGGGCATGACCCTGGTTGTTATCTTTATGAAGATCGGAAAACAAATTGATATCTCTATTGGAAAAGGCATACTCAAATCCTGCCGAAGTATTTGCTGATAGTTTTATATCACCTCCCATGGTAAGTATCTGATGTTTCTTGGGAGTAATCAGCTGAATGACAGGCTCGTGCGTGCCCTGCGGTATTCCGTTTTCCGGGAAAAACCACTCATAAACTCTCCCGTTGGCAGATGTACTTATCTGCCTGTAATTGCCGTTGCCTTGCCCCACATAGGAAAACCCAACCTGGTAGATTGCCAGTTCCGGGTCGGTTGAGTAAACAAATACAGTATCAAACCCCAGGGTATCGGTCAGGCGATACATAACACGGTCGTTCATAAAGCCCGTGCTGTCAAGGTTCCAGTCGAAAGCCCTGTGGATGCTGTCGCCCACATTGGCCATCAGTTGCCTGCGATCGTCTGAAATATCCTGGAAAAGGGGCTGGTTGCGATGATCCTGTTCGCTGAAAAAATTGAAGCGCAAGCTGACATTGTCATAAATAACTTCATTGTTGGTTTGAATCATAGAACGGGCATAATTACGTTCAGCATATTCAAACTCCACTATGATACGGCTGTCGCGGGTAATCATTCGCGAAGGCATAAAGGTAATTTCGGCCAGGTTGTATTCGATGATGTAATCATTTTCCAGTCCTCGGGTAAGCAATACACCATCCACAAAAACCCTTTCGGTGCCGGCCATTACAATGATAAATGACTCGTTGTCATTACCTGTCAGGCGATAGGGACCCTGGTTGCCTTCCATTCCCTGTATCTGATTTCTGGCATATTTTCCGCGCGATATGGCCCCGGCCACCGATGTTCTGATTCTGCCACCTCCCGGAAGCAGGGAATCTTCGGCTGCACTTTCCCATTCCAGTTTTGCACCTCTGGCTTTGCGGTTGATATTCATGAAATGTCCCGGCGGTCTTTCAATTTCAAAATCTCCGGCTGTAAGCCTGGCCCCGTGGCCTGAGAGCTGAATAAACACCCTGTCGAAGTCCTGGATTTGCTGTGTGGTTCCTTCGGGCTGGAAGGGAATGTTCTGATCGGAAATTACTGCCAGTATTTCGATCTCATCAGTCAGCATACCACTGAGCTGCAGGTTCATGGCCGAGTTGAGTGTGGCATCCTGCCGGTTGCCCATGGTAAGTCCCCGGGTTATGCTACCGGAACTTTGCAGGCCTTCAAACCGCAACAATCCTTGTTCAGGAATTCCTGATCTTACAGGAATACTTATGCGGTCTTCGCCGGGTCCCGGTAACCTGATAAGCGAAGTGTCGCGTGCAAAAACGGGTTTTGAAAAATTCACCGGCCATGCCCGGTAACTCACCCGCAGTGAGTCTTGCTGCCAGAATTCGGGTATTCTGAGCTGTATAAGTGCTTTAATGAAATCTATTTCATAAAATGCTTCATTCAATGGTTCTCCATCGGGCCCGAAAATGGCAAAACTTTCTGCCATGATACTCAGGGTGTCGAGTTGATGTAATCTTTGTGAAGCAGGAATTTTGTAATCCATATCAGGTGGTGTCTCTGCAAAAGTTTGCAGAAACAATAAAATGGATATAACAAACAGGGATGTTTTCAAAGTTTACCAATTAATTTTCGATGTGCTAATTTAATGGATAAAAATACTTCGGGAAAGAATAAAACAAAAAAGAGGCTGTCTCAAAACTGCCAGCTGGTCGTTGAGCTTGTCGAAACGACATCTGATTACCAACCAGATACACACTTCGACAGGCTCAGTGTCCAAATTAATACTGACTTTTAAGACAG
>SKVR01000300.1 GCA_007129355.1 Bacteroidales bacterium | reverse complement strand
ACTTTGTAAATCAACATACTTATCTGAATATTACTGAAGTCTGCAAATCAGGCGCAAAAATAATTTTTTTTTAGGTTTTGAGTAAGTAAAACGGAAATTATACATTCGGGTTTAACCAATCGCACTGGCAATCCGTCCTTAAAAGACTTGAGTTTCTTTTTGGTTAACCTCTTACAACAGTAAAGATAACCTGTTCATATACGGACAAAATTTGTGCGTTCACGAACAAGTGAAATATATCGAATACACTCCTGATGTTTCGCAATAAACTATATATCATAAAGATACAAACTTTGGTTTAATATTGGCAATTAGCAAATTTACAAAAACATTAACAAGATGATAACTATACAAAATATTCATAAGTCTTACAAAATGGGAGCAAATTCTCTCCATGTCCTTAAAGGAATAGACCTTGAAATTGAAAAAGGTGAGCTGGTTTCAATAATGGGAAGTTCAGGCTCCGGGAAATCAACCCTGCTTAATATCCTGGGAATTCTTGATAATTATGATGAAGGAGAATACAGGCTGGATGGCCGGCTCATAGCCGGTTTGTCAGAAACCAGAGCTGCACTGATGCGCAATGAGTACATTGGTTTTGTGTTTCAGTCCTTTAATCTGATCTCTTTTAAGAATGCCCTGGAAAATGTTGCACTGCCTTTATATTATAAAAATATCAATCGCAAAAAGCGCAACAAAATTGCCATGGAGTATCTGGACAAGGTAGGTTTGCTGGATTGGGCCGAACATATGCCCAATGAACTTTCAGGGGGGCAAAAGCAAAGAGTGGCTATAGCACGTTCGCTCATTGCTAATCCTAAGGTGATACTCGCCGATGAGCCAACAGGAGCGCTGGATTCAACCACTTCATATGAAGTAATGGATATTCTCAGAGATATCAATAATGGAGGAATTACCGTGATCATTGTTACCCACGAAGATGATATTTCACGCATGACCAAAAGGGTAATCAAGCTCAAAGATGGTATTATAGAGGCAGACTATGTGCCCGAACCCCTTCAGGAGTGTTCACTGTTGGCAGAAACCGGTTGATAGTTGATTCTGAGTATGATATTCCGAAACCGGACAAATATTCAAATTATAATATGATATTGAAATCTGATTAAAATGTTTGACCTTGATAAATGGCAGGAAATCCTGGCCACTATAAAAAAGAATAAGCTCAGAACCTTTCTCACAGGTTTCAGTGTGGCATGGGGCATTTTTATGCTTATCATTCTTCTGGGCTCAGGAAAAGGGCTGGAAAATGGCTTTGAAAACCAGTTCAGAGGAGCTGCCAAGAACTCACTCTGGATATGGACCGGGCGCACAAGTATTGCTCATAATGGGATGAATCCGGGGCGTCCTGTTCGGTTTACCAATGATGATTATGAAAATCTAAAAAACAATATCGACCAGCGCGAATACATTTCAGGCAGGTTCAACATACGATGGGGCAACCAGGTTACCTATAAAAATGAAGTACACTCTTTCGGAATCCGCAACGTGCATCCCGAATATGAATTTATTGAAGCACTCACTATAACCGATGGCAGATATATCAATCAGCTTGACCTTGATAATTTCAGAAAAGTTGCAGTGATAAGCACCCTGGTGCGCGACATGTTATTCAGGGATGATGCTGATAGGGCCCTGGGTGAGTACATCCTGGTAAATGGAATTCCATTTAAAGTAGTGGGGTTTTTTGAAGATGAAAGCCAGAACGATAACAACATGCGATTAATTTATGTGCCCATTTCTACAGCTCAAATGGTTTTCAGCGGAGGTAATCGTTTGCATGAAATCTCCATGACCATTCATGCCAACACCCTTGAAGAAGCAAAGAGGGCTGAAGAAAATATCAGAAACAGGCTGGCCGCTGTGCATAATTTCGACCCTGACGACCGCCGCGCCCTGGGAACCTGGAACAGCTTTGAAAACTATATGCAGATGCAGAATATTTTTAAAGGTATCCGGCTTTTTATCTGGATCATTGGCATAGGAACCATCATAGCCGGAATTGTGGGTGTTAGCAATATAATGGTAATTGTTGTAAAGGAACGCACGCGCGAAATTGGTGTAAGAAAAGCTCTGGGTGCCACACCGTTTTCCGTTGTGTCGCTCATCCTTTTCGAATCAGTCCTGATCACCACTTTTGCCGGCTACATAGGCCTGGTGCTTGGGGTAGGTCTGCTGGAAGTGATTTCAGGTATAGATGCTCCCTTTTTCTCAAATCCTTCAGCCGATTTTGGTCTGGCAGTGAGTGCCACCCTGCTTTTGATATTTGCCGGTGCTGTGGCAGGCTTCGTGCCGGCACAGCGGGCTGCAAGGATAAAACCCATTGAGGCATTGAGAGATGAGTAGAGAGGGTTGATGGGTTGATGAGTTTATGGGTTATAAAGGTGATGGGTTGATAGGTTTAAAAGTTGAAAGGTTGAAAAGTGGAAGAGTCGATGGGTTTTATTTTAGAAAATAGAAATGGGTAATGAAAATTTACAGAAATGTTTGATTTAGATAAATGGCAGGAAATATTTGCCGCATTGAAAAAGAATAAAATGCGCACCTTCCTTACAGCTTTTGGTGTGTTCTGGGGTATTTTCATGCTCATCATCATGCTGGGGTCGGGAAGAGGACTGCAGAATGCAGTATATGAAGGCATGAAAGATTTTGCCACCAACAGTGTATTCATGTGGACACAACCTACCACTGAGCCCTATGCCGGATTCCCCAGGGGGAGGAGGTTCTTTTTCCGTAACGATGATATTGAAGCACTCAGAAATAATATTCCGGAAATTGATATTATCGCTCCACGTCTGCAGGCCGGTGTTGGTACCTCATCAACTGACAATGTGGTAAGAGGAATTAAAACCGGTTCTTTTACTGTCAATGGTGATTATCCCGAGTGGAACCTTATTGACCCGGTTAAGATGCTGGACGGCAGATTCTTAAATCAACTTGACCTGATTCACAAAAGAAAGATTGCTGTGATTGGTGATATGGTTAAAGAAATTCTTTTTGAGAAGGACGAAGAAGCACTGGGTCAGTACATAAGAATTAATGGTGTGTACTTCCAGGTTGTGGGGGTATTCAGTCCGCTAAATAGCAATATAGGTTTCGGTGGCGATAAAGCGCAAAGTATTTTTATTCCGTTTACAACCCTGCAGCAAACCTATAATTACGGTGATATGGTAGGATGGTTTGCCATGACTGCTCATAAAGACGTGCCGGTAAGTATTATTGATGAAAAAGCAAGAGAACTTCTGAAAAGAAGACATAAAGTAGCACCGGAAGATAAACAGGCAATTGCCGGAGTAAATCTTGATGAGCAATTCAGGCAGATAACCGGGCTCTTTCTGGGTATTGATGTCCTGATCTGGATAGTTGGAATAGGTACTTTATTGGCAGGTGTAATTGGCATCAGTAATATCATGCTAATTGTTGTGAAGGAACGCACCAAGGAGATTGGCGTTCAAAGAGCCTTGGGAGCAACACCGCGAAAAATTATCAGTCAGATCATTACCGAGTCGGTTTTCCTTACTACGATTGCAGGGTATTTTGGGCTGTCGCTGGCTGTTTTTCTCCTGGAAATAATTAATAAAGCACTCGAAGCAAGCGGGGGTGAAGGACAGGCATTTAAAAATCCGGAAGTGGACCTGAATATTGCAATTGCCGCCCTGGTAATACTGGTTATTTCAGGTGCCCTTGCAGGATTTATGCCGGCAAAAAGAGCCATAAGCATTAAACCCATTGATGCCTTAAGAGATGAATAAAAGATTTGGGAATATGAATTATCGAATACCCAAATAAAAGAAGTAATTAATAATAGTTTATACACAAGAAAACCATAAAAATTCCATACAATGAAAAAGTTTATCAGAATTTCAGGAATAGTAATTGTTCTGGCCATATTTGCCGGAACCATCGGATTTTTATATTCAAAATCCAAAAGTCGACCCGAGGTTTACTCAACCACAGAACCTTTCTTCACAGATATCATTCGTAAAACTGTTGCAACAGGTTCTGTTGTACCACGCAATGAAATTGAGATCAAACCCACCGTTTCAGGAATTATTGATCAGATTTACGTTTCAGAGGGAGAAGTTGTAAAAACCGGGCAAGTAATTGCACGCATCCGCATTGTTCCCAACATGGTTAATCTTAATGCTTCTGAAAGTCGAGTAAATCGTGCAAAGATTTCTCTTGAAGAGGCACGCATCAATTTCAGCCGCCAGGAGCAACTTTTCGACCGGCAGGTGATTGCCGAATCAGAATTTATACCCTTCCGTATCGCGTTGAAAAATGCTGAGGAGGAGCTTGAATCGGCAGAAAACAATCTTCAGCTCGTTCGCGATGGTGTGAGTAAAAGCTCCGGCGAAACCAGTAACACGCTTATCCGTTCAACCATCAACGGTATGGTTCTTACTGTGCCGGTTGAGGTGGGCAATTCTGTCATTGAAGCCAACAATTTCAATGCGGGTAACACTATCGTTACGATTGCTGATATGGGTGAAATGATTTTTAAAGGCAAAGTTGATGAGTCGGAAGTTGGCAAAATATCTGAAGGTATGGAGTTAATACTGAACATTGGAGCCATCGATGCTACCAACTTCTCAGCTGCTCTTGAACACATATCTCCCAAGGGTGTGGAAGAAAGCGGCGCCATTCAGTTTGAAATACGTGCTGCTGTTACGCTGGATGAAACGCACTTTATCAGGGCCGGTTATAGTGCCACCGCCGACATTGTTCTCGAAAGACGCGACAGTGTTATGGCTCTGCAGGAAAGTGTTTTGATCTTCGATAATGGTGACATTTATGTGGAAGTGGAAACGGATCCTCAGGTGTTTGAAAAACGACCTTTAAAAACCGGTATTTCTGATGGAATAAATATCGAAATAAAAGAAGGCATAACAGAAAGAGATAAAATCAAAAAAAGAGTATAACTTTCCCGTAAAATTCTAAATATTTTAAAAAAATGCATCCTGACGCAACTTAGTTCAGGATGCATTTTTTTTGTAACCTGCCGTTATTTTTTTGTTTTTTTGGGCTGTGTTTTTAAAATCCGGTGATGAAAATGCAGAAAATTTTTTCTTATCCATTTAAAATTATAATTTCTGATTTATCAGGGTTAGGTAAATAGAGAATATTCAGTTATTTTTGAGCTCTGCTATGGTTCTTATTTCCACTTTCTTGTGAGACATCAATTTTATTTTTCATTAAAAAATTATTTGCTGATATGAAAACAATCGAATGTTTTTTTAGGAATTTTAGATTCTGGAAAAGTGTAATGATCATTTTTCCGGTTTTTACATTAATGGCCTGCAATGGTGCACAGCAGGAAGAAAAATATATCGGCCTTCAGCTCTGGTCGGTCAGAGGTGATATGAATGAGGACCCGGAAGGTACACTTGCACGCTTGGGTAAAATGGGTTATTCCTTTATTGAAGCTGCCGGCTATAGTAACGGAAAATTCTATGGCATGGAGCCTGAAGATTTCCGGGATCTGGTAGAGTCGAATGGAATGGACTTTCTGAGTTCCCATGTAATGTTAGCAATTGAAAACATGAACCATGAACAGGTAATGGATTGGTGGGAACAATGCATTGATGCCCATAGTAAAGCCGGCGTTAAATATGTGATACAAGCAGCAATGGGAGGCGCTGCTGTGCAGGATATGGATGTGCTTAACAGGTATATCAGGATGTTTAACAATGTTGGAATAATGGCCCGGGATGAAGGCATGTATTTGGGATTTCATAACCATGCAGTAGAATTTGAAACTCTTGACGGTGTTGTTGTTTTGGAGCATATGATTGAGAATACCGATCCTGATTATGTATTTTTTCAACCAGATCTTTATTGGTTTTACAGGGGTGGTGCCGATCCTATTGAGTATTTCGAAAAATATCCAGGTCGGTTTGAAGTATGGCATGTTAAGGACTATGCCGAATTGGGTCAGAGTGGTCAAATTGATTTTAAGAGGATTTTCACTAACGATAAAACATCCGGAAGGAAATACATTGTTGTTGAGGTGGAACAATATAACCACGAACCTTTAACAAGTGTTAATATCAGTTTGGATTACCTGTTAAATGCAGATTTTTTTTAAATTAGAAAAATTTATATCAGCTTCTTTCAAAAAATAAAAACTGGTATTTTCTCGAATCAGCAGGTTTTTCGTTATGTCACCGCTTTTGCAATAAGGAATGAAATATTGTTAACTGTAGTGATGATAAGACTCAGACTTTAATTTTACAGTAAATTCCAATTATTAATAGTGACTCATTCTGAAATAATACAGATTGTTTCAAATCAAAATCAAATACTAATAAAAATCAGGAAGTTATGAAAGATCAAATTTCGAGAAGGAAGTTTATAGGCAACTCAGCGGTGGCTGCTGCCGGGTTTACTATCCTGCCAAGTACAGTAATCAGCGGGCTTGGACACAAAGCTCCCAGCGATAAGCTTAATATTGCGGGCGTTGGAGTGGGAGGTAAAGGTTTCGGACTTATGCGCGCCATGCAAACAGAAAATATTGTTGCCCTCTGCGATGTAGACTGGCGATATGCCAAAGGAGCTTTTGATTATTTTCCCAATGCTAAAAAGTACTGGGACTGGCGCAAAATGTATGATGAGATGATGAACGACATTGACGCTGTAGTGGTTGCCACTTCCGACCATACCCATGCTGCCATAGCTGCTCACGCAATGACCCAGGGCAAGCATGTTTATGTTGAAAAGCCGCTTACCCATACTGTATACGAATCGCGCCTATTAAGAAAACTGGCCGAAAAGCATAAAGTAGCCACTCAAATGGGTAACCAGGGTGCTTCTGCAGAAGGTGTATCGTTTGTAAAAGAATGGATTCAAAACGGTGAGATAGGTGAAGTTACACGTGTCGAATCTTTTACTGATCGCCCCATCTGGCCGCAAGGATTGAATACTCCAAGACAAGGACAATGGGTTCCGGAAACATTGAACTGGGATTTGTTCATCGGCCCTGCAAAAATGCGTCCTTTCAACGAAATCTATACTCCATGGAATTTCCGCGGATGGTGGGATTTTGGTACAGGTGCCCTTGGCGATATGGCATGTCATATTTTACATCCTGTTTTTAAGGCTCTCAATCTGGGTCATCCCACAAAAGTGCAGGGCAGTTCTACTTTGCTGTTGCAGGATAGCGCTCCGGTTGCAGAGAAAGTTCGCATCGTATTCCCTGAGCGCCAGAGACTGAGAAGAGTGCGTATGCCCGAAGTCGAGGTGCATTGGTATGATGGCGGTCTTCAACCATTGAAGCCTGATAACTGGCCGGCCGGAAAGAATATGAATGTTGCAGGAGGTGGTGTTTTATTCTATGGTACCAAAGATATTCTGCATACAGGATGCTACGGGCGTGACCCCTGGCTGCTTTCTGGTCGTGTGCCTGACGTTCCTAAAACTGAACGCAGAATCACTCTTTCACATGAAATGGACTGGGTAAGAGCCTGTAAAGAAAGTCCAGAGAACCGCGTTGAACCTTCCTCAGCCTTTCACGAAGCAGGTCCGTTCAACGAAATGGTTGTAATGGGTGTGCTGGCAGTACGCCTGCAGGAATTGCACAAAGAACTGCAGTGGGATGGTGAAAAAATGGAATTTACCAATATTGGTGATGATGAATCTCTTCGGATTGTTATTGAAGATGGATTCCAGATTACTGATGGTCATCCCACTTTCGACAAAACCATGACAGAACCTTTGAATGCAAAAGCATTTTCACAGGAACTGATTAAACATAAATACAGAGATGGCTGGAATTTACCTTCTATGCCGTAATATAAAAATTCAATTTTAAACTAAAAATTAAGAAAAATGAAGAAGATGAGATTTATGTATTTAGTAATGAGCCTGTTTTTTGTCGGCGGTATCATGCTCAGCTCATGCGGCCCCAGACAAACTGCAGAAGAAACTGAAGAAGAGATGGAAGAATTACCGATTAACACACTCTCAGAACAAGAGAAAGAAGAAGGATTCTTCCTGCTGTTCGATGGTGAATCCACAGATGGTTGGCGTGGATACAACCGTGATGCCTTTCCCGATGGTGGCTGGGTTATTGAAGATGGCACTCTGATGGTGCAGGGAGCCGGTACCGGTGAAGCTGGTGGCGAAGGTGGCGACATCATTTACGACCAGAAGTTTCTTGATTTCCATCTTAAGCTTGAGTGGAAAGTTTCTCCCGGTGGTAACAGTGGTATTTTTTACCTCGGTCAGGAAATTGAAGGCGAGCCTATCTGGAAATCAGCTCCCGAAATGCAAATTCTTTGCAATGAGCAGCATATTGATGCTCAACTGGGTGTTGATGGCAACAGAAAAGCAGGCTCTCTCTACGACATGATTCCCGCCAAACCTCAGAATGCCAAACCTACAGGAGAATGGAACCTAGCAGAAGTAATGGTATATCGTGGAACCGTTGTTCATCGTCAGAATGGGCAGGTAGTGCTGGAATACCACCTGGGCACTTCTGACTGGGAAAGAAAAGTGGCTGAGAGTAAATTTGCCGAGTATCCATGGTTTGGAAAGTTCGAACCGGGATACATCTCTCTGCAGGACCATGGCGACGATGTATGGTTCAGAAATATCAGGATAAAAGAATTGTAGCCTAAACTACATTCAATTTTTAATAAAAAACCCCGGGAACGTAAGTCCCGGGGTTTTTTTAATGGAGCGAGATTTGTTTAAATTTACTGAACCATCAGTTTGGTGGTTCTTGCATTTTCTCCACTCACAACCCTTATCAGGTAGATACCTTTGGAGAGTCCTTCAAGGTTCAGACTGGTGGTTGGGCCTGAAGATACTTGCTGAGTAATTACATTTCCGGTGATGTCAATCAACGTAATCATGCTGTTGGGCAGTGTTTCAACAGTAACCTGCTCGCGTGCCGGATTGGGGAATGCTTTTACATCAAAACCTGCTGCAGGCAATAGTGGATCGTTAATGTTTGTGCCATCGGGGGCTCCGCCTACTCTGATATTGTCAAAATAAATGACAATGTCATCGTCAAGATCCACCGGATCATTAAAGTCAGGCAAAAAGGCGATTATAGGGTATTCACCATCGGCTTCCGGGAAATGGAATACTATGGTTTCCCATTCATTTATCTTGGTTTGGGGTTCTATAGATTCCAGTTCAAAGGTACCTCCGGGCCCACCTTCAACTTTGAATTTTATAGTGCTGATGCGGGGCTTCCATACATCAACATACACATACTTCTGCTCGCTCATATCAACGGGCGCAGGCAATGCTGACCAGAAACCGCTCCATATTAAACCATGCTGACTGCGGAAAAACTTGCCTACCCGGTCACTTGGGTTGGCGTCATTCTGATCAGGGTTGAGTACAACATCAAAATAGCTGTCATCATCTTCGCCTGCCGTCATAACATTCATAGTAATGGGAGAAAAGTTCTCTACCATCAGTTCATTGCCTTCACCGGGCTCTTCGTTATCACTGAAAACGATGTTGTCAAAATAGATGACAATATCATCGTCAAGATCCAGCGGGTCTTCAAAGTCAGGCAATAATGCAATTATAGGATACAAACCATCAGCATCCGGAAAGTGGAAAGTAATGGTTTCCCATTCTTCGGTAAGGGTTTGAGGCTCTATAGATTCCAATTCAAAGGTGCCTTCAGGACCTCCTTCTACCTTGAATTTAATAGAGCTGATACGGGGTTTCCACACCTGCACATGTACATACTTCATGTCGGTCATGTCAACCGGTTCGGGAAGTGCAGACCAGAACCCGCCCCATATCAAACCATGCTGACTACGGTAAAATTCTACCACATAAGGACTGGGGTTGGCTTCTCCCTGGTCGGGGTTGGCAATTACAGTCATGGTACTGTTGTCATCTTCTCCACCTGTCATCAGGTTTAGCGTAATGTGTTCGAAATCTTCAATCATCTGGCTATGGGAGTATCCCGCAAATGCCAGCATAAATGCTAAAATAATCGTAATTTTTTTCATGATTCTGAGTTTTTAAGTTTGTAAAAAATGTTGATAATTAGTGAGGGTTTATAAATGAGCCCGACAAATAATTTTGACGGACTTTAGGATTCAAATTATTCCAAAAGCGTAAAAGTTGTTTGCTTTACATCTTCAGAGCTGGTGCCGATAAAGAGGTGAAATTCACCTGGTTCGGCTCTGAACAAATTTTTTGCATTATAAAAAGCGAGATCTTTCCAGGTAAGCTCAAAGGTAACCTCTTTTGATTCACCAGGCTCCAGTGCTATTTTTTCAAAGCCTTTCAACTCTTTCAGCGGACGTGTTATGCTACCTACCAGCTGTCGCGTATAGAGTTGCACTACTTCTTCTCCAAACCGATCGCCGGTATTGGTTATCGTTACAGAAGCCGTCAAAGTTCCGTTCATGGGTATTTCCGAGGTGTTCAGCCGAATGTCGGAATAATCAAAATTGGTGTAGGACAGTCCGTATCCAAAAGGATAGAGGGGCGAGTTGGAAACATCCAGGTATTTAGAGGTGAATTTGCTGTCAGATTCAGGACGCCCGGTGTTTCTTGCATTATAGAAAATGGGGATTTGTCCTACGTTGCGGGGATAGGTAACAGGTAGTTTGCCTGAGGGATTGTAATCTCCAAACAATACATCCGTTATGGCATCGCCGGTAGTTGTTCCCAGGTACCAGGTTTCCAGAATGGCAGAAGCTTTTTCATCCACATTTTCCAGGGTAAGGGGTCTGCCTTTCATTAACACCACGATAACGGGTTTGCCCAGTTTTACGATTTCATCAAATAGCTCTTCCTGCAAGCCGGGCAGGTCAATCGAAGATCGGCTGGCAGCTTCGCCGCTTTGCCAGTAATGTTCTCCCAGGGCCATGATTACCACATCTGACTGGGCAGCAGCTCTGAGGGCTGCCGGAAAACCTGATCTGTCTTCTTCCAGAACGGTAGTTCCCAGTGTATAGTTGATGCGTGTGCGGTCGCCCTGCCGGTTGATAATGCCCTGTCGCAGGGTCACACTCCTGGTGTAATCACCAGCTGCCGACCATGAGCCGATAAGGTCGCGCTGGTTATCACCCATGGGGCCTATCAGTGCTATGCTTCTTACGTCGTCCGAAAGGGGTAATACATTATCATCGTTTTTGAGCAAAACGATAGATTTGCGCGAAAAATCCCGGGCAAATTCCAGGTTCTCTTCAGTCATCACCAGCTCAGCTTTCCTCTGGGGATCGCTGTAACGGTAAGGGTCTTCAAACAACCCAAGCTTGTATTTCATTATAAGAATCCTGCGAACTGCCTGATCGATAGTTCGCTCACTTACTTTGCCCTCTGCCACCAGTTCAGCCAAGTAATCGTTATAAACCGCACCTTGCATATCCATGTCTACACCGGCATTCATGGCCAGTTCGCCTGCATGCTTATTATCACGGGCAAAGCCATGGGGTACCATTTCGTTTATGGAAGTATAGTCTGTTACCACAAAGCCTTCAAATCCCCATTCTTCTCTCAGTACCTGTTTAAGCAGGTATTCGCTTCCGGTGGCAGGAACACCAAACATGTCGTTAAATGCGGTCATAAAGGTGGCAATGTCTTCTTCAATGATGGCCTTGAAGGGTGGTAGGAATTTGTTGCGCAGCACCAGTTCCGACATATCAACGGTATGGTAATCCCTGCCTGCCTGGGGAGCTCCATAGGCTGCAAAATGTTTTGCAGTGGCAAGCATGGTGTGCAGGTCTTTCAGATTATCTCCCTGGTATCCGCGCACCTTGGCTCTTGCCACCTGAGCGGTAAGGAAAGGGTCTTCACCTGAGCTTTCGGCGATACGTCCCCAGCGAGGATCGCGTGTTACGTCGATCATGGGGGAAAAGGTCCAGTGCAATCCTTCGGCTGTGGCCTCCAGGGCAGCAATCCTGGCTGATTCCTGTATGGCTTCCATATCCCAGGTAGCGGTTTCTCCCAGGGGTATGGGGAATATGGTACGGTGACCGTGAATTACATCATAACCGAAAAGCAAGGGGATGCCCAGTCGGGTTTCTTCAACGGCCATTCTCTGGAGTTCACGTGTATATTCTGCTGTGTATGCATTAAAAATAGCGCCAACTCTTCCTGACTGAATATCATCCAGATAGTGTTCCCTCATAAATGGCCCGGTATGATCCATGTCGCTGGTAAAAAGCGTCAGCTGTCCGATCTTTTCCTCCAGGGTCATTTCTTCCATCAGCTTATCAATAAAACGATTCATTTCACTGGTTTCTGCATCTTGCTTTTCTGATGTGAAGGCCAGGATTAATACAACTGGTAAAATGTAAGTTAATCTGTATAATTTTTTGTGCATGATATTATTGTATCTGTTATCTGATTTCTATTTCCAGTTCGTTGGTGTCATTATTAAGAAAACTGATTATCTGTTCTCTGGGTATAATCACTCCGCCCTCTCGGTAAGGATTTTCTTCCGGTTCGGAAGTTAACGGATTGCTATTTAGCCATACAGATCTGACTCCAAATCCCTGGCTACCAGTTTTGAATGATACTTTAAGCGGATGGCCCCAAATCTCGGTGGTTGCAGTAAGTCCGTTAAAGGAAGAGGGCATAACAGGGTCAAGTACTACATTTTCTGCATAAATCCTTATTCCCAGTAAACGTGAAACTATCAATCCGATAAATATTCCGGGCCCGCTTGAATAAACCCTCCAGCCGCCTCTCACGGTCATCTTGCCATTTATTACATCTTGATATCTTTGATCGGCATCATATCTGCTTTTAAAAACCACATCAGAACTGCTGTAGTAGCAATTGGCCTGACGAATATCTCCACATGACACAATATCACAGTAATCTACCGGTATAGCCTGCCTTAGAGCCTTAACGAATGCTTCCGGTTTACCCATAATAGCAAGGGATTCGGCATAACGGATATGTTCATGTATATACATCAAACCAATTTCGCGTCCAAAGAAAGTACTGCTTTCGGCTCTCTGGAAAATCTCCTGAATACCTCCTTTGTAGGGCAATGGACGGTCCATAAGCCTTGCCCCATCGGGTCCTTTGAGATGGCATTCTAAAAGATCCTGATGTTTTTCGGCCTGTTCACGGCTGAAAATTCCACTGATGATGCCACGGTTCATGGGCAAAACACTATACTTAATGCCGGTTGTTGTATCGGTGGGATGGAGCAGAACACTGATATTGCCATCTTTTTCAGCCAACCCATACCCGGCAACAACTCCATCTTTAATTAGGTATTTGTTGAAATCTGATTTTATCTTTTCATAAATTTCATTCAATTCCCTGGCTTTGGAGTTGTTTCCGGCTGCTTCATACACGCCGGCATATTGCCTGAATGCCTGGTAATTCATTTCAACGGTCCAGGATGAAATCATCCGGCTTGCCAGAACTTCACTCACAGGCTGGAGAGAGTCATTCCAGTCACCACCACCAAAGGGTACCAGCGAAGTGCCGGGAATAAATGAACTGACAATCATCTCAATTAGTCTTTCAACATGTTCCGAAAGGCTTGTCTTTTCTGTTTTTTCGTTGTTCTCGCTGTACCACGGTAAAACCTCATCCAGAATTTTAACATCACCGCTAATCCTGATATACTGGGAAAGGGCTATAATACACCAGTATATAATATCTCCGTGGGCTTCGTGTGCCCTGATGTTTGAATAGCTGTCAAACATCCACCACTGAGCCCATCCTCCGTCTGGGTTTTGGTTGGAGAAAATGGTGCAGAGTACCTGTCGCGCTTCATCGTATTTGCCAAGATATAAGAGCAGATCAATAGGTCCCTGCGAAACATCGCGTGTTCCCCAGGCAGCGCCTCCAAATTGTTCCAGACCATAGGGTGTAAGATAATGGATGAGTGCATTCATTCCATACCAGGGGATAATTTCACTTATAGCAGCTATGTCTTTGTGATTTCCTATCAGTGCAAGATTGCTGCTCAGATTTCTCCAAACCCGGGCTGCTTCCATGCCATCATGCCTGAACTGCTGGTCTGCATCATCTATCCTGTTGGATTTGGCAGGAGAAGTAACTTCACCCACAAAGCTCATTGAGAAGTTCCTGGTATTTTTTATTTTTAATACAAGAAGTGAATTGTCTTCTTCCCGGTTGGTTTTGTTGTACAACGATTCTGCACCCAAAACATCAATTCCGGAATT
>SKVR01000224.1 GCA_007129355.1 Bacteroidales bacterium | reverse complement strand
GATCTCTATCAAATGAATTTTGATCCTGTATTACGAACCAGAGATTTTGAGATGATATCTGCAGGAAATCCCCCCGAAGATATCAGAAAGGAGCAGGAGTTAATCAAATGGGCTGATGTTCTGTTGTTTATTTATCCTATCTGGTGGGGGGGTATGCCCGCCATTGTTAAAGGATATATTGATAAAGTTTTTTCATGGGGTTTTGCCTATAAATCAAACGGCAATGGCCCTTATCCGCTTCTTACTGACAAAAAAGCAATTTTGATGAATTCATTTGGGCAGACGCGTGCAGAATATGAAATGGGTATGTTCGCTGCCATGAACCGGGTGAACTCGGAAGGTGTTTTTGGGTTTTCAGGAATAGAGGTCATGCATCAGTTATATTTTCCCTCCATTCATTCCATTTCAGAAGAAACCCGGGAAGTTTATTTTAATGAAGCGGAAAAACTTATACTTAACCTGCAGCTTGACCGAGCTTAGTTAATAATTCTTCTTTTTAAGACAATATTGAATATTTTTGCAGTTGTTTGTAAATATATTCACAAAACCTTTCATGCTCATAAGGGTTTACGCTCAAGTAATATAATTCTAAGGATTTCATGGATGAAAAAAACCAGGCTTTACGTAAATCAACCCTTCTGATTGGAAGTACTCTTACGGTAATGGCCGGTGCAGTTATAGCTCCGGCTTTGCCGCAAATAAGCAGGGAGTTTGCAGATGTGCCGGGGATTGAATTGCTCAGCCGGCTGGTTTTGACACTCCCCGCTTTATTTATGGGTATTCTTGCCCCCCTTGCAGGCTATCTTACTGATCGTGCAGGCCGTAAGAAAGTTCTGATGTTTTCACTGATACTTTATGCTGTTGCAGGAACTACGGGTTTGTATTTCGATGATTTGATTTGGATTCTTGCAGGCAGGGCCGTTTTGGGAATTGCTGTAGGAGGGCTCATTACCGCTATTATTACACTAATCGGCGATTATTTTGACGGTGAGAGTCGCAGCCGTTTTATGGGATTGCAGGCTGCTTATGCGGGTATGGGTGGGCTCATTTTTATTTCGCTGGGTGGTGTACTTGCTGATATTAACTGGAGAATGCCATTTTTGCTTTATTTTGTTTCCCTTATTGTTTGGTTTATGGCACTTATTTCGGTTTATGAACCCGAACGCAGAAAAGAGATTAAAAAAGAAAATGAAGGTGATTCGGATAAAAAGAAAGGTGATAAAATTCCCTCAATTGTTTTTCTCGTATATGGTATAACTTTCTTTTCAGCACTGGTTTTTTATATGATACCTGTGCAAATGCCCTTTATGTTAAACGAAATGGAAGGTATTACAAATACTAAGATTGGTTTTGCCATTGCCTTTGTAAATGTAGCATCAGTAACAACATCGGTAAATTATGGCAGGATTCGCCGTAAAATAAGTTTTCCGGCGATTATGGCTATTGTTTATTTTCTTGTCTTCGTGGGTTTTATGATAATAAGCCAGTCAGATTCATATATAATGATGATTGTAGGTGTTATCTTTTCCGGATTGGGATTCGGACTTATGTTGCCTAATATTAATCTCTGGCTTATTTCACTTGCCCCTGCTCCCATGAGGGGCCGGCTGGTGGGTTATCTCAACATGTCGTTATTTCTCGGTATGTTTGGTTCTCCCATTGTTATACAACCACTGGTTGCATCTACGGATTTATATTTCACCTTTATGCTTGTAGGACTGCTTTTGTTAGTAATGGCAATAACTTTCTTATTCTATACCATAATAAAAAGAAGGTCCTGATCTGCTACCGTTCAAACTCCAGCGGTTTTCCTCTGAAATTTTCAGCAAACCTGCCGTTTTCATAAACCAGCTCTCCATTAATAAAGGTATGTGTGGGAGTTGAACTGAATGTATGACCTTCGAACGGCGACCATCCGCACTTATATAAAACATTTTCTTTTGAAATTGTATGTTTTTTTGATGGATTCAGAATCACAAGGTCTGCAAAGTAGCCTTTTCGTATATATCCTCTGCGGGAAACATTAAAGCAGATGGCAGGATTATGACACATCCACTGAACCAGAAGATGTAACGGGAGGTTACGTGCTCTAAAAGCATCGGTCATGGCCTGCAATGAATGCTGAACAAGTGGTCCGCCTGATGGTACAGAGAAGTAAGAATTTCGTTTTTCTTCAAGCAGGTGAGGGGCATGGTCGGTGGCAACTACATCAAGGGTATTATCCAGCAATGATTTCCATAATTGCTCCCGGTCGGCCAGTCCTTTTACCGCAGGATTCCATTTAATAAGATTTTGTTTTTCTTTATAATCTTCATCCGTAAACCAAAGATGATGAACACATACTTCGCCTGTGATTTTCTTCTTTTCAAGTGCTAATGTATTATCAAACAGCTTGGTCTCGTCTGCTGTTGAAAGGTGCAAAACATGCAAACGGGTATTGTTTCTTCTTGCCAGCTCTACGGCTCTTTGGGATGAGAGTAAACAGGCTTCGTGGTTACGAATCTGCGGATGATGTTCCGCCCGGATATTTTCACCTAATTCATTTTTAAACTTTTCCAGATTGGCTTTAATGGTAGCCTCATCTTCGCAATGGGTAGCAACAAGTGTTTTTGCCTGCGAAAAAATCCTTTCCAACGCATGCTGGTCATCAACCAGCATGTTGCCTGTGGATGATCCCATAAAAACTTTTATTCCGCAAACTTTGCGTGGATCAATTTTATCGAGTTCATCTGCATTGTCATTGGTGGCACCCATGTAAAAGGAGAAGTTGGCCATACTTTGTCGGGCACCCAGGCGGAACTTTTCATTAAGAAGCTCCGCAGTTGTAGTTTGTGGGTTTGTATTGGGCATCTCCATGAATGAAGTGATTCCGCCGGCAACTGCAGCACGGGACTCGGTTAAGATTTCAGCCTTATGTGTAAGACCTGGCTCACGGAAATGAACCTGGTCATCAATGATGCCTGGCAAGAGGTAGGCAAATTCAGCATCAATAACCTTAACTTTACCCAGTTTTGATGCGTCGGGTGTTTGTTCGTAAACTTCAGCAATAAACTCATTATCAATGAGAACAGAGCCCTGAAAAATGCGACCTTCATTTATGATGGTGGCATTCTTTATAAGTGTTTTCGATGACATGGAATAAAATTTAGAAATGCAATCAGGCCCAACTAAATATTGCTGCCTTCAAATTTTCTGACGGGCTTAAAAAGACTTCTCATTCTAAGTTCAACAACCCCGAAAATAGCTTCCTTGAAGATACCTTTGGTCATTTTTGAATCCCCATGGGTACGGTCAGTAAAAATGATGGAGATCTCTTTTATTTTAAAACCGAGTTTCCAGGTAATATACTTCATTTCTATCTGGAAAGCATATCCGGTAAACTTAATCTTGTCAAGGTTAATAGCTTCAAGGACTTCCCGGCGGTAACATTTAAATCCGGCAGTGGTATCCCTTACTTTCATGCGGGTAATAAGCCTCACGTAGGCTGAGGCATAATAGGACATCAAAACTCTGCCCATAGGCCAGTTGATAACATTTACGCCATGTATATACCTTGATCCGATGGCCAGATCATAACCGTCATTTGCACAGGTATCATAAAGCTTAACAAGATCTTCGGGATTATGGGAAAAATCAGCATCCATTTCAAAGATATACTGATAATTTCTTTTCAAAGCCCATTTAAAACCATAAATGTAAGCAGTACCCAAACCCAGTTTTCCCTTTCTTATTTCAATAAAGAGCCTGTTGGAAAATTCGGGGATAAGTTTTTTTACAATATCAGCAGTTCCATCGGGCGAGTTATCATCAATAACAAGGATATGAAATCCCTTTCCCAAAGAAAAAATCTTACGGATGATTTTTTCAATATTCTCTTTTTCATTAAATGTGGGAATGATGATTAAACTATCTGCCACTATCTGTTTCGTTTATTTTTTGAAATGAATTGCTGGTTTACTGTCTCAGCAAATTTTTTAATTTTTTCAGAATTGAAATGCTGATTATTTGTT
>SKVR01000148.1 GCA_007129355.1 Bacteroidales bacterium | reverse complement strand
CTTTCATCTCTTCATAGAAATTCATCATACGGTCGAAGTGAGAGCCTTCCCAGTATACTTTTCCGCAATCGCGGCAGCGGAAAAATTCATGGAAATACTGGATGGTGCCGGGTTTGAGTTCTTTTTCAATTTCTTCTTTACTTACTTCTTCAATGGTTCCGTTACAGGCTATACAACGACTAAGGAAACGGATGTTGTTTTTCAGTCCGAAAGTATCAATGATCTCTCTTAACTGTTCTTTGGCGTAGCGCGACTCCACAAAATGTCCGTGTTTTACCCTTTTGTTTTTCAGGATGCCCCTGTCGCGGGTGAGCACAATCCTATTTTCATCTTCGGCAATTTGAATGATTTCAGGATCATCCAGATCATTTCGGTACAAAGTGTCAAAGCCTGTCATGCGAAGCAAACGGGCCAGTTTTCCCAGGTGAACGTCGAGTACAAATCGGGCAGAATCCATATCAACCTTTTGTTTAAACAAAATTATCCTTCTCAAATTTACTAAGATTAAAGAAACTGGTATGAATACCGGAGAGTGACCCCCATAAGCAGAGCCTACAACTGGACCAGGATGAGCAATGTGCAACTATCATTGAGTATGCGTTTAGGCCAAAGCTTCACTCCAGTGAGACTTTCTGAAGTTTCGGCCATGAGAACCGGCAGAGAGGTTAGTAATTACAGGATAATCAGCCACAGAAATATTACGCGTGCACAATTCTCCAGAACCGCTGATGGTAACCAGATAAGATTTCGCTGGCAAGCTGCTGAGAGTGGCACATTGACAGTTTCCGATATCAAACTCGAAAGTAATTTCAGCCATGTTAATACCACCGGAAATCAGGTTATAATTACAGACATTTTTTTTCCGGTAAACTGCCGCCTTTATTACACCATGACAAATCCTCTGTCTGGCCAGAGTTATGAAAGTACACTGGAATTTGAGATTTCTGAAGCCGGCTTCTGGACGGTGACTCTTAATAATAATTAATATTTTGCCCGATCCTTACAATCAGCATTTAAGCATCACAGCTAATTCCCGGTTCATACTGCTGGATCATGATAATAGTTTGAAGGTATGTGTTATTGCCAGGTGTTTTTTGAAAAATAAAAATATCCTTACCTTTATTAATATTATTAAACAAACAATACTATGGCATATACACTTCAACAAGGAGAAAAAGCACCTGATTTCAAATTACCTGCTACCGACGGAAAGACTTATCGATTGAACGATTTTGATGATGCACCTTTGCTGGTCATATTTTTTACCTGCAATCACTGTCCGTATGTTATTGGCAGCGATGAATCTACCCGGAAAACTGTTGGCAAATATATGGATGAAGGGGTGAAATTTGTAGCCATCAATTCCAATAGCAAAAACACTTACCCCGAAGATAGTTTTCCCAATATGGTAAAACGCATGGAGCAATATAAATTCCCCTGGATTTACCTTTACGATGAAGATCAGGAAGTTGCTTTTGCTTATGGAGCATTAAAGACACCTCACTTTTATGTTTTCGATAAAGTCCGTAAGCTGATTTATACCGGTAGAGCACTTGATAATCCGCGCCAGGCTGAGGAATCAACCGTTTTTGATTTGGAAAATGCTTTAAACGAGCATCTTGAAGGTAAACCGGTTAGTGTTCCCCTTACCAATCCCATTGGTTGCAACATTAAGTGGGAAGGGAAAGATCCCAAATGGATGCCTGCTGATGCATGTGATCTGGTGTGATTATATATATAAATAGCGAGAATGGTTGTAATATTTTTAGATCCGAAAAGCAGGATTCAGGTTTTCTGAATTCCCTGCTACCAGGTTTACAGATACACCATCTTAAATGATAAATATCCGGGTGAAAAATCATATCTATTCATTACTCAAATAAACAATATGTACAAAATTTTTACTACTCAGCTCCTTCTTCTCTCATTTTTTGCAGCTTTCTCTCAATTATTGCAAGACGACTTTGAAGGTAACTCAACCATAAACACATGGTACGCCGATGATTGTTTTATGGATATATCCTATGATAATCCCTTTATCGATTCCTTCAACCCTTCTTCAACCGTTCTGAAATATCACGATACGGGTGGTCTTTATGCCAATATCAGGTTTGATTCTCCGGTAATGATTAACATTTCTGATGATACCCCCTTCAGTTTAAAAATATATGTTCCATCAGACGGAATTACCGGAAACCAACCTAACCAGATTTCATTGAAGCTTCAAAATGCAAATCTGGGTCAGCCCTGGTCTACACAAAGTGAAATTATTAAGCCCATAAATTTGGATCAATGGCAGATAGTTACCTTCGACTTTGTAAATGATCCCTATATCAATTTATACCCCAATTCACCACCACCCATTCAAAGAACAGATTTTAACAGGGTTGTACTCCAGGTGAATGGTGAAAATAATACGGATCATGTCCTTGCATATATTGATGATTTTTATTTTGAAGGAGAAGAACAGGAAGAAACTGTTGATCCTGTATACGATGAATTGGTTTGGTATGATGAATTTGATGAAGACGGTGCCCTGGATTTTTCAAAATGGTTTCATCAAACTCAGTTGCCCAATGGTAATAGTTGGTTTAACGGGGAAATACAGCATTATACAGATCGAATAGAAAATACTTATGTTGAAAATGGCATAATGTACCTGGTGGCAAAAAAAGAAAACTTTACCGATCAGGGAGTTACCAAACAATATACATCTGCACGTTTAAACTCGAAGTTTGCTTTTACGTACGGACGTGTGGAGGTAAAAGCAAAACTTCCCACGGGCGTAGGAACCTGGCCGGCCATCTGGATGCTGGGAAAAAATATAAATGAAATTGGAGCTTATTGGTATATTGAAGGTTATGGCACCACCAATTGGCCGGCTTGCGGTGAGATCGACATAATGGAACATTGGGGAAGTAACCAGAATTTTGTTCAAAGTGCCATGCATACCCCATCAAGCTATGGCGGAACGGTTAATCATGGTGGACAAGTCATTCCTACAGCGTCGACCGAATTTCACGTGTATGCCCTGGACTGGTTTCCCGACAGAATGGTTTTCAGTGTAGATGATGTGGTGCATTATACTTATAACCCCGGTGTTCAAAATTCAGACACATGGCCGTTTGACGAAGACCAGTACTTACTTTTAAACATAGCTATAATTCCAAACATAGACCCCAACTTCACGGAAAGCGCCATGGAAATTGAATATGTCCGTGTGTATCAGGAAAGCACAACGACTGCAGTTGAAGTTGTTTTGGAATCAAAACTGGTTGTTTCACCCAATCCGGTAAATAAAACGGCTTTCATCAGGAGTCCTTCAGAAGTACTGGGCAGCACCGTTTTCATTTACGATCTGCAGGGCAGATTATTAAAAACGATGATAATTAATACTGAAGAAACATCTATTGATATGTCGGGCTGGTCGCCGGGAGTTTATCTGTTTCAGCAATGGGGGAATAATATTAACCAAACTTTAAAAGTTACAAAAAGATGATGCGAAATCCTGAAATATGAGAGTTTTGCATCCATATTTAGTCCACTCCCCAAAATAAAAAACCGCAATCCGTTAAAATATAACTGATTGCGGTTTCGCTTTGTCGGGGTGAGAAGACTCGAACTTCCGACCCCTTGCACCCCATGCAAGTGCGCTAGCCAACTGCGCCACACCCCGATTTTGCTTTGCAAAAGTAATGCTTTTATTTTATTTACAAAAAAACTTTTCAAAAATATGCCCATACCACCGGATTTATTGACATTGGTTGTCTGCAGGTGTTTGTTCTACAGGTAGAAGGATATCAATAACAAGAAAAAATTTCAAAATTTTGTACTTATTGCAACTATAATACATGTGAGTCCAATCGGTGGGCTCTCCTTGAAATTAGTAATATTACCTAGTATCAATTAAGTGAAACCCTTATTGCACAACATGGTGTCTTTGATTATTTTTACTGCCACGAATAATAGGAAATGTTCGACTAATCGCATTTTCTTTTTTTTTAATTATTTTGGCAAACTGAAATTATCGAAT
>SKVR01000115.1 GCA_007129355.1 Bacteroidales bacterium | reverse complement strand
TGGGTGAAGATGTAGTTGTAACAATTTCTGCTGATGGTGTATTTATCAATGATGCACAGGTAATTATGGCTGACCTTGTAGCTGATAATGGTGTTGTACACGTTATTGATGCTGTTTTGGTGCCTGAAGAAGAAGAAGAAGAAGAACCGGAAGTAGTAACCTGTGCATTCTCTCAAGGTTATTGGTTTGCACATTCTCAAACTGTCTGGCCCTATGATGTTGAGTTAGGAGGAATGACTTTTACTCAAAGTGAAGGCAAAGCCTTCTGGCCTCCAAACACGCCTGCCAGACGAGCATTTACACATTACTCGGCCATTTATCTCAGTGGTGTTACAGTAAATGAATTTCCGGAACTTGAAAAGGCAATGGAAGTCATTGACGACTATTTTACAAATGTTTATCCTGCTGCTGCAGGTCAAGTTGTGAACCGGGCAGCTGGTAGAATTGGAAACTGGATAGATCGCAATCATTGTATAAATAACGAATCTATCCTCACCAGTATAGTAAAAACCAATCCCGTAAGGGTATTCCCGAATCCTTTCCGCACAAGGGTGTCAATGCAGTTTTCCATTGAGGAATCTTCCCCTGTAAAACTGGAGGTTTATAACCTTGTGGGAGAAAGAATAGCTGTATTGTTTGATGGCTATGTAAATGCCTCAGATATTCATTCTGTTACCATGGAAGCAGATAATCTGCCCAACGGAATTTATTTCTACCGCTTCAGCACGGAAAAAGAATTGTTTATAGATAAAATGATATTGACCAGATAATAGAATACTCTTTTAATAAAGCTGTCTCTAAGTCAACTCGGGAAATTGGCTCTGGAGACAGCTTTTTTATTTGAAGACTTTTATGAAAATGTATTTCTTTGTATGCAATCAGATGCTTTTTGACATCCTTCATTTTATTCGTAACTTTGTGCAGATAATAGATTAAAGAACTTAGGATACACAACCCGATGGCCCTTACATTTTTTAAAACCCCAAAAAACAAGCAGTACAACTACAAGCCTGTTTACTGGAATAAGGAAAAGGAGGAACGCGACAAGCGTCTGAAATCCGCTTTTGAAGATACCAGCAAGGATTATTCTGAAGCTTTAAGGGAACGAATGGAATTGCGTTGGAGAAGAAATTCAGGAAACAGAGCCCGAAGAGATTCTAAACTGAGATTCTTTGGAGTTCTCGCTGCAATCTTTTTCTTATTCTATTATATATTTCTTCGCTAAACCCGAACTTACCTCTTTTGCATGTCAGATATCATAAAACTCCTTCCCGATTCGGTTGCCAACCAGATTGCAGCCGGTGAAGTGGTGCAACGGCCTTCATCAGTTGTAAAAGAACTGATGGAAAACTCCATTGATGCCGGAGCTACAGATATAAAGCTAATTGTTAAGGATGCAGGGCGTACACTCATTCAGGTTACAGATAACGGGCATGGCATGTCGGAAACAGATGCCAGGATGTGCTTTGAGCGACATGCTACAAGTAAAATAAGTAATGCAAAAGATCTTTTTGCCTTACGGACAATGGGCTTTCGGGGTGAAGCCCTTGCCTCTGTGGCTTCTGTGGCAAGAGTTGAACTTAGAACCCGGCAGGAACAAAATACACTTGGTACTGAGATCATCATGGAGGGATCTAAGCTGGAATCGCAAAACCCATGTAACTGTGCCAAAGGGACTACGGTTGCTGTCAAGAACCTATTCTTCAATACCCCGGCAAGAAGAAACTTCCTGAAAAGTGACAATGTAGAAAAGACTCACATTTACAATGAGTTTTCCAGGGTTTCACTCGCCTATCCCGAAATTTCATTTTCATATTATCATAATAATCAATTAAACACCCAAACGGCAGCAGGTAATCTGAACAACAGAATTATTCAGCTTTTCGGAAACTCATACAAGTCAAGGCTTATTCCTGTAAATGAAACAACTCAAATCGCAAATATCAACGGATTTGTTCTGAAACCTGAATATGTAAAAAAAACAAGGGGGGAGCAGTACTTCTTTGTCAACAAAAGGTATATCCGATCACCCTATCTTAACCATGCTGTTGATTATGCATTTTCTGAACTGATACCTGACGATGCCTATCCGTCCTTTTATATTTTTCTTGAAATAGATCCGGCCCAGATTGACGTAAATGTTCATCCCACAAAAACCGAGATCAAATTCCAGGATGAGAAATTGTTGTACCAGATTATCCGGGCTACTGTAAAACGTAGCCTGGGCCGGTTTAATATCGTTCCTACACTGGATTTTGAAAGAGAAACAGCCTTTGATGATGCAAAATTTGACAAAGACAAACCTGTTTCCCCGCCAGTTATTAAAATCGACCCTGATTACAACCCATTTGCAGGAGGTTCTCATTCACCCACCCAATCCGGTAAAAACCTGACACAGCGCGCAAACATAAAAAACTGGGAAAAGCTTTACCAGGGAACTGGCAATCAAGAGGACAACAAAAAAACAGAAGATATCTTTTCATCTCAACAAACAGAACAAACCTTAATAAGCCCCGACTGGAATAAATCTGCTGAGAAACAACAAGGCAAAAAATTTATGCATTTGCATGGGAAATATATCCTTACTTCCATAAAATCAGGGATGATGGTGATTGACCAGCAGCGTGCACACGAGAGAATCTTATTTGAAAAGCATTTAAAAATGCTTGAAAACAAAAAACGTTCATCTCAAACCCTGTTATATCCTGAAAACATAAAACTTATGGAAAACGATGCCGAATTACTGATTGAAATCAAAGCAGAAGTAGTATTACTGGGTTTTGATATCAGTGAATTCGGTAAAAACTCCTTTGTGATAAATGCCATACCTGCCGATATGCCCGAAAATGAGAACTTGCAAAAGGTCATTGAATCAATTCTGGAGAATTTCAAGAAAAATAGTGTTGATATTAAGCTTGATACCAGGGTAAATCTTGCGCGATCACTGGCAAAAAGCTTATCTGTTAAGTACGGTAAATCCATGACGGAAGAAGAGATGAATGCACTCGCCGATGATCTTTTTTCCTGCGAAATGCCATACCAGACACCATCAGGTAAGCCGACATTGAATACCTTAAGTATGGATGAACTGGCAGATAAATTCAGATAACCTTTTTCCTGCCAAAACATGGGCATGAGAATATGATGAATAAAGTTGTATTTTTGCCGTTTGCTTTATATTAGTCAGCCTATTATAAACAACACAGATGCATACTTGTTACCATTAAAGTATAAAATAAATTATTATGCAGCAATTCAGGCCCGGAGGCTTTACACTTTTACCCCCGGTGGTAAAAAATCTACTTATAATCAACGGACTGTTCTTTCTTGCAACTCTTGCATTGGGTAACACTTTCGGTATAGACCTTTATCGGGTTCTGGGCCTGCATTTTCCCGGAGCGCAAAATTTTGCTCCATACCAGTTTATTACATACATGTTTATGCATGGTGGCTTCACACACCTGTTTTTCAATATGTTTGCATTATGGATGTTTGGGAATGTACTTGAAAATGTTTGGGGACCCAAACGCTTTGTGGTTTATTATCTCATTACAGGGCTGGGCGCTGCACTGTTGCACTATGCCGTACTTTACTGGCAAATGTATCCGACCCTGAGAGCAATTAGCATGGTACTTGAAAATCCTGACCATGAAAGTCTTAAATTGTTTCTTGAATCTGAGTATTTCAAGGTTACATCCCTTGAAATTCAAAATAATTTCCGGCTCTTTCTCAGAGATTATAACAGCCTTATCAACGATTCCCCTAATGAAGCTATGGTAAGGGCCATAAATTTTCTGAACCAATACAGGGTTGATTTTATAAATGCACCTGTTGTTGTGGGTGCTTCAGGAGCCGTTTTTGGCATATTGCTGGCTTTTGGTATGTTATTCCCCAATTCTCTTATATACCTGTTCTTTGCAATTCCCATAAAGGCAAAATACTTTGTAATGATATATGGAGCTATGGAATTATATTTCGGAATTGCCAACCGCCCCGGCAGTAATGTGGCTCACTTTGCTCACCTGGGAGGAATGTTGTTTGG
>SKVR01000271.1 GCA_007129355.1 Bacteroidales bacterium | reverse complement strand
TAATTAGTGAATAGTGAAATCTAAATAATTTTCAAACCTTAAAATATAATTAACTATGGCATTCAATCTTAGAAACAGAAGTTTTGTGAAACTGCTGGATTTTACCCCGCAGGAAATCAAGTTTTTGCTCGATCTTTCACTGGATCTTAAAAAAGCCAAATATGGTGGTTATGAGCAGCCCCGTCTTAACGGAAAGAACATTGCCCTGATTTTTGAAAAAGACAGTACCCGCACACGTTGTGCTTTTGAAGTAGCTGCTTTTGACCAGGGTGCACGAGTGACTTACCTCGGACCTACCGGCAGCCAGATCGGTAAGAAAGAATCCATGAAAGATACTGCCCGCGTTCTGGGTCGCATGTACGATGGTATTGAGTATCGCGGTTATGGTCAGTCGAAAGTTGAAGAACTGGCAGAGTATTCGGGAGTTCCTGTATGGAACGGACTTACCAACGAATTTCATCCCACCCAGATTCTCGCCGATTTTCTTACTATGATGGAACACAGCGATAAGCCTCTTCACCAGGCGAAATTCTGTTACCTGGGTGATGCGCGCAACAATATGGGTAACTCACTGCTTGTGGGTGCAGCCAAAATGGGTATGGATTTTCGCGCTGCTGCCCCAAAATCAGTTCAGCCAAGCGATGAACTGGTTGCCCAATGCCGCGAAATAGCAAAAGAAACCGGTGCCAAAATTACCATTACCGATGATGTAGCCGAAGCCGTTAAAGATTGCGATTTCCTTTATACCGACGTTTGGGTATCCATGGGAGAGCCTGATCATGTATGGGAAGAGCGTATCAATTTGCTGAAACCCTACCAGGTAAATATGGATGTGATTAAGAAAACAGGAAATCCGAAGGTTAAATTCCTGCACTGTCTGCCCGCTTTCCACAATCGTGAAACCACCATTGGTGAAGATATTTTCCAGAAGTTTGGTCTTGACGGAATGGAAGTAGTGGAAGATGTTTTTGAATCAGAACATTCTGTGGTGTTTGATCAGGCTGAAAACCGCCTGCACACCATTAAAGCTGTTATGGTGGCTACTTTGGGAGCATAATAACAGATGTAAAATTAAATAAAAAGGGCTGCCTGAAAACTCGTTTTTTTAAATCGGACGCTGAGCCTGTCGAAGCGCAGAATTTCATTATGCTGCGTCATTTCGACAGGCTCAATGACCAAAAAAACACTTTCAGGCAGCCCCCTTTTATGAAATCAAAAGATTTTTACAACCATTACTGTAATTGCCTTATCAGTATGGTTTTCCATTTGCCTGGGTTCTTCGCTGGTAACGAAAAGGGTTTGTTTGGGTTCAAGTTCCAGGGTCTGAATGCCACTTTTAACTGTGGCAATTCCTTCCATACCCACAAAAAGTACATCAAAGGGGTTGGTATGTTCTGGAATAATTTCTCCGGGTTTTATGATAAGTAAAATACATTCAGCTTTAGGGTTGCTGAACATGATACGGCCGTCTACTGCAGCATTTACTTTTTCAGCCTTTTCGGGTGTGGTTTTTTTGATCATTTCAGAATCTTTTTAATTTTCATCTTCAACCGGAATGAATTCTTTTTCCGTTTTTGATATTATTTCTTGTGGTTCACGTGAATCAGCCTTTTTCCCGCAAAGGTTTTCCTTTTTATATTTTCGTCGTTTTCCTCTTTTGAAATGTTTCCACCAGAGAACACCTCCCGAAACAAGTATTAGCAATATGGTTAGTCCTGCCAGAGGAATAAACAGGATGTAGTAATCTCCAAACATAAAGGAATAAAACCTTCCGGTATGGATTTCCAGCGCCAGGTTCCACAGAGGCATCCGGGCATTTTGTCTGATCGATTCGGGCATGTGTGGTATGGATACATTTCGGTTCAGCGAGAATACTCCTGCATTATAATCAAATATAAACTCTTTCCCGTTGCCCATGTCAAAGTAGCCTGCCACAGGAATATTTCCGAAGGGATTGGCCATACCCCTTGCAGGTGCAACAGGTCTGCCGGTTATGAAATCATGAACCTGCATTTCAGATGGGACCCATTTGTGGATTCCGCTGAATGATCCGGTAATAAATATTCCATCGGCGGGTTGTTCAAATACGTTTATTCCCATTATGCTGATGGGAGGCTGGTGTGTGATGCGCCACAGTGAATCGCTGAAGGTGGGTTCAGCCCTATAAAAGCCTTCCGATGTGCTTAAAATGTATGCACCCGTTAGTCGGTCATACTGAATGTCGCGCAGTTTGTCATACCAAGGGTTAGGATGATCCAGAATGGTGAATTTCAGGGCAGGAAAAGTTTTCGTTACGATGGGAATAAGCAGTGGTGGCCGAAGGAACATTCCGGTAATGGTAAGAATAATCATAAATCCAAGCAACCATATACCCAGCTTGTTATGCCATTTTAGGCTGAATCGGTTTACACGAGCCACACGTTTTCTTACCCGAACCCTGTTTTTCAGGTTTTTCATCAGGTCAGGGGCAATAAACCAGATGATGCCGGTAATACTCAGGAATATCATTACCAAACCCAGGATATCAACAAAAAGTTTACCCGGTTTACCCAATATCTTGCCGCTGTGTATTACCCAGAGGGCCCTGAAAAGACTGGTTTCTCTTTTAAAGTCTTTAGGGTGGGGCAGAGGTAGTTCAATTACCTGAAAACCAGATCCCGTTTCATTCATATGAAGTAGGTGAGATCGGGTGAGAATTTTAACTCCGTCATTACTGCCGGCCAGGCCCGTAACCCTTTTTTCTGTAACGGGCAGGGGAATTCTTTCCCATGTATTTCCAATAAGAACATACAAGCCCGACATGGTTCCCGCAATAATATTCCCATCGGGTGTTTCCAGCATTGCTTCGGTGCGTCGGTTATCGGAACCGCGCCTGATGCCCTGGTAAAAAGGCTGGAAATTACTGAATGTACTGTCGGTAAGCCAGATTCCGATATTACCGTAAACCAGGAGGCTGTCGGGTGCGATGGGCAAAGCCGATTTTACCGCTGACAAGTTCCAGTTGTGGTAATGGTATGTTTTGGGAAGAAATTTCCTGTTGATATCAGTACCTGAAAAGAAACTACGATGGTTGAGTACGATTCCGCTAACAGCAAACAGCAATATAAATATTGCGGCAATAACACCCAGCCATCGATGCAGAAATCCGAAAACTTTCACAGCTTTTTGCAGGTTTTTTTATTACCCTTTGATCATAGTCAGCAACATTTTGAATTTTTCCACCGCCAGAAGTGCATGTGGAATATTGGCCGGCATAATGATGGTTTCTCCTTCTTTGAGGATGTAAGGTTTTTTATCGATTGTGATCTCCACTTTGCCTTCTACTACCTGAACCATGGCATCGAAAGGAGCGGAGTGTTCACTCAGTTTCTGACCTTTGTCGAAGGAGAAAAGGGTAATATTACCGGTTTTTTGTTCCAATACGCGCTTGCTTACAACGCTGTTGCTTGCGTACTCAATATCTTTTTTGAAATTTATTATGGTGCTGTGATTGAAATTGCTCATTTTTTTTCAGTTAAAAAGTTAATAAGTTAGTAAGTTAATGGGTTGATAGGTTGATAGGTTGAATCTCAACCTTGACCTTAACCTAATCCACTACTTTTCCGTTGATTTCTTCCAGCAGGATGTATATGTCATCCACGCAGGCACCGCAAACGGTGCCGGCTTCGGTTTCATCCTGAACCTGGCGAACGCTTTTTAGTTTCTTTTTTTTGATGGCGTCTTCAACGGTTCCTTTGGTAATGTCAAGGCAGTTGCATAAAATATCGTCTCTATCCATAGTAATTTTGTTGTGTAACAGACTACCTCAAAAGTGCTTTATGGTCGTTGAGCCTGTCGAAACGACTGCTGAAAACCGCTTCGACAAGCTCAGCGTCCAAAATACATCCTGCTTCTGAGACAGCCTCAGTTGAGTTCTAATTAAGAAACAGTTTCATGTCTTCATCAACACTGCCAATGGGTGCAATTCCGAAATTGTCAACAAGTACTTTGGCCACGTTGGGTGAAAGAAATGCGGGTAGTGTGGGTCCCAGATGAATGTTCTTCACTCCCAGAGAAAGCAGTGCCAGCAATACGATAACGGCTTTCTGCTCATACCATGCAATATTGTATGCAATGGGCAATTCGTTGATGTCATTGAGTTCAAATACTTCTTTCAGTTTCAGTGCGATAACTGCCAGTGAGTAAGAGTCGTTGCACTGACCTGCATCCAATACTCTTGGGATACCGCCAATATCGCCCAGGGGCAGCTTATTGTAGCGGAACTTGGCGCAACCTGCTGTAAGGATAACGGTATCTTTGGGAAGTGCTTCAGCAAACTCTGTGTAGTAATCACGGTCTTTCATGCGTCCGTCGCAACCTGCCATAACAAAGAACTTGCGGATGGCACCAGATTTAACGGCATCAACAACTTTGTCGGCCAGTTGCATTACCTGGTTGTGAGCAAATCCACCAACGATCTCGCCGGTTTCAATTTCTACAGGAGGCTGGGTTTGCTTTGCATGTTCAATGATCTCTGAGAAATCCTTACGTCCGCCTTCGGGGCGGTTCGGAATGTGTTTACTGCCCTTAAGTCCTGATGAACCGGTAGTGTAAATACGGTCGGAATAAGTGGCCTTTTTGGATGGGGGCACAATGCAGTTTGTGGTAAAAAGTATGGGTCCGTTGAAAGTTTCGAACTCTTCTTTTTGCTTCCACCATGAGCTACCGTAATTGCCCACAAATTGGTCGTACTTTTTAAAAGCGGGGTAATAATTGGCAGGCAACATTTCGCTATGTGTGTAAACATCAACACCGGTTCCTTCTGTCTGGATAAGCAGATCTTCCATGTCGCGCATATCGTGTCCACTGATAAGAATAGCAGGGTTGTTGCGTACACCAATATTAACTTTGGTAATTTCGGGGTTACCATAGGCTGTTGTGTTGGCTTTGTCAAGCAACGCCATTACTTTTACACCATAGGAGCCGGTTTCCAGCACCATAGCAGTAAGTTCTTCCGCACCCAGCGAGTCATCAAGAGTAGCTGCAAGAGCTTTTGAAATAAAGTCAAAAATATCCTGTTCAATATGGCTTAGGTTGTAGGCATGCTCAGCATAAGCTGCAATTCCCTTAAGACCATAGATGGTAAGTTCACGCAGTGATCGGACATCTTCATTGGGGCTCATTTGCAATACGCCTACCTGTTGAGCTTTTCTTTCGTATTCACCCGGAGTATAGGCATACCATTTAGCTGCTTCCGGAAGTTCATCCTTGTTAATACTGACACCGGCTTCTTCAAGTTTTTTCTCCAGGGCTATTCTTACTTCAAATCCTTCGCGGATCTTTTCTATAAAACGCTGGTGGTCAAAGTTTGCATTGGTGATGGTCATGAACAATCCTTCGAAAATAAATTGATCTTCTTTTGATGTGTCCAGACCTTTTTCTTTCGCTCTATTATTATATACTGCCATACCTCTTAACTGGTACATCAGTACGTCCATAATGTTGGCGAGTTCAGGTTCTTTTCCGCATACACCTTTGATGGTGCATCCTGTGTCTTTTGCGGCTTCCTGACATTGAAAACAAAACATACTCATAATTTTTTTAAGGTTTATAGGTTTATAGTTTTAAGGTTTATAGGTTTATAGTTTTAAGGTTTATAGGTTTATAGTTTTATAGGTTTATGGGTTGATAGGTTGATAGGTTTAAAAGTTGAAAAGTTGATAACTATTGATTTCCATTGTTATTACTTTATCTCTTTTCCGTTGACCATTAACCATTAACAATTACCGATCACCGATCACCAATCACCCATCACCGTGTTAAATCCATTCTTCGCTTCTGATTTCACCATCCAGACCAACTACCAGGGCTTTAACGGGTACTTTCCGACTGGCTTTTTCAGTTGCTAATTTTGCAATTTGCAGTAAACCTGAGCAGCAGGGTACTTCCATAACCATAACTGTAAGCGTATTTATTCTGGCATGGTCAATCATTGCAGTAAGTTTTTCAGTGTAAATATCCTTACCCTGGTCGAGTTTGGGGCAGGCAATGGCAAGACCTTTATCTTTCAGGTATTTGCTGTGAAAATTTCCCATTGAGAAAGCTACACAGTCGGCTGCCATTAGTACATCAGCATCCTGGAAATAGGGTGCCTGCGGGTTTACCAGGTGCAATTGTACCGGCCATTGTCTTAATTCTGATGGTTGAGCTGTTGAAGTGGTAGTATCTGTTGCGGTAGCAGTGGCTGCTTCGGGCCGGTCAAAGCTCATCATTCTTGATCCGGGGCATCCGCCACCGGTATGGGAGTGCATATCCATTTTTATTTCTTTTTTAGGGGTTTCTTTTTCTATTTCTTCGAAAGTGTAATTTTTTAATTTTTTAAGATCAACATCCAGCTTGTTATTAATGATATATTGAATGCCTTGTTCTACAAACTCCGATTGATTGTGATCTATAAGGTGATTGAGATGGGCAATAACGGTGGCTTCACCATTGGGTGAAATACGTTCCATTACTTTGATTTCATCGTAGGGTTCAGCTTCTCGCTCTTCAAGGGTTATTGCACCTACTGGGCAGTCGCCGATACAGGCACCCAGCCCGTCGCAGTATAAATCGCTGATCATACGGGCTTTGCCGTCAATCATCTGGAGGGCTCCCTCATGACACCCGTCAACACACAAGCCGCATCCGTTGCAAAGTTCTTCATCGATTTTTATAATAGTTCTTTTCATTTCGTTTATTCGTTTATTCGTTTATTCGTTTATTCGTTGATTTATTAAATTTATGTTTTGCAGGTTTCAATTTTTAAAGGGCAATTACTTTTCTGGTCATCAGATAGTTTCGGAATTCATTGGTGAATTTCTGTTCAAGCCCGCCAAAAATGCAACTTGAAAACGGACAATTGTCGCAGTGCATTTTGCAGGTATTGTCTTCCAGTTCACCCTCAATCAGATGAAAAATATCAAGTAACGATTTTTCTTTTGCTATCTCACTTATTATAAATCCACCTTTTGGTCCTCGGGTGGATACCAGGTAACCATTTTTAACCAGTTGTTGTAGTATTTTAGATGTATGGTTTTTTGAAAATCCCGTAGTATCTGCAATCTCCCGGGTGCTTATAAGCTTATCACTCCTGGCTATAAGACCCATGCTGTGAATGGCTATCGTGGCAGCTTCTGATATGTTCAGAACTTTACTCATAATATTAAATAGGTAAATAGGTAAAAGAATACGCAAATGTATAAATGATTTTTTGAATAAAAAAATAATTGTGGTATTATTTTACCACAATATTTTAATAAGTTTTTAATGATATGAAAATCAATTAATTGTGATTTGTTTTTTTCAAGGTGTCCGGCTAAATAATGAGATTTAGCTGCGCTACATGATTTTCAGGTAAAATCTCCTCTTAATAATCCATAAAACCCGCAAAAAAAGAAAGTAGCAATTATTTAACTTTGGCTGTTTTTTGTTTTAGAAAACAATATTGATAAGAATTTGGGTTTAATATTCAATTAACCTGAATTTTAATATCAGGATTTAAATTCACTTTTACTAAGGAGATTTAGCTTGAAAAAAAAGGCAATCATATTATTCTTTCTTCTTCTGACTGGTCCGCTGCTTTTACTAAAAAGTAATGCCCAGCGACCTGAAGAACAGGAACCGCCCCTTACCCGAATACTCTTTATTTTTGATGCATCACAGAGTATGTTTGCCCGCTGGCAAAGTGATATGCGCATAAATATTGCCCGTAATTTGCTTACTGAACTTCTTGACAGCCTGCATGGTATTGAGAATACGCAGTTAGCCCTTCGTGTGTATGGGCACCAGAAAAGGTTCCCTCCTCAGGATTGTGATGATACAAGACTGGAAATTCCTTTTGCTGATAATAATGCACCAAGGATCAAACAGCGTTTGCGTACCATAACACCTCGTGGCACAACACCCATTGCTATGTCGCTGGAGCGTGCTCAGCATGATTTTCCTCCCTGCGATAATTGCCGTAATATCATTGTACTGATTACCGATGGTATTGAAGAATGCGGGGGCGATCCCTGCGCTGTGTCAAGAGAATTGCAGAAAAAAGGAATTATTCTGAAACCTTTTGTTATTGGTATAGGTCGGGATTTTCGTGCCGATTTTGAGTGTGTGGGTCAGTATTTTGATGCAACCAGTGAAGCTGAATTCCGCCAGAGTCTTAATATCGTTATTTCTCAGGCGCTTGATAATACTACGGCCCAGGTAAATTTGCTGGATATCAATGGGTTTCCATCTGAAACCAATGTTCCTGTAACATTATATGATAATCATAGTGGAAGGATTATGAATAATTTCATACATACCCTTAATTTCAGAGGATTGCCTGATACCTTATATTATATGGATCCGCTGGTAGTTTATGATATGGTGGTGCATACCATGCCCCCTGTAAGGGTTGATAACATTAAAATTAATCCGGGGAAGCATAATATCATTCATGCTGATGGTCCGCAAGGAAGTCTTACTTTGCTTGCCGGTGGAACAACCCAGATAAAGTATAAAGCCATTGTGCGCAAAGCCGGCCAAGGCGAGACACTAACAACGCAAATTTTCGGGGAAACAGAAAAATATCTTGTGGGTGAATATGATCTTGAAATTCTTTCATTACCGCGTATTCACGTTAAAAGTGTTGCAATCAGTCAAAGCCATACAACTAAGGTCGAGGTTCCTCAACCCGGAATTGCAGTAATCCGACTTCCCGCTCAGGGGCATGCCAAAATTCTACATGAAGAGAGCAACGAACTAAAGGAAATTCATGTGATGGGCGAAAATGTAACAAGCGAAACTCTTTATCTGCAACCAGGCAATTATAGGGTAGTTTTCAGATCACGGGTTTCTACCCAGACAATCTTTTCCATCGACCGGCCCTTTCGCATACAATCTGGTATTTCTACCATGGTCAACCTCAATCAATAGAATATCTTAATTTTGTCTATCAGGTTTTGTAAGAAAAATTTGCGGGGCATTAAACTATGACCCGAAAAATGAGTCTTACAGGTTAAATGCATTTTTAATTTCATGGAGCATTATTCTGATGAGCAATTACTGGAGTTATTTCATAATTCGGACAATCCCAATTATGCTTTTAACCTTTTGATAAAGAAATACCAGGAAAAAGTTTACTGGCATGTAAGAAGACTTGTAATAGACCATGAAGATACCAACGATATTGTTCAGGATGTTTTCGTGAAGGCCTGGAAGGGTCTTGACCGTTTCAGGGCAGAATCAGGCCTTTTTACCTGGCTTTACCGTATTGCCACCAATGAAGCTCTTACTTTTCTCAAAAATAAAAAAAGAAGGTTTTTCCTTCCGTGGCAGGATGTGGAGAACACATTGATTCAAAAAATGGAATCAGATGTATATTTTAATGGAGATGAAATCCAGAAAAAACTTCAAAAGGCTATACTAAGTCTTCCGGAGAAACAACGAATAGTATTCAATATGCGATATTATGATGAGCTTAAATATGAAGAAATATCGCAAATACTTGATACTTCAGAGGGTGCACTTAAAGCATCTTATCATCATGCAGCAAAAAAAGTTGAAGATTACGTAAAAAATCATTAAACCTTAGGGCATATTTATGGTCTAAGTTTAGTAAAATAATAAGGTCATGAAGAACAACGATATAAATAAAGAACTGAGAGATTTAGCTCCAGGGCTCGAAAAGCTCAAAGGAGAAAATCCATTTCATGCTCCGGCCGATTACTTTGAAGCATTGCCTGAGAGCATAAGCCATAGAATTCATTCAACCACTTTATCAAAAAAAGGTGCCTTTGGTTTTATTACTTTACCCAGGCTTGCAGTTATTACAACTGCAGTTTTACTTTTTGCATTTATGGGATACTTCTTTTACCAGCGTATGCCTTCTGAACCCTATCTTACCGAAGCCGAACAGGAGTTATTCGATAATCATCTTGCCTGGTATTCCAATTATCAGACCGATGCTTATTATGATATCATTATGGATTTTGAAAATGATTCAGAAATGACTGAAATGGTATTTGATGAGGATGAAGTGCTGGAATATATCCTGAGTTATACAGAATATTATTTTGATGTTCCACCGGATGCTTCAGATGAACTCTGGTAAAATTTTCATAATTAAAAAGAATAAAATACACTTAAAGAATTGTGTCATGACAAATAAAATTTCATCATTGAGTATTTCAACTTTACTGGCATTAGTTATTTTCATACAGTCAGGCTGGGCACAGGGTGGTTTTGGACAGAGACAGGAGCGTCGGGAGCAAATGGAGACCCAACGGATAGCATTTATAACAAGAGAGTTGTCGCTTACCCCTTCCGAGGCTAAAGCTTTCTGGCCTGTGTATAATCAGTATCATGACAAACGCAATAAAATGATGAGAAAACACCAGGCTCAAAGGCAGCAGTTAAATAACCTTGATCGGTTAACGGAACAGGAATTAATTGAAATTGCCGATGCTGAAATTACCAACATGGAAGAAATGGCTGCATTGAGAAGGGAATACCATGAAAAATTTAAAAAAGTCCTTCCCCTGAAAAAGGTCATTGAATTATATGAAACCGAGCGGAACTTCAACCGTTTTCTTTTACGCGAAAGCAGGGGAACACCCCGGAGCGGTGGCCGTGGCAGGAATTAATCTGAAGAAAAAATACTTTCCAGGAATCTTCTGAAACGGCTTGGTCTTTCCCTTTCTCTGCGTTCCTGCCTGCGATGTTCTCTCTCATCCGGGCTGCCGAAAATACCTTCCCACCAGCTTTCTGATGGTAATTCTTCCAAAAACATGGAACAATCTAATAAAATAGCAAGACTGTCGGGCAGTGGTGTGAAATTACCATTCGCATATTTGCGGGTAATTCCGTTTCTTTGAATGCTACGATGATACTCGCCCCAAAGGGGCACGGCGCTTGCTGATGAGCTCATGGGGGCACCGTAGAGCTGAGCAAAAGCAGGGTTTTCAATACCGGTCCACACACCTGTAACCAATCCAGGTGTAAATCCAATAAACCAGGTATCGGCATTGTTTTGGGTAGTTCCGGTTTTGCCTGCCACATCTCCATACAAGCCAAACTGGCTTCTGAGTCTTCCGGCAGTTCCGCTATCAACAGCTGCTTTCAGCATATCGGTAATCATCAAAGCAGTGGCTTCATCCCAGGCTTTAGATTGTTGCTTCTGTGATTCTCTTTTGTAAAGTACATTGCCGTTGCTGTCCTCAATCCTTAAAATCCAGAAAGGTTGTAAAGTATTACCATCATTCAGAAAAGCAGAATAAGCTGTGGTCATTTCAAGCAAACTTACATTGGCTGTGCCCAATGCCAGTGAAGGAACAGCAGGCAGGCGGGAAATTATCCCGGCCTTACGGGCATTCTCCATAACCGGAATAACTCCGGTCATACTAATGTAATGTGCAGAGATGGTATTGATGGAATGGGCCAGTGCGCCTTTCATGCTGTAATATCCATCGTAAACTCCCGAAACATTCTCCGGAGCCCAGTCTTGATAATCACTGTATACAACAAGTTCATTACTCACATACTCGCATGGATCGATGCCCATTTCAATGGCTGTTGCATAAACAAAGGGTTTGAAGGTAGATCCCGCCTGTCTTTTGGAAAGCACATGATCGTACTGGAAAAATCTGAAGTCATTTCCTCCTACCCAGGCTTTTACATGTCCGTTTTGCGGCTCAATGGAAACCAGCCCTGAGTGCAGAATTTGCTGCATTCGGAAGATAGAATCCCACGGACTCATTTGCAAAGTTTGAGGTCCTTCCCATGAAAAAATTTCCATGGGCATCACTTTTTTGAAAGCTTCTTCAATTTCCTGTGAAGTAAGTTTTTCCCTTTGTAAGGATTTGTATCTGTCAGATCCACTCATCAGATTACGCAACATGCTGGTTGATCTGCTTTTTGCAGCTTGTCTGTAATACCCATCCATTATTTTTTGCTGTGCAGTCAGTTGTCTTCTGATAGATTCTTCTGCCAGGCGCTGAAGGTTATAATCGATAGTGGTATATATTTTTATTCCATCAGTATAAAGGTTGTAATTTGTCTGATGCAGATTGTTGTAATCCCTGAGGATACTGGTTGCATCGTGCCTTACACGCTCGCGGAAATAGGGAGCAGGACCCAGATTGTGGGCAAATGGGCTGTAGTTTAGCTTTAAGGGTAATGCTTTCAGGGAATCAGCTTTCTCCTTATCAATATAATCGTATCGCTGAAGCTGACCAATAACGGTGTTCCTGCGCTCTGTTGCCCTTTCGGGGAAACGGCGGGGATTATAGAAACTTGTTGCTTTTAACATACCAACCAGAACTGCAGCTTTCTCAATATTAAGGTCGTATGGGCTTTTGTTGAAAAACCGAAGAGATGCCGCACTAATTCCGGATACATTTTCCCCGAAAGGGACAGTATTAAGATACAGAAGCAGAATATCATCCTTGCTGTAGATACTTTCTATCCTGCGGGCAATGATAAACTCCCTGAATTTACTAACCGGCAGCGAGAAAATTCCATTATTTTCTCTCGGGTAGAGATTTTTGGCAAGTTGCTGGCTTAATGTACTCCCTCCACCCGCTGAGCTTTCTCCCCTTAAAATGGTACGAAATAATACACGTCCCAGGCTGCGGTAATCTATTCCCCTGTGTCTGTAAAATCTTACATCTTCAGTAGCGATAAGGCAATTGACAACATTTTCAGAGATCTGATCCAGATTCACGTGGGTTCGGTCAATTATAAAGTATTTGCCCAGCAACTCACCATCTTCAGCGTATACTTCTGAAGAAACGTAGTTTTCAATGGAAGCGAGTTTACTTTTTGCCGGAAGCTTGCCCCACAAACCAATCCACACAGTAATAAAAAACAGGAACAGCAATACCAGCAAAGAGAGAACTGCAATAACAGCTGCAGAAATATATTTTTTATAAGAAATTCGGGAAGATCTTCTTTTCTTTTTTACCCGGCTTTGGTAATCAGATGTATTTTTGTTGGGTCTCAATTCTGTAAAAGTATATAATGGCTTCAGCTAATATCCGTAAAAACAGATCAAAAGATAAAAAATAACGAAACTCCGCTAACACTTATTATGGCACCAACAACTTCTTTCCAGCTAACCTTTTGTTTAAAGAAAATCAGAGTGGTCGGAATGATGAGAATAGGTGTTATGGCCATAATGGTCGCAGCAATTCCGGTGGTTGTATTCTGGGCTGCCAGCAGCGACAAAGATACCCCGATAAATGGGCCGAAAGTAGCACCCAGCAACATGAGCAACATGGGTTTACGCTGTGGCAGGGCAACAAAAACTGCCTTCCATCTTCTGAAAAAACTAACAACAATGGTAAATCCAACTATACCTGCAATCACCCTGATTTGTGTAGCAGCAAAGGGATCGTATTCTCCCATACCGTATTTACTGAGCACATATCCTGTGGCTTGTCCGGCTGCACCCAGAAAAGCAAAGAACAGACCCTTTACCGGGTAGCGGATCTTTTTTCCATCAGCCGAATGTTTTTCAAAAATTACAAGAGCAATTCCCGAGATGGTCATGGCCATCCCCATGATATTGAACCAACTCATTTGCTCTGCCATGATCAGCCAGCCTAATGTGGCTGTTATGGGCGGCACCAGGGTCATGATAAGCATGGATAGCCTGGATCCAATAAGCGTAAATGCTTCAAAGAGAAAAAGATCGCCGATCACAAATCCTACTAAACCCGAAAGAATCAGCCAGTACCAGGAATGAACGGAAGCATCTAACGGAAAGAACAATCCCCGGTTGAACCAGGAAAAAATACTGAGCAGTACCAATGCCATTACCAACCTGATAAAATTCACAGCAATGCTTCCAACCTTTCGGCTGGCTGTTTCAAAGGCTATGGCGGTTATAGTCCAGCAAAAAGCTGTGCCCAGTGCAGCAAGTTCTCCAATCCTGTCTTCCATTATTTTGTATTGAGCCGCAAAGATAGAATTTTATAAAATACTCAGAAGGTATTAAAAACTCTGCTGATACTTTTTTGAGTAGTTTTGTGAAACCAATGGTGCAAGGCTCAAGGTATTGGAGCAGTTTCTGATTTTATTATCTTTAAACTCATGCGACATTATAATATTCCTGTTTTTATTCCCGAGCTGGCATGTCCGTTCCGATGTGTTTACTGCAATCAGTACAACATATCAGGAAACTGCAAAGTACCCGATCCGCAGGAGGTAACAGGAATTATCGAAAAACATCTCCAAACCATTGATTATAAAAATAATGACGTTGAGATTGCCTTCTTTGGTGGTAGTTTTACTGCATTGCCCCAAGAGCAGCAGAATGCCTGGCTTA
>SKVR01000325.1 GCA_007129355.1 Bacteroidales bacterium | reverse complement strand
CTGGGTGTTACAGGAGGGGAAGAAGATGGTGTCGATAACACAGGAATTGACTCATCAAAACTTTATACCCAGCCTGATGAGGTTGCTGATATGTATGAAGCTTTGAGTAAACTTTCTGATAAGTTTACCGTTGCTGCATCCTTTGGTAATGTGCACGGAGTTTACAAGCCGGGCAACGTAAGACTTGAACCCAAAATTCTTGATAAATCGCAGAAATTCATTGAAGAAAAGTTCAAAACTGCAACCAAACCTGTAAACTTTGTTTTCCACGGCGGAAGCGGTTCGACACGCGAAGAGATCAGGGAAGCTATTTCCTATGGTGTTATCAAGATGAACATTGATACCGATACTCAATGGGCTTTCTGGGATGGGGTAAAAAAATTCTATAAGAAAAATGAAGGCTACCTTCAGGAACAAATTGGCAACCCCGAAGGAGATGACAAACCCAATAAAAAATATTACGACCCCAGAACCTGGCTCAGAAAAGGAGAAGAAACCTTGCGAGACAGGCTGAAAGGTGCTTTTGAAGACCTGAATGCCATTGACAGGAACTAAAAAAAATGCCGGGTTTAATTGCCCGGCTTTTTTTTTATTCATTCATTTCTATCCGTTTCCATATTTTTCCTGGTATCTTTATCTAAAGGCGGAAAATTAATCTTATCCACAACAATGATTGCCGAAAGGTAAGTTGATGAAACTTCATTAAGAAACCTGAGTGCATCCAGTCGGGTTCTGAAATCACCTACTCTTATCCTGTAATAAGGTTCATCATAAGAAATGTAAGAAGGAACATTGGGGTATCTGGAGTCAAAATCGGCTTTTAATCTATCTGTTCGCAATTTTGAACGGTTGCCGGAATCGGTATAAATCTGAACCCTGAATCCATTCATACCTGCCTGCTGATTAAACTTTCGGTGTGCATCCTGCAAAACATCAACTCTTTCATCGCGTGATACGTCTCTCCCCTCCTTCACATCATGTTCCTTAATTGCAGGGTTTTGTGCTTCAACAACCACAAAACCAGTCAACAGAAAAATGAGAATTATTTTCTTTATCATAATGAAATCTTAATAGAAGTATGTAAAGTTACAATACAAAACGAATCAAAATACAAGAAAGTATAATACACAAAAACAGAAATTTCCGTTTTAATATACTAAATTTTAATACGCAAGGGCAAAAACCACTCTTTGCTCTGAGAGTTTGCCTGAATAAATGCACTTACCCGCTTCCTTTTTATTATTCAGCGGAATACAACGAATGGTAGCCTTGGTTTCTTCTTTGATTCTTTGTTCGGTTTCAGCTGTGCCATCCCAGTGTGCATAAATAAAACCGCCTTTTTCAAGAAGTTCCTTAAACTCACCCCAACTATCGGCATAATATGTTTTGGTATCTCTGAAGGTGAAAGCTTTTTGATAAAGATTATCCTGAACAGCTTCCAGAAGATGCTCAATCTTGGTAGCAAAATCTTTCTGGTTGTAAACCGACTTTTCAAGGGTATCGCGTCTGGCAATTTCTATCGTTTCATTCTCCACATCTCTGGGACCAATAGCCAATCTCAACGGAACACCTTTAAACTCGTACTCATTGAATTTCCAGCCGGGCTTATAGGTGTCCCTGTCATCCAGTTTTACCCTGATGCCCCTTTTCTGTAGCTCCAGCCGAATTTCATCAGCCCTGTCGCAAACAAGCTTATATTGCTCCTGGTTTTTGTAAATGGGAATAATTACCACCTGCATGGGTGCAAGCTTTGGAGGCAAAACCAGCCCGTTATCGTCAGAATGAGCCATGATCAGGGCACCTACAAGACGGGTTGAAACACCCCATGATGTGGCCCATACATGCTCAAGCTTCCCCTCTTTACTTGTAAACTTCACATCAAAGGCTTTGGCAAAATTTTGCCCCAAAAAGTGTGATGTCCCGGCCTGAAGCGCCTTGCCATCCTGCATAAGTGCTTCAATACAATAGGTCTCAAGAGCACCGGCAAACCTTTCATTCTCCGACTTAACGCCTTTGAGAACCGGTATGGCCATGAATTTCTCAGCAAATTCAGAATAAACATCCAGCATTTTGCGGGTTTCTTCCAAAGCCTCTTCTTTAGTGGCGTGCGCAGTATGACCTTCCTGCCAAAGAAATTCAGCAGTACGCAAAAACATTCGGGTGCGCATCTCCCAGCGAACCACATTAGCCCATTGGTTTACCAGGATCGGCAGATCCCTGTATGACTGAACCCAATTGCGGTATGTATCCCAAATAATGGTTTCGGATGTGGGTCTTATGATAAGCTCTTCTTCGAGTTTTGCATCCTCATCAACCACAATCCCCTTCCCATCCGGATCATTCTTTAACCTGTAATGTGTTACCACAGCACATTCCTTGGCAAAACCTTCAACATGAGCGGCCTCTTTGCTGAAAAATGACTTTGGTATGAAAATTGGAAAGTAAGCGTTGGAGTGACCGGTATCCTTAAACATCTTGTCGAGGGCCGATTGCATGAGTTCCCATATTGCATAACCGTAGGGCTTGATAACCATACAGCCACGAACCGCTGAGTTCTCTGCCAGATCAGCCCTCTGGACGATGTCATTGTACCACTTGGAATAATTCTCTTCTCTTGTTGAAAAATCTTTAGCCATAAAATGTTGTTGGTATAAAATTTGTAGCATTTAAGGTGCATGAATAACCCGGCAAATTTAAGAAATAATTAGAAAACAAAATCTTATTTTTGAAAACGGATACAAAGTAAAAAAGTAAATTAAACATAAACACCAAGGAGGAAACAGTCATGAAAACCTTTGTAAAATTAATCGTAGGAATGTCGGTACTGTTTAGTGCATGCACTTCTTCATACCATGCATCACGAACTTACGACGATATTTATTACAGCCCGGGCAGCGCAAGGGAGTACGCAGAAACTGCGCATGAAACAAGCGCTACGGCTGTACAGGTAAGCCCAGCGGAGGAAAGCCGCCCTGTCAATGCTTACCAGGATGATTACGCCTATGCTGATGATGATTATTACCACGAGGATAATAATTATCAGTACAAATCACAACCTGCGCAAACAGAAACCTATTACGATGATGAAGGAAACACTTATATCATCAATAACTATAATCAAGATGGTTATTACGATTATGCCTATACATCACGTATTCGCAGGTTCCATCGTAACTATTCCTATTTTAGCTATTATGACCCCTGGTTTACCAACCTTTACTGGTATAACCATAATCCTTACTATTATGGGGTAAGTATTTATATGGGTTACGGAGCACTTCCACTCTATTATCCCGGTTATTATTACTCATGGGGTTACAGACCTTGGGGATGGGCACATTACGGTTACGGATGGGGCTGGGGTTCCCGATGGGGAAGTCCATGGTATGGTCATCATGGTTATGGCTACCGGACAGGTTATCATCATGGTTACTGGTCAGGATACTACGGTGGCTATTACGGTGGTTATAATAACCACTACTTCTATAACAGCTACGATGCCAGCAACTATTATTACGGCCACAGAGGTTCCAGCGGAAGTACTGTTGCCGAAGGCACAAGACCGACTTCGGGCCGCCATGTAGAAACCAGCTTTGCAGAGCGATTCGAAGCTTCCGATCAGCGAGTAGCCAGCAATAGAACTGTGGCTGAGCGCCAGGGCCGAATTACAGAAACCCGCACTGCCACTCGGGAACGGGTTAGCGACACCCAAAGAGAAGCTACACCATCAGCAGTAACCAGACAACCGGCTGAAAGACCCGCTGCACAAACCAGACCTGCAGAAGTTACCAGTCAGCAAAGACGGGCTGAAAGAGAAACTACAGCAAGGCCGCAACAGGAACGTTACCAGCCTGAACGCAGACCTTCAGACTATACTGCACCCAGCCGCGAACGCTACCAGGGAGAACAAACTCCACGGTACACCAGGCCGCAGCAAACTCCCCAACAGGGAACTGAAGCAAGGCCCGCTCAAACCAGGCCAAGGACCTATACACCGCCCAGCCAGCAGCAACCCCGCTCCAACCAGGAGTACAGGAGACCTGCAGGCGAGCAGAGACCGGCTTCGG
>SKVR01000143.1 GCA_007129355.1 Bacteroidales bacterium | reverse complement strand
TTGGGGTTAATAAATACTACGTTAATAGAATAATATTTTTATTTTTGAATAAAAATTTAAATTAAACCATTGAAAAATCAATTAAACCTTTAAATTCCAAAAACAACCTTTATGGAAAACTACCTTATCTACTTTGTGCCCGTCATTGGAGTGGCGGCAATTCTTTTCACGGTTTATAAATCTGCCTGGATAACGAAACAGCCCCAGGGAAATGAAAAGATGATTAAGATATCTAACTTTATTTTCGAGGGGGCCATGGCTTTTATTAAAGCAGAGTATAAGATCCTGGCGATATTTGTGGTATCAGTAGCCTTATTGCTGGCTCTCACCACAGGAACCGAAACTTCGCATCCCCTGGTCGCATTTTCATTTGTCGCCGGGGCTTTTTGTTCCGGGCTGGCAGGTTATATCGGATTACGCATTGCAACCCGTGCTAATGTAAGAACCACCAATGCTGCACGTAGCAGCCTAAACCAGGCATTAAAAGTAGCTTTTGCGGGGGGGAGTGTTATGGGATTGAGTGTTGTAGGTCTCGGAATCCTTGGTCTAAGCATTCTGTTTATTGTTTATGCACAGATGTTTGGTGTTGAAAGTTTTGATAGTCTCAACAAAGTGCTTTCCATTGTTACCGGATTCTCTTTTGGAGCTTCTTCCATTGCGCTGTTTAGCCGGGTGGGTGGTGGTATCTTTACCAAAGCAGCCGATGTAGGTGCCGACCTGGTAGGAAAAGTTGAAGCAGGAATCCCCGAAGACCATCCGCTGAATCCCGCTACTGTAGCAGATAACGTTGGCGATAATGTGGGTGATGTTGCCGGCATGGGTGCCGACCTTTTCGAATCCTATGTGGGTTCCATCATTGCTGCTATGGTTTTGGGTGCAGCATTTATGATAAGTCCTGATTTTGTTGATGGTTTCGGTGGGTTATCTCCCGTTCTGCTGCCATTGTTCCTTGCTGCTGCAGGTATTTTTGCATCTATAACAGGCACTTTCTTTGTAAGGGTTAAAGAAGGTGGTAACCCCCAGACTGCCCTCAACATGGGCGAACTGGTATCGGCAGGTATCATGATTGTTTTTTCTTACATTATCATTTCTTTTGTACTACCAACAAGCTGGATTTTTACAGATCCTTTGTATACTGCTGCTGATGGTTCGCCACTTGTTCGTGAAATCTCATCATTCAATATTTTCCTGGCTTCTGTTATCGGACTTGTTGCCGGATTGATCATTGGTTATTCCACCGAATTTTTTACTGGTTTCAATTATTTGCCGGTAAGAATCATTGCCAACCAGTCAACTTCAGGTTCGGCAACGAATATTATCAGTGGGTTGGGTATTGGTATGCTTTCTACCATTATTCCTATTCTTACCATTGCCGTTACTATAGTACTGGTTTTTCATTTAAGCGGATTATATGGAATTGCCATTGCTGCAGTGGGTATGTTATCTAACCTGGGCATTCAGCTTTCAGTTGATGCCTATGGTCCTATTTCTGATAACGCAGGTGGTATTGCAGAAATGTCAGAATTACCTGAGGAAGTGAGAGAAAGAACAGATAAACTTGATGCCGTGGGTAACACAACAGCGGCTATAGGAAAAGGTTTTGCCATTGGTTCAGCCGCACTTACCGCATTAGCTTTATTTGGTGCCTATATGACAGCAGCAAATATTACAACTATTGATGTATCCAAATCAACCGTAATAGCTGCCGTTTTCCTGGGTGCTTTAATGCCCTACGTTTTTTCTGCCCTAACTATAAAGGCGGTGAGTGATGCGGCCCAGTCGATGATTGAGGAAGTTCGCAGGCAGTTCCAAACTATTGAGCCACTGAAAAGAGCCCTTGAGGTAATGAAAAGAAATAGTGAACAGGGAACTCACCAGAGTATGTATAGCGAAAAAGATATGAAGATTATGAACGATGCCGAAGGTACGCCGGAATACGGAAAGTGTGTTACCATTTCTACTCGCGCCGCATTGCGTCAGATGATCCTGCCCGGAGTTATTGCAGTTTCAGTTCCCGTAATCATCGGACTCACCATGGGTGCTGAAGCGCTCGGAGGTTTGCTTGCCGGTGTTACCGTTTCAGGTGTACTGCTGGCAATTTTTCAATCCAATGCCGGTGGATCATGGGATAATGCCAAGAAACTGATTGAAAAGGGTATTGTATATAAAGGTGAGAAATTCGGTAAAGGCTCAGAAGCCCATAAAGCATCTGTAGTTGGTGATACTGTTGGTGATCCGCTGAAAGATACTTCAGGTCCTTCATTGAATATCCTGCTTAAACTGGTTTCCATTGTAGCGCTGGTTCTGGCAGGTTCTGCATTCTGATTTATAAAAACCTGAAAAGAATAAAAAAGGCTGTCTCGAAAGTCTTGAAAATTCCGGACGCTGAGCCTGTCGAAGCGTGTATCTGATTGATAATCAATTGTCATTTCGACAGACTCATTGACCAAAGATCATTTTGAGACAGCCTCTTTTTTTTATAAATATTCCCTGGCAATTTTATATCTTTAAAACTAAATACCTGAAAATCTGTTTATTTGATTGTGTAAGGAATTCCTTTTACCGGATTTCCTGAAATATCTAATTTTAGTTTCAATTACAAATTCATAAAGATATGAAGATGAAAAAATTACTGGTAATACTTCTAATGATTCCCTTATTGGGATTTTCGCAGCGTGACTGGTCGAAAATAGAAATCGATACTACCGAACTTACTCCTGGTTTGCATCGGCTTTTTGTGGCTAATGCCGTTTCAGTTGTGGTTTTTCATGGTGATGATGGCACACTCGTGATTGATGCGGCTTATGAGCAAAGTGCAGAAAGACTTATGGGCAAAATCATGAATTTAACAGATCAACCTGTTAAGTATCTTATAAATACACACCTGCATGCCGATCATACCGGTGGCAATAAATTAATTGGCCGGGAGGCCGACATTATTGCCCATCCCACTGTGAAAGAATTCCTCTCGCAGGAGCAACGCAGAGGAGATAATATTATTCCTGCTTTTCCTGAATATGCTGTTCCTAATATTTTGGTAGACGACAATATGGATCTGGAATTTAATGGCGAAAGGATACAGATCACTCATTTGCCTGGTGGTCATACAGAAGGTGACCTTATCGTTTATTTTCAAGAGGCTAACGTTGCGGTATTAGGTGATTTGCTTTTTGCAGGTTTTTTTCCGTTTGTGGATACCAATAACGGAGGGCATCCTGTTCAGTTTATGGAAAATGTAGAAAGAATCATTAACCTTTTTCCGGCAGAAGTCACTTTCATAGGCGGACATGGCCCCATTTTCAATCATGATGATTTACAAAACTGGCACAATGATCTGGCACAAACCTTTGCGGTTGTCAGGGAAGCAAGAGATCGCGGGCTAAGTATTGAAGAAATGAAAAATCAGCGAATCCTAAAAAAGTGGGAAGAGATGGGGAATTTCTTTATTACTGAAGACCGATGGATTGAAACCATTTATCCTTACCTCTGAAAAAAATACTAAAAATAATTCTATAGCCCGGGATTTTCATCCGGCTGGTATGGGATACAGAGCAGTTCCTGCCAATGATGAAGCTGCATTCTTACCTGAAATCAGGAGATAAACCCCGGTGAAACCTTAGAGGTAATTGTCCATTACTCGGTAGAGTATCCGCGAAACAGTACCGTTAATCTGGATTGATTGAATTCGGATTTCTTTTCCTATTTTTGCCCTTTCATAAAAAGGTAGCAAAACATGTCGTCTACAATAATTCTCTTCAGCTTCCTGGTTTACACCTTGCTGATATTTACCATCTCGCGTATTACGGTAAGAAGGGCAAACAATGAAACCTATTTTCTGGGCAACCGCAACTCTCCGTGGTATGTGGTTGCCTATGGTATGATAGGTGCATCACTGTCGGGTGTAACTTTCATGTCGGTACCCGGACTGGTAAAGGCTGAAAGTTTTTCTTATATGGTGCTTGTTTTCGGGTACCTGGCGGGCTATTTTGTGATTGCATTGGTGCTGCTACCCATGTATTACAAGCTGAATCTTACATCCATTTATACCTATCTGGAAAAGCGTTTTGG
>SKVR01000191.1 GCA_007129355.1 Bacteroidales bacterium | reverse complement strand
CACAACAGTTATCCGAATTATACGGATATACTGCTTTTGCCAATGTTGGCTGGCGGCACCTGGTGATGATATCTGTCGGTCTTTTCTTTATTTCATTGGCCATTATCAAGCATTACGAACCCTTGTTACTCATACCCATTGGATTTGGTATCATTATCGGCAATATACCCTTCGATCTTACTGCTGATCTGCAAATCGGGATATACGAAGAGGGCAGTGTTCTTAATATGCTTTACCAAGGTGTGGAAAGAGGGTTTTATCCACCTCTGATCTTTCTCGGAATAGGGGCCATGACGGATTTTTCATCCCTGCTTTCAAAGCCAAAACTGGTTCTGTTGGGTGCAGCCGCACAATTTGGTATTTTCGCTGCATACTCATCATCTCTTATGCTGGGTTTTACGCCCGAACAGGCCGGCGCAATTGCAATTATTGGTGGTGCCGACGGCCCGACAGCCATCTTCCTTTCATCCAAACTGGCGCCCGAATTTGTCGGACCCATTGCCATTGCAGCCTATTCTTATATGGCCCTGGTTCCTGTAATTCAGCCGCCTATCATGCGTCTTCTTACCACCCCAAAAGAAAGGCTCATCCGTATGAAACCTCCTCGTGCGGTTCCCAAGCAGGAAAAAATTCTTTTCCCGATTGTCGGTATGCTCCTTACAACTTTCATTATGCCAACAGCATTGCCTCTGCTGGGAATGTTGTTCTTCGGAAATCTTCTGAAGGAGAGTGGTGTTACCAACCGGCTGGCCGAAACGGCAAGATCGTCGCTCATTGATATTGTTACCATATTCCTTGGACTTACAGTGGGTGCATCCACCCAGGGTGATGTATTTATTACCCCGCAATCAATGATGATCTTTGGCCTGGGTGCTGCATCCTTTATTATAGCAACTTTCAGCGGAGTATTATTTGCCAAGGCTATGAATATTTTTGCATCGGAAGGGGATAAGATAAATCCGCTGATAGGTAATTCAGGTGTATCTGCTGTGCCCGATAGTGCAAGGGTTTCGCAGCATGTAGGGCTGGAGTATGACAAAACCAATCACCTGCTCATGCATGCCATGGCTGCCAATGTTTCCGGGGTTATCGGAAGTGCCATTGCTGCCGGAATTTTGCTGAGTTTTCTTACTTAACACGAGATAGGATAGCCAAAAAAAACAGAGTCTGTCTCAAAAGGCTAAAAATACCCGGACGCTGAGCCTGTCGAAGCGTATAGTAGGCTGATATACAGATGTCGTTTTGACAAGCTCAACGACCAGAAAACAGTTTGAATGATTCTAATCTTTCAGTTCCCAGGTGGCGCCTTCCTTGCTGTCTTTTACGGCAATTTTCAACGATGCCAGCTGGTCGCGGATCTTGTCGGAGGTGGCATAATCTTTTTGGTTTTTGGCCTGCTGGCGAATCTCAAGCAATAGTTTCATGATACCCTGTAAAAGGCTTTCGGTTTGTTTCCCCTCAGATGCTACCTCAGATTTCAATCCGAAAATGTCCACAACAAAAATGTGGAAGACTTTTTTCAGAGTTTCCAGATCTTCGGGGCTGATGGTATCCTTGCCGTCATTTACTGAGTTGATGATCCTGACGGCATCGAACAGATGGGCAATGGCAACCGGGCTGTTGAAATCATCGTTGAGTGCTGTGTAGCAATTTTCTTCCAGATCAGAAATATCAGCCGACGATTTTTCAGATGGATTAAGTCTGTTAATTGTATCCATTGCCTGCATCATTCTTTTCAATCCCTTTTCTGCAGCTATCAGGGCTTCGTTGCCAAAATCAAGTGTGCTGCGGTAATGGGCCTGAAGGATAAAAAACCTGATGGTCATGGGGCTGTAAGTCTTCTCCAGAGATTTATGCTCACCTGAGAAAAACTCCCGTAGGGTAATAAAGTTACCCAGCGATTTTCCCATTTTCTGACCGTTAATGGTTATCATATTGTTATGCATCCACAACTTTACGGCGTCTTTACCCTGCGCTGCATTGGACTGTGCTATTTCACACTCATGATGCGGAAACAGCAGATCCATGCCCCCGCCGTGAATGTCAAAAACTTCGCCCAGGTATTTGGTGCTCATGGCAGAGCATTCAAGGTGCCATCCCGGAAATCCTTCGCCCCAGGGCGACGGCCAGCGCATGATATGCTCAGGAGTTGCTTTCTTCCAAAGGGCAAAATCCACGCTGCTGCGCTTTTCTTCCTGGCCTTCAAGATCGCGGGTATTGGCAATCATGTCATCAATAACCCTACCGCTTAGCTTGCCATACCGGAACTTTTTATGGTATTTTTCGACATCGAAATACACCGAGCCATTCACTTCATATGCATATCCGGCATCCAGGATCTGTTTGGTGAGCTCAATCTGTTCGATGATATGTCCTGATGCCCTGGGTTCAATGCTGGGTTTCTTTACATTGAGCCGGTCCATGTCTTCGTGGTATCGATCGGTGTAATACTGAACCACTTCCATGGGTTCAAGCTGCTCCAGGCGTGCTTTTTTGGCAATCTTATCTTCACCCTGCTCGGTTTCATCATTTTCCAGATGGCCCACATCAGTGATGTTGCGCACGTAACGTACTTTGTAGCCTAAGTGCTGCAGATAACGAAATACCAGGTCGAAGGAAATGGCCGGACGGGCATGGCCCAGGTGGCCGTCGCCGTATACAGTGGGTCCGCAAACATAAAGGCCCACGAAGGGTGGGTTAAGCGGCTCAAAAAGTTCTTTCTTCCGGCTAAGGGTGTTATATATGTAAAGATTCTTTTTTTCTGACATAATAGTTTTCCCGTTCATTTCAAAGGGGCAAAATTAACAAAAAGCAGTTTACCTGCTACCAGCCTTTTTCTTTGATTAGCTTTTTGGCTGTTTTATATCCCAAATCAAAAACCTCATTAGCCCCTGAAAGATCAATAAGACCATAATCATCGAGTCCTTCGGGTTCAATGAACAGATCGCATTTATGTTTGCGATCAAGAGTATGGCTTCGGATATTAATTTGGAAGGTTCTTTCAGCAATGATTTTCAGATTATCCAGATTTCTTTTAATACCCAGCGGATTAACGTTTACACCGATTATGCGTTTGCATTTGCCTTCGAGAGCTTCTACCGGAAAATTATTGATGAGTCCACCGTCGGTAAATAGTTCATTATTGATTTCAACGGGCTGGAAAATGATAGGAATGGATGAAGATGCTTTTACCGCAATGGCAAGTGGTCCGCTGTCAAAGCAGGTATATTCGGCTGTATTCATATTTACCGCAAAAACCTTGAGCGGGATGCTCAGATCTTCAAATTTTTCTGCTTTTAGTAGCTTTTTGAGTGTCTTCTCGAAACCCGACATCTTAACCAGTCCGGTTTTCGGTATGGTGATCTCAAGGTAGGTAAGAAGCTTTTTGGATGTAAGAGCTTCCAGAATTTCTTCCGGACTTTTCCCATCAGCGTAAAGCGAACCAATAACACTTCCGGCACTCACCGAACTGATAATGTCGGGTTTTATGTTTGATTCTTCAAGGGCTTTCAGAACTCCCAGGTGCGCAAAACCCCTGGTTCCGCCACCACTGAGCACAATCCCAACATCATACTTTACTTCTTTCTTTTTCGAACTTTTCCACATGGCATTATTAATTGAAGTTTTTACAAAAATGTTGCCCGTTTATTGTGTTACAATTCTGCTTAGTTCTTTGGCGATCAAAGTTTTTATGCTTTCCAGCTGTCGCAGATTTTCCAGATGAGAAATAATCTTGTCATCATCCTTCTCATCATGAAGCAATTCTTTGTTCTCGTAGATTTTTTTCTCCAGTTTTTTCAGTTTTAAAGCATAAAGCACTTCTGTAACTATCTTTTTGGTATCGTCTTCCTCTTTCTTTACAAAGATTCCGTGCTTATGTTCCCATTGCTCGCTCAGCAAATACTGTGATGATGTAAGATCAATAGCCATGCTGCTTACGGCTGGTTCCTGATGATGGAAGAATTGCTGAACGTTTAACTTTCGTTCTTCATTACGGGCATTGGCAAACTCATTAAAGATCTGCTGGCAGTATTTATTGTCGAAGGTAATTTCATCATCCAGAATCTCATCAACAATATATTCATCAATCCGGTAGCGGTATTCCTGGGGTTGACCTTCTTCATTATCAGCAAGAAAAAGAATTTCCTGATCATGGTACAGTAGCAGAAGCCGGATAAGTTCTCTTTCCTGTTTGTCTACATGAATACCCTTTTCAAGCTGTTTTTGAGAAGTTATTTCTGTTTCTTCCGGTTGCCAGCTTTGTTCATCCTTTGCCGAAGGTTCACCTGCTTTTTTCCGGAAACGTTCCTTACGCTGCTTGTTGATCTCTGCCATAAGCAGTTTTTCATCGATCTGGAGCAGTTCACTGCTTTTCTGCACATATAAAGTGCGCGCAATGGGCTCGGGTATTTGCGAGATGCTAAGGGCTATTTCCTTGATCAGGGCTGCTTTTTTAATGGGATCGTTTTCTGTTTCCTCGAGTAGCAAATTGGTTTTAAAGGTTATGAAATCATGGGCATTTTTCTCAATGAATTCCTTAACCTCGGCAGGCCTGTAATTACGTGCGTAGGAATCAGGGTCTTCACCGTCGGGGAATAAAACGATCCTCACATTCATGCCCTCTTCCAAAATCATATCGATACCGCGAAAAGCAGCTTTAATGCCTGCCGGGTCACCATCGAAAAGCAGCGTAATGTTGGTGGTATAGCGGCGTATGAGCTTGATCTGTTCAACGGTAAGAGATGTTCCTGATGAAGCGATCACGTTTTCAATTCCTACCTGGTGAAGTGAGATCACATCGGTGTAACCTTCTGTAAGGTTACAGTTATCTTCCTTTACAATGGCACTTTTGGCAAAGTACAATCCATATAGCACCTTGCTTTTGTGGTAGATATCCGACTCGGCTGTGTTAATATATTTGGGCTTCTTTTTATCTTGTGTGAGAATTCTTGCCCCGAAACCAAGTACCCTGCCCGATAAATTGTGTATGGGAAAAGTTACCCGTGCCCTGAATGCATCATAGGTTTCATGGTCTTTGGTGCGCACAAGGCTGCTTTTTTCCAATAGTTCTTTATTGTAACCGTGCTTCAGGGCTTTGGAAGTAAAATCATCCCAGGTGTTCAGGCTGTATCCCAATCCAAATTTTTTAATGGTTTCGGTGGTGAAGCCCCGCTCCTTGAAATAGCTTAAGCCGATGGCTTTACCCTCTTCGGTGTTGTGCAGAGTTTCTTCAAAATGCTTTTGGGCAAAAGCCGTAAGGTTAAAAAGACTCTCTTTTTCATCAAGAGCCTCCTGTTGTTCTGCTGAGGGTTTTTCTTCTTCAACCTCGATGGAATATTTGTTTGCCAGGTATTTGAGCGCTTCAGGATAGCTGAAATGCTCGTGATCCATGATAAAATTAACCGCATTGCCCCCTTTGCCGCATCCAAAACATTTGAAAATTCCCTTGGCGGGAGAAACTGTGAATGACGGGGTTTTTTCATTGTGAAAGGGGCAGAGACCCAGCATATTCACTCCCCGTTTTTTCAGGGTAACAAAATCTCCCACAACTTCTTCAATGCGGGCGGATTCAAATATTTTATCTATGGTATCGGGTTTGATCACAAGGCGGAATTTTTGGCTAATTTACGAAAAATGGCATTGTGAAGAGATAAAGATTATTACTCCGGAAGTGAATCATTTGAAAAGTGGTCGATTTGTCTTTATCGCAAAGAAATAATATTCCTGGTTTTTTTATGTATAATCATTGTGTTTACTTCTCCGTTATCCTGAAAGCAATATAAAGCTGACCGTAGGCATTTTTGCTGTCGCCCAGCAGAAGATTAGTAACATTGGTTTCTGCCAGTTTCTGCAAACCAATACTGTAGCGCAATCCGGCTTTTATATTACCGAAATTCAAGGCTAAACCTACCGCAATACCATAATCAGATCAATGCCAATGCCATATTTTCAAACAGAAGTATTACGCATGGCTGTAAGTATTATGTTTTCAGTATATAGAGTTGTTCTTTTCCATGAGATGGTTCATTTCTCAGCATTTTTTCACATCTTAAAATGAGCAAAGTTTTCCACGATTTGTGGAAATCATGGTTTTGAAAATACCTATATATTCTCTCCGGTATAACCGAAAGATTTACACAAAATTGATTAATTTCGCGTTATTAAAGGTTACAGGCAGTACCAAAAATTCAAGCAGTACCAAAAAACAGAGTGTTTCATTAAATAAAAAATCTGAGATGAAGAGAACAGTAATATTGATCATGGCCGGATTTATGATCATGGCCGGTTGCCGATCCAAAAGAATGACAGAAGTAGACAGTCCGAGGTCTGTTATGGAACAAGAGACTGATATTTCAGTGGAAGTTGACAGCGAAACTAAAATCAGGGCAGTTGAAGAAAGGTTTACATTTACCCGCGAAGAGGATGAGAGTGCACACGATGCCCGTGAGTTTTTCGTAATCATTGGCAGCTTCAGGGAAAAGGCCAATGCCGATCGTTACACGGCAGAAATGAGGTTAAAAGGATTTAATCCGGTTATTCTGCTCAGCGAAACCGGTTTCCACAGGGTATCTGTTGATTCTTACCTGCTGGAGGCTGATGCCAGGAGGAGAATTCTGCAGATCAGATCTGATTTCCCTGAGCACGAAGATACCTGGTTGCTTATCAGGAAGTAATTTTGCTTACAAAGAAAGGAGGCTGTCTCAAAAGTGCGAGTTGGTCGTTGAGCTTGTCGAAACGACATCTGATTACCAACCAGATAACCGCTTCGACAGGCTCAGCGTCCGGTTAATTCAAGGCTTTTGAGATTCTTGCGCAAAAAAAGAGACCCGCACAATGCGGGTCCCTTTTTCAATAAGCACCAATCAAAAAACTATTACTAAATTTTATCTTACCTTTTTATTATACTGCACTATTATTTTTTAATGGAGGCAATCATCTTTTCGCTTTCTGCTGAAGCAATTCCCATTACATCGGCTATTACACCGCCCATCATGTTACCCATCATGGATGTGTTCATCCAGGAGATATAGGTGGCTCCGTCTGATTTCTCATAAATGGAAACACGGCAGGGCATCATGTTTGAAACGATTCTCTCGGTATCAAGTTTAAGGATTTCATAGGCATGATCGGGGTGGCAAAGTTCAAAAACCTTCATGCTGTTTACTTCATAACCATTTACCCTCATGGTTTCTTTCATGTCGTGTACGGTGGGAATTTTCCAACCCATATCCTTTGCCGTTTGCTCAAATACTTCCACTGATCTTTCAAAATTATACTTGCTTTCTGCTTCCTTGAGCATCATGCCGGGTGCTGATTTGTATGCCAGAAGTGAAGTGAGCAAAATACCTGCTAATAATCCTCCTAATACGAATAGAATGTTTTGCTTAGTCATAATTGAAATCTTTTTATGGTTTAAAATGGTTTGTTTTCCTTTTAGTTACTCTATTAAAAACGATTTCTGTGCCACAATCTTTATATTTCTGAAATACAGCATTATACGCTTTTTGTAAAAATTTTAAGTTAACACTTCTGGTTAACAAAAAACACTAACTTTGTTAACTTGTTGTTAACTTATTAGTCATTATGTTTACAGATTTCAAAACCATAACCGATTCATTACCCTGTGGTCTGGTAATAACAGATCCGGAGCTCAATATTCATTATCTCAATTCCTTTGCAAAGAATAAAATTTTTGCATCCACAGTCAGTGATAGTTGGGGTAATATGAAGGACCACCTGTTTTACACAACTGACATGCGCGTTTTTAATATGGATGACTGCATGCGCAGTATGGTTGAGCAAGGGAAAAGGAATTTTCATAAAACACTTATTATAAGAAGTGGAGAAAGCGAGCGCCTGGTATATTTTTCTGTTAGGGGTTTTTCAGAAAAGAATCATGATTTTTTGCTTTTCAACATCACCGATATATCGGATGAGATGGATTGCATTACTCATTCTCCCGGAACTTTCGGCAAAGGAGAATATTTGATCCGTAAAAAGATCATAGGACATGATCCCAAAGTGGAGGAGATTTACCGTATGATCAGCCTGGCAGCAGATGCCGATGTAAATGTTCTTATACAGGGCGAAAGCGGTACCGGGAAAGAGCTGGTTGCCGATGCCATCCATGAACTTTCCGCAAGGAAAAACAAACCTTTTGTAAAGGTAAACTGCGCTGCACTGTCTGAAACCTTGCTGGAGAGTGAATTATTCGGTCATGTGAAGGGGTCGTTTACCGGGGCCTACAAAGACAAAACCGGTAAATTTGAGCAGGCAGAAGGGGGTACGATTTTTTTGGATGAGATCGGCGAAATCTCACAGGCTTTGCAGGTAAAACTTCTGCGAGTGCTCCAGGAAAAAACCATTGAAAAGGTGGGCGACAATAAGTCTGTAAAGGTAGATATGCGAATTGTTGCTGCAACCAATAAAGATCTGCGAGAACTCATCCGCAGAAATATTTTCAGAGAAGATCTTTTTTACCGTCTTAATGTATTTAACATCGTTATGCCCCCTTTACGGGAACGTCATCTGGATATCCCTATGCTCATTGAGTTTTTTATGGAAAAGTTTAACCGGTCCACCTCGAAGAATATCAAAGGAGTAAGTCGTGATGCATTGAAAATACTCATGGACTACCCCTGGCCCGGTAATATCCGCGAACTGCAAAATGCCATCGAGCATGCTTTTGTGCTGGTGCGCAGCAACCTGATTGAGATTGAAGATTTACCCGAAGAGATCAGAAAAGGACGACTGGCTGCTGCACTCAAAGAATCTGCTGACAGACAAAACAATGATCTTTCGGCTTCAGTTTATTATGCCGAAATATTCAGAAAAAATAAAAGCGGCAGATTGAAAATTAACAAGGAACAACTCAGAGGAGTATTGGAGATGAACGACTGGAATCAAAGCAAAACAGCAGATTATCTGGGCATAAGCAGGGTTGCACTATGGAAAAAAATGAAAAAACTGGGGTTGTAAAGAAGTAAAGATTTTAGAAGGGTTGCATCGAAGCCTGATACAAATCAGATGTTGAGCCTATCAAAGCGGATATCTGAACGACAATCAGAATTCATTTTAGCAAATGCTACAGTGATCGTTGCAGTGAGTTCATCGAACTCTTAATGAAGCACTATGAAGAGAGCCTTTTAAATTTTTCACTGATCTTACCAGCCTTCTTAGGATATTGTAGCTTCATGTAATCCATCACCATTTTATTGAACGCCTTTTTGTCTGCCTGGTGAAAATCCACTTCAATGGGCACGTAGTAAACAGGGGTATTTTCCAATAACTTTATTAGTTCAGGATTGCGCAGGCGCATGGAATCTTTTTCGGTAGTAACAATGGTTTTAGTGCCGCTGTATGTTTCATTGAATTTCTCCTTTACATTTTCCAAATCTTTGGATGTAAACTGGTGATGGTCAGAAAAACGGAAAATCTTCAGGTCGGTGCACAGACGTTTCAGATGTTCCCCCAATGGCACAGGGTTGGCAATCCCTGTTATAAGGAAAATCGTTTTGGCTTTTTGCATTTTGTCTTCCCGGGCTTTTTTGTTTACCGGTATCCATTTGCCGTATTTGATATAGGAGAAGAAAATTTTTTTAATCTGGTATTGCGAAAGTTCATCCAGGATAAGCTTACGGTCCAATGGCGAAAATACCCCGGGAGTTTTGGTAACCACCAATGCATCGGCTCTTTTTGCACCATGCCGGAATTCGCGCAGGTTTCCTGTAGGTAAAACATAATTACGTGTAAAGATCTTGTGGTAATCTGTGAGCAGGATGTTAAGTCCGGGTTTTATGTAACGGTGCTGAAATACATCATCAAGCAGAATTACTTCGTTGTGGGGATTTGCCTTAAGGATCCGTTTAACACCTTTTTTGCGATTTTCGCAAACTGCAACAAAGGTGTCAGGATTTTTTAAGTACATCTGGAGGGGCTCATCACCAATATCCCGAACCCTGGATTTGGGTCCGGCAAACTTAAATCCACGGGTTTTGCGTTTATAACCACGGCTGAGTGTTGCAACCCTGAACCAGGGTTTAAGCAATTGAATCAGGTATTCAATATGTGGAGTCTTGCCCGTTCCGCCTGTGCTTAAATTACCTAGGCCAATGAGCGGTTGGTCAAAAGAGGTGGATGGAAGAATACCCCAGTCGAAAAATTTATTTCTCAACCAGGTAATTGTTCCGTAAAGCAGCGAAAGGGGATAGAGTAAAATCCTCAAAAAAACCATGTGCCAAATATAGAAAATGAATTTCACTAATTCAAGCGTAATTTACTAATATTTAGAAGGATACATTTGATGTTGACAAATTGTTTACATTTTAAAGAATCATTTAAGCCTTTGAAGGTAAAAACCATTCAAAGTATGGAAAATTAAATTATGAGCGGGTTAAGATCCATTGCATTTTTTTAACTTAGCTAAGGATATGAAAAAATAACCCCAAAACAGATTATTATGAAGCTAAAGGAAATAATAAGTGCATTTGAGCAGTATGCTCCTTTTTTGTTGCAGGAAGATTATGATAATTCAGGCATCCAGTTCGGAGATCCGGAGAGTGAAGTTACCAGGGGGCTGGTATGCATTGATATAACGGAAGAAATTATTCAGGAAGCCATTGAGAAAAAGTGTGATCTTGTTATTTCTCATCATCCGCTGATCTTCAAGGGGATAAAAAAACTTACAGGCAGGCACTATACCGAGCGGGTACTTATTGAAGCCATACGCAATCATATCAGCATGATATCGGTACATACCAATCTTGACAGTGTTATAGATGGTGTAAATCTAAAGCTTGCACATAAAATTGGACTTGCCGGGCTTAATGTTCTGCAGTCCCGCAAGGGTTTGCTGAGGAAGCTGGTAACCTTTTGCCCCACCGATCATGCCGAAAATGTAAGAGCAGCCATCTTTAAGGCCGGTGCCGGTGTGATTGGGGAGTATGATTGCTGTAGCTTCAACCTGGATGGAAAAGGATCGTTCCGGGCAGGCGATAATACGGATCCTTTTGTGGGGGAGAAGGGACAAATTCATTATGAGCCCGAAGTACGTATCGAAACCATTTTGCCTGCCTGGCTCGAAGATCAGGTAGTAAGGGCTATGATTGATGCACACCCCTACGAGGAAGTTGCTTATGATGTTTATCCGCTCGATAATTCCTTTGATAGAGTGGGACCGGGAATGGTAGGAAATTTAAGCAAGCCTTTGAGTGAGATGGATTTTCTTAATATGATCAAAGAAGAACTTAGCGTACCTTTTTTACGACACAGTGTATTTACCGGAAAAGAAATCAAAAAAGTTGCCGTTTGCGGAGGTAGTGGAAGTTTTTTGAGAGATCATGCCATGGCTGTCGGAGCCGATGCCTTTGTAACGGCAGATATTAAATACCATGACTTTTTTGATGTGAAAAATAAAATGCTAATGGTAGATGCCGGACATTATGAAAGCGAACAATTTACCAAAGAAATTTTGTATGAAATTGTTAGCAAAAAAATTACTAACTTTGCGCTCCTGATTTCTGACCAGAGTACCAACCCTGTCAGATATTTTTAATGAAGCAAATCTGCAAAAATTTAAAATAAAAATTGCCCTATGGCCAAAGCTAAATCTGTTGATACCCGGACAACCAAAAAACAAAAAGTTGAAGAACCGGAAATTGTAACCACCACATCGGCAATGGATAAATCAGCCGAAGATACCCTCGAATCGGTGGTCAGGAAAAAACTCGCCAGTTTATTTACCCTGCAACTGATAGATACTCACATTGATAAAATTCGCATCATAAGAGGCGAACTTCCGCTGGAAGTTCAAGATCTCGAAGACGAAATCGTAGGTCTGGAAACCAGGGTTAGCAAATATAGTCAGGAAGTTTCTGAGCTGGAAATGGAGATTACCCAGAAGCAAAATTCCATTAAAGAAAGCCATGAACTGGTTAAGAAATACGAGGCACAACAAATGAATGTGCGCAACAACAGGGAGTACGACTCGCTGAATAAAGAAATTGAATACCAAAGCCTGGAGATTCAGCTATCTGAGAAAAAAATCAAGGAAGTTACTGTTGCCATTGAAAATAAAAAACAGATGGTTGAAACAGCTGTTGCCGAGCTCGATGAACGGAAAAATGACCTGGAAGTTAAGAACAGTGAGTTGAAAGACATAGTTGAAGAAACCCGGAAGGAAGAAGAGCAACTCCGTTTAAAATCCGTTAAGCAGGAAGAGAATATTGATGACAGACTTTTAAGTGCTTACAAGCGTATTCGTGAAAATGCCCGTAACGGCTTGGCAGTTGTACCCGTTGAAAGGGATGCCTGCGGTGGCTGTTTCAATAAGATACCCCCGCAGAGACAGCTTGATATTCGCTTGAACAAAAAAATTATAGTTTGTGAGTATTGTGGAAGAATTCTTGTTGATACTGAAATTGTTGAAAACGTTTCTATCTGAAGACTCTGAAAGCAAAAAAAGAAACGGGCAGGTTTGTAAAAAATCCTGCCCGTTTTTAGTTTATGAATGGGGAATATGGCATACGATAGTTATCAGAATCTGAATCCCAGTGTCATTAAGAATCCGCTGCGCGAATAATCATAATTGACCGCCTGAGTCAGATTGGCAGCGTAAGGATAAAAATCTTCTGAGTATTGTGTGAAGAAGTAACCGAAATCAATGAAATAACTTTGATCGCGTATCCCCAGTCCTGCACTCAATGTATTTCTTTCCATCTCATTGATGCCAGATTTGTAAGGGTTGGAATGATAGGCATATCCTGCTCTCAGAACCACCGGATGAAGTCTTGCTTCGCCTCCCACACGAATGTTGTGCTGTGCCTGAAAACTGTTTCTGATGATATTATTTTCATGAGAAAATGAAGTTGCACTGCTTCTGAGTCTCATTTGGGTATAGTCGGCATATTCATAATCAAAGCTTAGCAGTCCGTTGGTGCCGAAAACCAATCCCAGGCTACCCAATAGCCTTAAAGGTGTATTCAGTTCATAGCTGTGTTGACCGCGTGGCGAGCTTTCCTCATAGTTGCCAAAACTTAGATTTGATTTCATCTGAGTACGCCAATTATCTTCAAGGTTATAAAAAGTCGGAGTATGCACTGCAGCACCTACACGTATCATATCCGTAGCACGGAAAATCATCCCGAATTTGAAATTAAATCCGTTGCCGCTGGTTTTAAGTGTTTCGCGAAATTCAAGGGAGTTAAAAAAATCATTGGAATTATTGACATCATCTTCCGTATAGGTATATTCTTCCTGAAAACTTACAAATGGGAAACCGAAGGTAGCACCCAGGTATAAACGGTTGCTGTAATTGGCACCTAATGTTAGCACCATTTCGCGCATTGATCCACTAGTGGTGGTCTCTCTTCTTTGCAAAACATTTCCGTTTTCCATATCAACCATAAACTGGCCGTTTGTGGTATCCAGCAGGAGAGTTTCCCATGCCAGTCCGGTGGTAAAGGGTTCAAAGCCCAGGGGATTGTCGGGATCAATGTTTGCTTCATGCACCCTATGCAAATAATCAGTCATAAGCGAGCTTTCAGTATTAAATCCCTCGTAAATTTTTCGGTTGTTGAAACTCATGTGGCGGTTTAATCCGAAACCAAGCTGAAATCCCATCCAGCCCGATTCTTTAAGCTGGTTTGGATCGTTGAATGCGAGAACGAGCCCTACATTTCCCACATTAAAATTGTAGTCAATGTCATCGGCGAATGTGCCATAGTAGCCTGATTCAACCTTGCTGAAGTTCAAAGCCGGTGTAATGGTGAACTCATTGCTTCGGTAAATGGCAATACCGGCCGGATTGGTACTGAGTGATGAAAAATCACCACCCAGAGCTCCGAATGCCCCGCCGGTACTGATAAAGCGTGCGGTACCACCGGGGTTAAACACGGAGTATCTCAGGGCATCTGTCTCATTCTGGGCGTTGCTGAATTGTGCAAATCCCAATACGAATAATATGATAAAGCTTAGTCGTTGCATCTTAGTTTTATTTTTAATTGTTAGGATATGAGAAATGTATTGAAATTGTTGGAGGAAACAATTTTTGGTCCTTTGAAAGAAAGCTCCCCTGCAATGGGTAATTTCAAGGGAGCTTTCTGTAAAGTTATCTGTTATCTGTTTCTGCCGCCGCTGCTTCGTGAGCTGGAATTACCCCTTGATGAGGAACCAGAACTTCTTGAAGGCGGGGGTGAACTCCTCACGTTGCTGCCAGAGGAAGAGCTACCCCTCGGAGGTGAACTTACAGAAGGAGTATTCCTTTGCGGAGCTCTCTGGGGAGCAGCCTGTGGCCTGCTTTGCTGAGGTGACCTTTGCGGAGTGGCCTGTGGCCTGGTTTGCGAAGGAGTTCTCTGTGGTGCAGCCTGCGGCCTTGTTTGCT
>SKVR01000075.1 GCA_007129355.1 Bacteroidales bacterium | reverse complement strand
ATATTGGGTATTAAAATTTAAACCATCGTAATTGATTCCTGTAATACTTTCTTTTAGCAGGCTATTAATATCAACCAGCGCAAGGTTAAATTCTCCTGCCAGTTCTTTAATGGTATTATTATATGCATTTATGGCGGTTTTAACTTCAACAATTTGTTGCTTGGAAAGATAAAAGTTTGCAGGAATCGGATGCTCAGAACCCCAGCCTTCACATTTAATTCGATCTTGAGGAGTAGTGAGTAAAACCAGTTCATTCTCTTTAAGCTGGCGCATACCGTCATACTCAGATGTGTTGTCGGCGACCACAAAACCATTGAAGCCCAAACTGAAGGTTATCCGGGGATTTCCGGAATGAAGCAGATTAAGGCTGTCAACTTGTCCCTGACGGGTAAGAAAAAGTCCGTGAGCCGGTATAGTATTAAAAAAAGGTATACTTGTGATATCGGGAATATTTGCCAAAGCACCTTTGTCAGCCTTTGTGGTGAGTTCATTTAGTATAAGTCTGTATAACTGCTTAAATTGTTCTGCTGGTTTTAAAGCTTTGCTTTCTCCTCCACTGGTCGCATATCCCAGCAAATCATTGCTGCCGATCCACAACGAAAAGAATGTGGGATCAAGATCAAGAGCATCATCAATAACCCTTGCATTCGAAGAACTTGCAAATCTTCCAAAGTATGGATTATGCTGAGCATAACCTGGTAAAACCAGATGGGAAACCAGTGTACCGGGTACTCCCAGATTGTGAAAGGGTCCTTCTTCTAAAAATATATTTGTGAAATTTGCGGGATCAGGTGTACCCCCTGCCGAAATGGGTGTCAGATTATCATTTTCGAAACAGTCAGTGGCAATTCCCAGTACCAGTTTATTTCCGAAGCCCAGTTCATCATTCATAAGGGGTTGCCTGAATTCTCCGGCACCTGCATGAATCATCTGCTTCGCCATGATATTGGCATAAGAAACCATCTGTCCTGATTTATACAATTCGTTGTTAGCAAATCCTGCGGTAAGAGAATTTCCCAGTGCAATATATACTGAAAAATCGGCTTCGCCGGCATCAGGTTTAAACGGTTCAATTTCTGGCTCACATGAGATAAAAATAAGTACCGTTAGGAAACATATGAGATATTTGAACTTCATTAGAAATAAATTTTTCTTACTTAAAAACTGTAACTGACTCCTAAACCTGGTATATAAGCTCTGGACTTATAAGTACCGTTAAAATTAGCTGGTAAAAAGCTAACGTCCTTCTCAATTCCCATAACATAAAGGAAACTAAAATCAATACTTAGATTCTCAATTGGCAAAAACGATAAACCTGTACTTAACCCAATGTTGTTTAAACCAGGGGTTTCGGGTGAGAAATAAATCTCATTAACAGGAGAGGGGTCAAAATAGGCTCCTGCTCTTAAAAATAAATTATCCCATAACTGATATTCAGCCCCTATTCTGAAAATCAAAGCATTACTATATTCTCTTGGGCTCCGAACATCATTCAGGGCGGTTGTATTTATTTCGAAATCAAAATCAAGACTTTCGTAAGCACTCCAAAAAACGTAGTTAAGGTTAATTCCTGCCATTAGCTTATCGGAAAACCGATAGGATATACCCAAATCAAGGTTGGCAGGTAAAGGAAGAGATGTGGTCACAGTATTGCTTTCCGGAAAAAAATCTCTTAAGGATTCAGGAACAGAAAAATTTGCTTCTGCATTATCAAGTTCCATCCTTATTAAAGAACGGTAGCTGAGTCCAACGCTCAAATCAGGAACAGGAGTATACAATATTCCTGCATTGAAACCATAATTCACTGTGTTACCGGTTATATTTAGTTCACCTTCACCCGACTCATTCTGAATAGGAAGTTTTCTTTTTAAGTCAACTTTACCGGTGGCTAAAACGAAACCTGCTCCGATTGACAGATTTTTATTTAACCGGTAGGCTAAAGTGGGTTGAATTGTAATAGCCTGAAGAGAAATTTCCTGAATTAAATATCGCCCGGCCCAGCCTTCTTCCCATCTCAGGCTATTCCCGAAAGGTGTATTAACAGCCACACCCATGTTTAGGTTTTCGGCTATTCTTACAGTTGCATATAAATAAAATGGAGTACCAAGAGGGTTGTCAGTGGCTGCCTGATAAATAGAAGGTTTTTCTAGTTGGAATTTTGTTGTTGATCTTATTCCGCTTATTCCCGCCATAAAGTTATATTTAGACGGAAGTGTGCCCAACGCACCAGGGTTTAAAAAAACAGTACTTGCATCTGTATTCAGAGAAGTTCCGATAAGGCCCATACCCATGTTTTTATGACTATGAAGGCCAAGTTGATATCCGCCGGCAATCGAAACAGATACAGTAATGATTATATAAAATAGTGTAAATATTACTTTCATATGCGTAGCTCAATGCGTGCAAAATTAATAATAATTGATATCCTTTTTCAAATTACTATTGCAGGAAATAAGAAAAAACCGGGTCAGGTTTGGATTCCCTGCCCGGTTTTTTTTAAAAAAAATATTTGAACTTATCCTAGAACCTGAAATCATAGCCCACCGCAAAAGTCATTGCATGCCGGTCGTAGGTTTCTGAGTATACTCCAAAGTCTTTTTTGTAAGCTTCATACATGGTATTCATAAACCCAACGTTTATGGTGGTATTACGGTTAATCCTGTAACTTCCGCCAACACCAATGGAGTTGGTACTGAGGCTGTGGCTCAGATCGCTGTGGTATCTGTCGTTTACACCGGTTTGCGTGCGTAAATAACCGGTACTTATGCTGAAACCATTGTTAATGAAATATTCTACACCAAAGCCCAACTCAATAAAATTATTGTCAATGACCTGATCGTTTGGCAAAGCTTTTCCGTAATCGGCATTCTTATCAAAGTAATAGTGCAATCCTGCTGATAAACTGAGTGCAGAAGTAGGCTTATAATTTAAACCCGCAGCCAACATAGAGGGCATATCATTTCTTACTTCTTCTTCGTCGGGGTACATTCCCACATCATCAATGGTGGTGCTGTTGGTCATTTTTATGGTTGCTCTGTGCTCATATTTTACGGCAAAGTTCAAATCATCAGAGAATTTTATGTTCATACCAAATATGGGTGCTATGCCCGAACCATTCTGAGATGCATCCAAGGCTCTGTCCTCAGTATCATTTGCCAGTCCGGTCATTTGTGTTGCAATACCGGTATAGGCTCCCTGAATTTGGTCAATGGTCATTGATGGATTATATGAGCCGCCTAAACCATCTGAAAGTTCGTCAGCCTGAGCCTGAGTGATTTCTCCTAGCGTTACCAGTTGACTTAAAGTAAGACCACCTACGTTAGCATCAATAAAAGGTTGAAGTTTCTGAACTGCAGAGTTTGATGCAAAGGCAACAGTTCCAAAAAACAAGGGAGCAGATACCATATTACCGGGGCCATTGGCATTAAGCGGATGCAATGGATTGACTAATATTCCAACATTACCTTTGTAAGAATTATTTGCTATGATATACCTTAAACCAAGACTAAATGACAATATTTCATTTAATGCATACGAAGCATTTAGCTGAAGTCCCCAATTTATTGAACTTGCATCAAATGCAGCATCCATTTCGTAACCTGTAGTAGTAATACCAGCTTGTGTTAAACCTTCTAACAAGGGAAGTGTCTCCAAGTAAACTAATTGCTCAAAAGAAGGAAGACCTTTTTTGAAGTTTGCACTTCCTCCGCCACCTATAGGATTAAAACCAAATGAAAAGGCCATTGCATTTATTTTGTAAACTGCGTAAAGAGATGGAAACAAGGGTGCACTAACACTACCTTCAAATTTCGACCTGTTCAATCCTTCGAAAGTACTGGATAAAGTCCGGGTTTGAATAATACTCTGATTACTTATAGAAAGATGAAACCCATCTTCCAGAAATGCAAGGCCAGCAGGGTTATAATAGGTGCCTGTAGCATCAATTACTGCATCCTGAACAGGTTTACGAATAAATGATGCACTTTGGTTGGTATTGGTTACAATACCACCTGACCATGCGCTAAAAGGCAAAATAATGGCCACCAGGAGAAAAGCTAATTCACGTTTTTTCATCTTTTTTT
>SKVR01000140.1 GCA_007129355.1 Bacteroidales bacterium | reverse complement strand
GGTTATCTGTTCTTCTCCGGCAAGTACTTCCAGTACCTGCGTGGCATCATTCGGGCCATTTGTTTTTTATTACTTCGTTGTTGAATGTTGATGGAGTCGTAATAGCTTTGCCACAGTTTCAGATAATGATCTTCCTTTTCATCTTTTACTTTTTGCGGAAGTTTTCCGGTTTCGAAGTCGCCAGCAGGGTTTTCAATCTGAACTTCGCTTACGCTTTCCAGATCATAATAGATCCCGTATTTCCTGCGCGTATCATAAATGACCCATCGCTGATCGGCATAGCGACTTTTGAAATGCGGGACCAGTTGAGGAAGGATATCATGATCAGGTTCGATGGGGGCAAAAAAGATATTATCGGCCGTTTGCTGGAAACGCACAAAGCCATGGAAACGGTGCACTTCCTTTTTTACCTTTCGGGCCGTTTGCAACACTTCATAAACATCTTCATCCAGCATGTTCTGATAGAAATCCGGATGGTTTGATGTAAAGATCTTCTTCAAATAACGCCAGAGCAGCATTTCCACACCGGGCAATTCCGACATGAATGCCACGTGCACCAAGCGTGCATTTTTTGCTGAAGTTTTTTTGATCAGGCCATTCCAAACCCTTTCTGATTTTGTTGTATCAGTTTCCACACGGATGATTTCAGAGAAAAGATCATGCACAACCTGCTTTTGCGGAAATATCTTCTGCGGCTGCAATTTATTTTCAAAGGCATGGAAGATCAGGCTAAGAAAGCCATCGAAGGTACCATCGTATTGGAGTCTGATGTCGGGCATTTATTTTTGGTTTTTTCGAAGTGATACTATTTGTTGTGTTTCAGTAACCAGGTGCCTGTTACCAGCTCTGTGGCAAGCATTTTAAATTCATACTCCTTAGCAACTTCAATAAATTCCTTCATGTAATCAATTCCGTAAACGATGCAATCAAATTTTTCTGTAATGCTAACAGACACTGCACCCTTGCCACAACCGATATCCAGAGCTTTAAGCCCGGTTTTTTGTATATTTCGTTCTATAATCCCGGTTACAGTGGCAGGGTCGGCCCCCATTTGCCATAAATCCTGCAGGATATACGGGAGACAGGGAAATATTTCCGGATTAAACCCATCCAGCGATTCGGTTACTTTTTGTTTGATGTCTTTCATGTGCTGAGCTTATTTATGCGGATGCACTAAGTTATGGGATTATGATGAAGTTCAGACAATAAATATTATCCTGAGAATCAATATTTGTTTTTTGTAATATTTTAAACAAATCATGTGTTTTCAATGGCTATACTGTTATTTTTGTGAATTGCTATGATTCTGATTTTTCAAATTATAATTGGCAATTTCATCTCATTAGAATAAATTTGATTTAAGTTGTTGAATGGAAACCACTTACTCCTTATTCCTTGTCTTTTGTTTGCACGTAGTGCTCATGCAAGTTTCATCCTTAAAACCCTACCATGATCCGATTTATACACACCGGCGATTTGCACCTCGATACACCCTTCAAAGGGCTTAGCAGCTTAAACCAAGAGCTGGCAGGCCGCCTGAAAGATGCCACTTTCAGAAGTTTTCAGCGAATCATTGATATCTGCATTGAAGAAAGCGTGGATTTTTTGCTGATAACAGGCGATATTTTCGACAGTGAGATTCAGAGTCTGTCTGCTCAGCTGCGTTTTGAAAAGGAACTCCGCAGGCTTTCAAAACATAATATTCCTGCCTACTTCATTTGCGGCAACCACGACCCCCTGAGTTCATGGCTTGAAGAACTGGTGCTTCCACCGCAGGTTTACCGCTTCGGGTCAACGGAGGTGGAGTGTAAAACCTTTGAGAAGGAAGGTAAACCCCTTGCTGATATTTACGGCATTAGCTATGGAACCAGGACTGAGAACCGCAGTCTGGCGGATGGTTATGTGATGAAAGAAAATCCTGCACCTTTTTCCATCGCTCTGCTGCATGGAACCATCGGGTCGGCCGGACCACATGAGAACTATGTGCCTTTCAGACTGGAGGATGTTAAAAGTAAAGGGTTTGATTACTGGGCACTGGGGCACATCCACAAGCATCATGTGGTGCATGCTGCCCACCCGGCCATTGTTTATCCGGGCAACCCCCAGGGGCGCGACTTTGGCGAGACCGGCCCAAGGGGCTGTTACCGCGTTACGCTCAGCGAAAAACAGGCTCCGGATGTGGAATTTGTCCCCACCCAGTTCATCCGTTTTGAGGAGGGTGACGTTGACTTATCCGGTCTTGATAGCATCGGTGAGCTATCGGGGAGAATTCATTCAGCGGTTGAGAAAATTGCCTGTTCAGGTTATAATGCATCATGCATATTACGTCTTACTCTAAAGGGTCGCACTTCACTGCATGGGTCGCTGCACCGGCCCGGTGAAATAAGCAATCTTCTCAGCATACTCAATGAAGGGCAGTTGCAGTATGATCGTTTTACGCTTTTTGACCAGCTGGTTCTTCAAACCCTTCCCGATGTAAACCTGGATGAGCTGAAAGAAGCCAACGACTTTACTGCTGAAATCCTGAAATCCTTTGATCGTATGGAATTGGATCAGGGTCAACTGACAGAACTTTTTTCAATCCTTGAGCAGGAATTTGGCAGTCAGCCAGCCAAAAGAGAATTGGACGATCTCACTGAAGAAGAAAAAAAGGAAATCCTTGAAAACGCCCGCTGGCAGCTCCTGGATCAACTTATAAAAGAAAAAATATGATCATAAAAGATATACACATTGACGGCTTCGGGATCTTTCATGATTTCTCACTGACCGGACTTGACAAAGGAGTAAATATCATCATCGGCAACAATGAAGCAGGTAAATCAACTTTGCTTAAATTCCTGCGGTTTACCCTTTTTGGTTATCCCCGCCGTATCGATCAGCGTATGGCCCCGTTGCATGGCGGCAATCATGGTGGTAGAATAAATGTGCTTTTATCATCAGGAGATGAGTCCATTTTTGAAAGGAACGGGGCCGATAAGATTCGGTTACTCCATAACAGTCAGGAATTTAATGATGTAAATTCATGGAACAGGTTGCTGGGGCATGCATCAGCTGGTCTGTACAATAACATTTACGCCTTTACGCTGGATGAACTGGTTGGGCTTTCATCGCTTGAAGAATCGGGAGTGGAGGACAAGATATTCAGCCTTGGGCTGGGACTGGGTAATATTTCCATTTCCGACCTGGAGAAGAATATTGCCGATGTTACCGACAATATTTATACAACCCGCGGACGCACGCAGCTTATTCCGCAAATTCTGAAGGAGATTGATGAAAGCCATAGCCACATACGCCGTATAAGAGGCCATTTGTCTGAGTACCGGCAGCTCGTAGCTGATCTTGAGCAGCTTACTTCTGCATCAAAATTGGTAGAAGAGGAGCTGAAAGAGCTGCGTAGCGAACATTTCATGCTTGATACCTACCTGCGCTGTTATGACAGTTACCTCGAAATCCGGCGGTCAGAAGAAGCACTGAACCATCTGCCTCCATTGCACCAGCTTCCCGAGAAGGGTATAAGTCTTTTTGAGAAGAATATGGAAAGTAAATCTGAATTCTCGCAAAGGATCTCAGAACTGAAAAACGGAACGGCAGACGAGCGAGGTATGGATGAGATTGAGCAGATTCTGGAAGAAACGTTGGTAAATGCTCCTTTACTGGAAAACCGTGAGCAGGTGGGTTACGCTAGGAATAACCTGGAAAATTACAGGCAGACACTGGTCGAAAAAGCAGATGAATCGGCCCGTATTAAGGAGCTTGACAGGGAGATAACCGAAACCCTTTCGGGAAGGATAAGCAGTCGCTGGACGGAAATTGATGTACTGGAGTTCAAAGACACTGCCATGCATCGCAGCAAAACCGAAAAGTTTAGCGCAACTATGCAAAAACTCAGGGATGAGATCCGCGATTGGCAGGCCAGCGAGAAAACCCTTATGTCGCAAAAAAGCAGGTTCAACGCCAAAGCCATTGCCACGCTTTTTGCGCTGCTGTTGGTATTTGCTTCTTTTCCGGTTTTTTATTTCAGTCAATACATTATCGGAGCGGTGATGGTGGTTACAGGCCTGGTGTTGTTTTTCGGTAGAAAAGCCTTCCAAAAGGAAAACCCG
>SKVR01000122.1 GCA_007129355.1 Bacteroidales bacterium | reverse complement strand
TATATTACTAACAAAATCATCAAAATTTGAAAAAATAATTAAACCAATGCCAGAAAATGAAAAAAAATATTTGGAAAAAAAGATTGATAACTTTAAATTAAAAGAATATCCTAATGAAATAAAAAATTTAATTGAGAAGGTATAAATTTTACCATTTCAGGAATTATCATTTTTACGCACCTGATAGTAACAACTTTTTAATATCCGGGAATAAAATATGGCGGAAAAAAACCAAACTATCGTTATCTGCATGGGAAGCAGCTGTTTTTCGCGTGGAAATAAAAAGCTTGTGCAAATGATACAGGATTACCTTAAAGAGAATCATCTGGAAGATGAAGTTATTCTTAAAGGAGCCCATTGTATGGCCCGATGCGATAAAGGTCCTGTAATGAAAGTCAATGATGAGCTGGTTTGCAATATAACTGAAGAAACACTTCTGGATTTACTTGAGCAAAAACTGGGATTAGGCTCCCGTTAAAAAACCAGTTACAGGAAGATAATTAAACACAAATCAGAAAACATGCAACTCATAAATATTGATCTTGAAAAGTGTAATAACTCTCATGCGTGCATAAGAGCTTGCCCGGTTCAGGCTATCAGTATCCAGAAAAATACTGAATATCCTGAGATCAATCATGATAGATGCATCGGCTGCGGTAGTTGCCTCAATGTATGTGCAGTTAATGCGGTTTCCTATATAATCTCAACAGAGCAAACGTTTGACTTGCTTGCATCTGAACATAAAGTTGCAGCAATCATTGATCCCAGTATCAGTGGCGAATTTCCCGATATTACTGATTACAGGCGATTTGTGGAAATGATAAGAACCCTCGGCTTTGATTATGTTAATGAAGTTTCTTTTGGTGTTGATCTGACAGCTAGAGAATACAACAATCTGATAAAGAATTTTAAAGGTAAGTATTACATTACGGCCAATTGTCCCAGTATAGTTTCCTATGTTGAGAAATTTTTTCCTGAGCTGGTAACCAACCTTACCCCCATTGTTACTCCCATGACTGCAACTGCTATGGTTGTGAGAAAGAAATTCGGAGAAGATATCAAGGTTGTTTATTTCGGCCCCTGTGTATCGGCCAAAGATGAAGCCCTGAGGCATGAGGGTCTGGGTAAAGTTGATATTGTACTCACATTCCATGAGCTCCGGGAAATGTTCAAAAAAAAGAATGTTAAGGAATCAACCGTTGAATACTCTGATTTTGATGAACCTATCGGTTATCTGGGCTCACTTTACCCGTTGAGTAAGGGATTTATATCTGCCGCTGACCTTAATGAAAGCATTATGGAATCGACCATCTTTACTACCGATGGTAAATTCAACATAATGGATGCCATTGATGAGTTTAGCCAGGGACCGGAGGTCTTAAAAAAGCACTTTAATCTTTTTTACAACAAAGGTTGTCTGATGGGGCCGGGTACAACACCTGATGAAAGAAAGTTTCTGAGGAAAGCACTTGTTATCGATTATGCAAAAAAAAGACTAAAGAAATTTGACAAAAAGAAATGGGAAAAGAACATGGAGCTCTTCTCCGATCTTAACCTTTCCAGAACATTTAATAATGATGATCAGCGGATTGAAATGCCATCGGAAGAAAAAATTGAAGAAATACTCAAATCAGTTGGCAAATCTACCGATGAAAAATCCTCGTGCAATGCCTGTGGTTTCAGAAGCTGCCATGATTTTGCCATTTCGGTAAGCCAGGGGCTGTCAAAACCTGCCACATGCCTCACTTATTCTCTGAAAAATAAACAGGATTTTATCAAAACTTTGAAAACCAACAATGAAAAGTTAAGGAAAACCCAAAATGAATTAGATGAAAATGAAAAGATTCTCAAAACTGAGAATCAGAAAATCAAAGTTCAGTCAGAAACCATTTCTTCGCTGTTGCATAACTTGCCATCCGCCGTGGTAATAGTTGACGAAAAACTTAAAGTGATTGAGTCTAACAGTTCATTTGTTAACGTATTAGGTGAAGATGCTAAGCTCATCAATGATGTAATACCCGGGCTTATTGGGGCTGATCTGAAAACCTTACTGCCATATAATGTTTACAACCTTTTTAATTATGTATTGCAGAAGGATGAAAATATTCTGAGCCGGGATGTAAACTTCAATGAAGGACTTTTAAACATTAGTGTATTCTCTTTAAAACCCAACAAAATAGTGGGAGCAGTTTTCCGCGATATGTATGTGGCAGAAGTGAGGCAGGAAGAGATCATAAACCGCGTTACAGATGTGATTGACGAAAATCTTAAGATGGTTCAGCAGATTGCCTTTTCTCTTGGTGAAGGAGCTTCAAAAACCGAAAAAATGCTTAACTCGATCATTGAAACCTATAAAAAAATAAAAAAGAGCGAGTAAGAAAGGAATCATTGGAGATTCTTAAAAGAAAGCCAGCACAAACATGGATAATTCCTTTTATATAGAAGTTGGAATATTTCAAAAAAGCCACACAGGTGAGCGGATTTGTGGCGATGTTTTTTTATCACGGAAAGTGAAAGAAGAAAACAGAACCATTGTTGTCCTCTCCGACGGAATGGGACATGGCGTTAAAGCCAATTTGCTAGCTACTCTTACAGCTACAATGGCTGTTAACTTTACTGCCGAGCATAAAGATGTGCACAAAATAGCTGAAATCATCATGAATACGCTTCCCGTTTGCAGCGAAAGAAAGATCAGCTATGCAACCTTCACCATAATTGATATTGAAGACAATGGGCAAACCACCCTAATCAATTATGATAACCCCGAATGTATTATAATGCGTGGTGGTGAAGAATTTAAACCCGAATGGCACACAATTACCCTGGAAACCATTGATAAAAAAGGTAATGAACTACAAGCCTGCACCTTTAAAGCCATTAAAGAAGATCGAATTGTAATGCTCACCGATGGAATTACTCAGAGTGGGCTGGGAAATGGAAAGTATTTGCTGGGATTCGGCTTGGAAAATACTAGAGATCTTGTATTTACGCAGGTAAAATCACACCCATATATTTCAGCGACAAAACTCGCTTCAATTATTGTAAATAGAGCACACTCCAATGACGAATTCCAGTCAAAAGACGATATTAGCAGTGCTGTAGTATATTTCCGCGAACCCAGAAAAATGCTCCTTTGCTCCGGACCTCCATTTGATAAGGAAAGGGATGACTACCTTGCCGATAAAGTAAAGGATTTCAGAGGAAAGAGAATACTCAGTGGAGGAACTACTGCAGATATTGTTTCTGCAAAGTTGGACATACCCATTGAAGACACTCTTGAATTTGATGACCCCGACCTCCCCCCCATTTCGCATATGAAAGGGATAGACCTTGTAACTGAAGGCATACTAACGTTAAGCAAGGTTTCAGGAATACTTGAAAAATACAATGATCGAACAGAGCTTGGGAAAGGACCTGCAGATCAGATTGTTAAAAATTTTCTTGATAGCGACGAAATTTACATCTGTATCGGAACAGCTGTAAATATTGCCCATCAGGATCCCAACCTGCCGGTTGAACTGGAAATTCGCCGCAGTGTGGCCAGAAAAATTGCAGGTCTGCTTGAAGACAAGTTTCTCAAGGAGGTTACCCTTGAGTTTATTTAAGATTTTATTTTTCCTGTTACATTCCGTTTATACCTTTTAAAATTTAGAATGATTTTAAATTATTAAATTGTTGAAAAGATTTTCACAATTTACTCCTGCGTACTATTTTGAAGATTAGACATATAGGGTTATATTGTTGGTAAATAGCAAAATTAATACTACTTACAGGATATTTTCTTCTTTGAAAACACAACATTTGTTACTATATTTGCTTCGTTCATAGAACATTTTTTATTATCCGACAACATAATCCTTTTTTTTGCAGTATTTTTATGGCAATTAAGGGGTATTTAAAAAAGTAAAATTTGAAAAGATTTACGCTATTTTTTCTTAAGATCTTTTCTCTGATTCTGGTTTTAAACCTGGGTTTTCACCTTAAGTCTGCCGTATCATCTTCCCTCCCCGGAGAAATAGCAGACGTAACCAGCGAGATTCGGCAACTTTTAACCGGAACAGAATCCGGTATAAGTACCGGGTCTTTTGTATTGGCTTATCAGGAAATATCAGTTAAATTTTTTGTTACG
>SKVR01000047.1 GCA_007129355.1 Bacteroidales bacterium | reverse complement strand
AATTTTTTTTCCTGGTACTTGCTTGTTTTCGTGTTGTACGTGTTTTTTTCGTAGAGGTTCCTTCTTTTATTATTTTTACACATTCTTCAAAGCTAAAATCCTGAGGATCTTTGCCTTTGGGCAGCTTATAGTTTTTGCCGCCGGCCGAAAGATATGCACCCCATCTGCCTTTCAGAATTTTAATATCTCCGTCTTCCGGGAATTCGCGAATAATCTTTTGCCGGTCACTTTCGCGCTTTTCTTCAATAATTTCAACGGCTCTTTCAGAATCTAAAGTAAGCGGATCGTCCGATTTTGGCAAGGAGTAGAATTTGCCGTCGTGGCGGATGTAAGGTCCGAACCTTCCCACAGCAGCAACCATATCTTTTTCTTCATACTGACCAACAGTTCGTGGCAGTTTGAAAAGATCAAGTGCATCTTCAAGAGTAATGGTTTCGAGACCCTGGTCTTTACGTATGCCTGCAAATTGGGGCTTTTCTTCATCATCTGCATGCCCTATCTGCACCATGGGGCCAAAGCGACCAATGCGGGCAATCACATCCTTGCCGGTTTTCGGGTCTTTGCCCAGTATTCGTTCACCGCTGAATTTATCAGCATGTTGCAGGGTTTGTTCTACTTTATTATGAAAGGGGTTATAGAAATCATTGATAACCTTTGTCCATTCTTTCATTCCCTGGGCTATATCGTCAAATTCTTTTTCAACATCGGCTGTAAAGTTGTAATCCATAATTTCCCTGAAATACTCCATAAGGAAACCATTAACGACCACACCGATATCAGTGGGAAACATTTTATTCTTTTCTGCTCCGGTGATCTCAGTTTTACTCGTTTCTTCAATTTTGTCGTTTTTCAAAAGCAAATGGTCGTATTGTCGTTTTGCACCTTCACGACTTTCTTTTACCACGTATTCTCTTTTTTGTATAACGGAAATAGTTGGAGCATAAGTTGAAGGACGTCCTATGCCGAGTTCTTCAAGTTTTTTTACAAGACTGGCCTCGGTGTATCGTGGCGGATGCTTGGTAAACCTTTCCTGTGCAACAATCTCATTCATTTTTAATGGCTGATTTACCTTGAGGGGAGGAAGAATTCCTTCTGTAGCTTCCTCGTCTTCATCGTCAGTTGATTCAAAATAAACCTTCAGGAAACCTTCAAATTTTAATACTTCGCCTGTAGCAGTAAACTTTTCGTTAGTTGTTGAAATATCAATAGTTACATTGGTTTTTTCAAGCTTCGCATCACTCATTTGCGATGCAAGCGTACGTTTCCAGATAAGTTCATAAAGCCTCCTTTCAGAGTCATCAGAACCTGCCTGTGTTTGGGTCATGTAAGTAGGTCTTATGGCTTCGTGTGCTTCCTGAGCCCCCTTTGATTTAGTAGCGTATTTCCTTATTTTAATGTACTCCTTCCCAAAATTTTTCTCAATAAGCTCCTTTGCCATGTTTATAGCTGTATCGGAAAGATTTACCGAGTCGGTTCTCATGTAGGTTATCTTCCCTGATTCATAGAGCTTCTGGGCTACCATCATGGTACGTGAAACTGAAAACCCAAGCTTTCTGCTGGCTTCCTGCTGTAGTGTTGAAGTAGTAAAAGGTGCAGCGGGTGATTTTTTCGTGGGTTTGGTTTCTACTTTCTCTATGGTATACCTGGCAGATTTGCATTTTTTAAGAAACGCCAGAGCCTGTTCTTTGTCTTTGAATCGTTGCGGCAATTCGGCTTTTACTATTACAGGCTGGCCATTGTGCATTACTTCAAATAAGGCCGTAACTCTGAAAGAACCGGCAGTTTTGAAATCCTGGATTTCCTTTTCTCTTTCCACAATAAGCCTGACAGCCACTGATTGTACACGCCCCGCTGAAAGCGATGGTTTCACCTTTTTCCACAATAATGGAGAAAGTTCAAAACCAACCAAACGGTCCAGCACTCTTCGGGCCTGTTGTGCATTTACCAGGTTATTGTCAATACTACGGGGTTTTTCAATGGCATTCTGAATGGCACTTTTGGTTATTTCGTGAAAAACTATACGCTTATATTTTTTTTCGTCCAGTTTAAGACTTTCTGCCAGATGCCATGAAATGGCCTCTCCTTCGCGGTCTTCATCAGTTGCCAGCCATACAACCTCGGCTTGTTTGGAAAGCTTTTTCAACTCACTTATCACACTCTTCTTATCTTCCGAAATTTCGTAAATGGGTGTAAAGTTATTTTCAATGTCAACTCCAAGCTTGGTTTTGGAAAGGTCGCGCACGTGTCCGAAGCTTGATTTAACAAGAAATTCTTTCCCAAGAAAACCCTCAATGGTTTTGGCTTTCGCCGGAGACTCAACAATAACAAGGTTTTTAGCCATAATTTTCTACTCTTTGGTTCGCGTTAAAGCTTGCAAAACTACTTAATAAAAATGAAAAACAAATGTTTCTGATGGTTTGTGGATAAACAGAAACCTTATAGTATTGTTTTTACCGCTTCACAATTCATGGTTAAAAAAACAGTAAAAGGGTGGTTATTAAACACAGCCGAAATGCGGTTTACCCCAAAAAATTTATTTTCGTTTCCTAAAGTTCATAAAAAATACAAATTAAAACAAGTATGAATTGAATTTACCCGGAAGCAAAATCAAAATACCTTTTGAAGCCTGAAAAAATAAGTAATTTTGCAGTCCAATACCGAAATAGTGTTTTTATCATAAACTGAAATTTGAAATTTGGAAAAGAAAATATATATCGAGACCTATGGCTGCCAGATGAATTTTTCTGATAGTGAAATAGTAGCCTCCATCATGACAGAGAACAATTATAGTGCTACCCGTGATGTAGCGGAAGCAGATATCATTTTTATCAATACATGCTCCATCCGCGATAATGCCGAACAAAAGGTACTGAACCGGTTGAAGCAATTGCAGGTGTTTCGTAAACAAAAGCCCAACCTGGTGCTCGGAGTGCTGGGTTGTATGGCTGAGCGGCTTAAGACTGAATTACTTGAAGAAGCCAGCACCGGGTCGAGAGTTGATATGGTTGTGGGGCCCGATGCTTACAGAGACCTTCCGCAGCTTCTGATTGACGTGGAAAGCGGTCAAAAAGCCGTAAACGTGATCCTTTCAACCGAAGAAACCTATGCTGACATTACTCCTGTAAGATATGCCAGCAATGGTGTATCCGCTTTTATTTCCATTATGAGAGGTTGCGAAAACTTCTGCACCTATTGTGTGGTTCCATACACCCGGGGAAAAGAGAGAAGCCGCAATATTAAAAGCATTCTTTCGGAAGCACGCGAACTTTTTGAGAAAGGTTTTCGGGAGATAACCCTTTTGGGTCAGAATGTGAACTCCTATCATTTTGAAGATGAGAAAACCCGCAAAACCATAACCTTCCCTGAACTGCTTGAGGCTGTTGCCATCATTGACCCTGCCCTAAGAGTAAGATTTGCCACTTCGCATCCCAAGGATATGTCGGATGCTTTATTACAGGTAATTGCCCGAAATGACAATATCTGCAAGGCCATACATTTACCCGTGCAATCGGGCAGTTCGGCAGTTCTGAAAAAGATGAGCCGCAAATATACCCGTGAAATTTACATGGAGCGTATTGCGGCCATAAAATCAATAATTCCCGATGCAGCCATTTCAACAGATGTTATTGCAGGCTTCTGCGGTGAAACGGAAGATGATCACCGGCAAACCATCAGCCTGATGGAAGTGGTGGGTTTTGATTTTGCTTTTATGTTCAAGTATTCCGAAAGGCCGGGTACCATTGCTGAAAAGAAGTTTAATGATGATGTACCTGAAGGTGTAAAATCGCGCAGGCTTCAGGAGATAATTGAACTTCAGAATAAACTTTCATTACAAAGCAATCGCGCTGACATTGGGAAAATATTTGAAGTGCTGGTGGAAGGGAAATCCCGTAAGTCAGAGAAGATGGTTTCCGGACGCAACAGCCAGAATAAGATGGTGGTTTTTCCCGATAAGGGTTACAAGCCCGGAGATTATGTGAATGTAAAAATTAACGATTGCACTTCGGCTACCCTTAAGGGAGCGGCCGTTTGACTTCCTGTTAATCTACATTTTGTTTCAGAAAATCCATCAATGCAGAGGCAATAACCAGGTCCTCGCGGGTGGTGATTTTGATGTTTTCCCGGTTTCCGTCTGTAATATAAATT
>SKVR01000078.1 GCA_007129355.1 Bacteroidales bacterium | reverse complement strand
TCATGAAATTTTAAGGTTATTCATTAAACCAACAACTGTTTTTTTAAAAGGTTTTATGGTGGACTTTCTGAACAGACAGTTACGCTCTTTGTGCACAAAGTGTTGATTAGCATTCATAATTGATTTTCATAGTTTAGAAAAAGGAAAGGCTGCAATTCCTTGTGAATGCAGCCTTTCTGTCTTTTATGAAAATGTTGTTTCTACTTCAAATACCTCTCCAGCCAGTTATGGAGTTCTTCATACCAGTAAATGGAGTTCTGGGGGGTTAGAATCCAGTGGTTTTCGTCGGGGAAGTAAACCAGTCGGGCATCCAAACCCATTCCCTTATAAATTCCATATACCAGGAATCCGTGTGCAACCGGTACCCTAAAATCACCCTCTCCGTGTATTACCAGCATGGGAGTTTTAAAATTATGTGCAAATTGCGATGGATTTTGCGAATTGAGAATATCAAAATTCTCCCATGGAGTACCACCGTATTGATAACCTCTGTTTCCGGCATAATCCGAAGCAAACTGCAGGTGCAGATCGTAAACACCGGCATGGTTTACAAGAGCGGCAAATCTGTCGGTGTGTCCGGCAATCCAGCTTACCATATAGCCTCCATAACTTCCACCGGTAGCGGCCATTCTGTTTTCGTCTATATAGCCTCGTTCTATCATAAAATCGGTGGCTTTCATTATATCGCGGAAAGGTTTGTTGGCGTGCTCTCCGTGTATAGAGATGGCAAAATCCTGCCCAAAACTTGTTGAACCGTGAAAGTTAGACATAGCAACCACATAGCCTGGAGCAGCAAACAAATGCGCATTCCAGCGGTAATGCCAGAAATCGCCGAAGGTTCCGTGAGGCCCCCCATGGATCATATGCACAAGGGGATATTTTTTGTTGGGGTCAAAATCGGGCGGATAAAGAATAAACATCTGAACGTCTGCCCCATCGGCGCCTTTGTATGTAACATCTTCAATCCTGCCGAATTTGATATCTGCCAAACGTTCTTCATTGAAACGTGTAAGTTGGGTTAAGTTGCGCCCCCGGTTATCAATTCTGTAAATCTCGGCCGGCTGGTTTAAATTATGATGCGTGAAAACCAGATCACGGCCACGACCGCCGGCAATACTAACATTGCCATTGGTGCCTTCGCCGAAAATTTTGGTATGCTGTCCGCCATTGGCCGGAATGCTGAAGATGGCATTGCGTGCATTGTGTCCAGCATGGAAATAGATGGTGCGGCCGTCCTTTGACCATATCCAGTTTGAGCAGGATAAGTCAATATCAGAGGTAAGGTTGGTAAATGATCCGTTGTTGCGGTTATATTTCACCATCTCTAACTTATCAGCATAAAAATGATAGATGTTTTGTTTCCCGTAAAGGATGTAATTGCCATCGGGGCTATATACCGGACTGACGTCGCTGGCTTCGTTATTTGCTGTAATATTTCTCATTGTGCCGCTGCCGTCGGTGGGCATCAGGAATATTGCATGATTCAACCTGTCGTATGGGGGTTCGGTTGAATTCATGCTAACTGCAATTTCCCTTCCATCGGGAGAAATATCAAAGGAAACACCGCCCATCATATTGAAATAATTAACTGTATTGGGCATAAGGTCGGTAACATCTTTGCTGTTTACATCCACACTGAAAAGCCTGGGGTAGTAGCCATCGGTAAGCCATCGGTCCCAGAATCGGTACATGGTATTTTCTGTAACTTTTGCGGTTACTTTACTTTCTCTTTTTTCGTCCATCAGCTTTTTAAGCTTGTCAAAATCTCCTTCGTATTCGGGCAGAATGTTGGCGCCAAAAGCAATGCGGTCGCCTGTTGGGAACCATTTGATGGAAAAAACACCCACTGGAAGATCAGTTAATTTCCGGGCTTCACCACCTTTCAGGTTGAGAATGTAAATTTGCCCGGGACCATCATGCCTGCGTGAAACAAAAGCAATTTTTTCGCCATCGGGGCTCCACACGGGTGAGCCTTCTTTACCTGAAAATGTGAGCTGACGTGTAGTTCCCTCTTCAATATTCAGCAGGTACAAATCGGTTGTAGATGAGTTTTTCTCAATATCATATTTTGTTACCGGAAAAACTGCCTTTGTGCCATCGGGCGAAACATCAAAGCCACCAACTCTTTCCATCTGCCACATTTTTTCAGCAGTAAAAATCTCTTCCTGCGCAAAGGAAAATAATACAGCAAACAAAAAGAAAAGCGTAACCAAACTTTTTAACTTGTTCATAATTTTAATTTTAAGTGAATATAATATTATGGAATGATTTGCTATTGACTAAATGGTTAAAGTAATTCAATAAACTGTTATTCAATGATTGTGCGAACGGCAAAGAAAAGCCAATGCGACCTTATTTGCAAGAAAAAGGGGTGATTTTCGTTTTTTTAAGATATCTCCTTTATTGATAATTACCAGACCGGGAGTTTATAAAGATTTTGGCAAAATTATTTTTTCAAAAAGGACTCAGTAATTTTCAGAAACTCATCAGGTTTTTCGGCATGTAACCAGTGTGAAGCATCGTCGATAGTTTCGATTTCTGAGTTTGGAAATAGTTCTTTAATCCGCGGTACGTGTAAATCGGTTATGTAATTACTATCTGCTCCCCTTATAAAAAGAGTGGGTTTATCAAAGGGTTGTTCAGAATCCAGGGCTCTGAAAATCTCAGTAAGGTTTTCCTGTATTACTTCCAGATTCGCTTTCCAGCCCAAAGAAGAGCGGTCTTTCCAGTAAATATTTTTAAGCAGGAACTGACGGATGCGCGGACTGACAATTCTTTCTTTAAGGTTTTTGTCAACATCGGATCGTGTGCTATATTTTGAAAGGTCAACTGACAACAATGCATCAATCAGTCGGTCATGCTTCTGATTGTATTCATCGGGGCTTATATCAGCCACAATAAGTTTATCTACTTTTTCGGGGTAATCAAAGCTGAACTGCATAGTAGTTTTCCCACCCATGCTATGGCCCAGCAGGTAGGCACTTTCAATTTCATGGGTTTCCATGAATTCCAGGAGGTCATCAACCATAGCATGATAATTAAAAACACTGTGCCTACGCGAGCGGCCATGATTTCTTTGATCAACAGTATAAACTGAAAAATTTTCAGCCAGTTTTCGCGAGAGGCTGATCCAGTTGTCGAGCATTCCAAAAAGACCATGCAAAATAATAAGCGGGTGGCCTGAGCCCTCATGCTGATAATTTAATTCCATTATGAAAAATTAATTGAAATAAGATGTATTAACAAGCAACAAAGAATGAGGTTTAATCATACAATTCAGATCAGTCTTCTCTATACCTTTAAACTTCTCAAAATCTAAACATTTAAACCCTAAACTCATCCTGTATTCAATTCCCTCAGATACATCTGAATAGTATTTTCTAATCCAAAGTACAGTGCATCAGAAATAAGTGCATGGCCGATAGATACCTCCAGTAAGCCAGGGATGTTTTGGGCAAAGTATTTAAGATTATCCAGGTTGAGGTCATGACCGGCATTAAGCCCCAGTCCGGCCTGGTTGGCCACCTGTGCAGCTTTGATGAAGGGATCAATAGCTTTTTTCTTGTTTTTTATGAATAGAGTTGCATAGGGTTCAGTGTATAGCTCAACACGGTTGGTTCCAAGTTCACCGGCTTTAAAGATCATTTCAGGATCAGTTTCGATGAAAATGGAAGTTCTGACGTTGCTGGCCTGAAATTCAGCAATCACATCTTTCAGGAAATCAAAGTGTCTTATTGTGTCCCAACCTGCACTTGATGTAAGTGCATTGGGTGGGTCGGGTACAAGAGTTACCTGTGCCGGTTGCACTTCGATTACCATGTTGATAAATTTTCGGGTGGGATAACCTTCAATATTGAACTCGGTGGTCAGTAAAGGCTTTAAATCATAAACATCTTTGCGGCGTATGTGCCGTTCGTCGGGGCGGGGGTGCACGGTAATTCCTTGTGCGCCATATCGTTCGCAGTCAATGGCGACTTTTACCACATCAGGAATATGGCCTCCTCGTGCATTGCGGATTGTTGCAATTTTGTTTATATTTACACTTAAGCGGGTCATATCAACGTTATTTTAAAGTACTTTGAAACGAAAATGATCAATTGTTGATTTGAATTATATTACAATAGCAAATTTTAACTTTTATAATTACAAAATTCGTAATAATTATCTGAACAAAAAGAAATAGTTTTGTATTTAATGATGTGAGGCCCACAATTGTCAACAAAATAAAACCTTTTAAAATCACAAAAAACAAACAAAATAATTAAATTTGTAGACAAAACAGAAAATTATGCTGGCAAATGAACTTATTAGCGAGGTAATCATGCCCTTACGTACATCTGATACAGGCAATACCGCCCTAAGCTGGATGGATGAATTGCATGTATCTCATTTGCCTATAGTTAACAATGAAACTTTTCTGGGTCTGGTTTCCGAAAAAGATATTTATGAACTAAATGACCCTGATGAACCACTGGGAGGTTATCAGCTTTCATTGGTCAGGCCCTACGTTTATAATGACCAGCATCTTTTTGAAGTCATACGTATTTTATCAACTATGGAGTTGACATTGGTTCCTGTTCTCGATGAACATGAAAACTATATAGGCTGTATAACCCAATCACGATTGCTTAAAGAGATTTCGCAGGTGGGTTCCATTGATCAACCCGGAGGTATTATTGTGCTGCAAATGAATATTGCTGATTATTCATTGCATGAAATATCGCGAATTGTTGAGTCCAATGACGCCAAGATACTCAGCAGTAACTTACGTACTTTCATTGAAAGTAATATGATTGAAGTTACTCTTAAGCTTAATAAAATTGATGTTTCACCTGTTCTTCAGACATTTAACCGTTACGATTATCAGATTTCGGCATCTTTCTCTGAAGAAAATAATTATGATGATTTATTAAAGGAGCGATTTGGTTCCTTGATGAATTATCTGAACATTTAAATTAGAAAAACAAAAACACCCTTATGATAAACCGGGCCATTATTTTTTTCTTATGGGTCGGGTTAAGTTTAACCGGTCTTAATTCTCAGGTGCATCTTGCGGCCCTTGAGCATGGGTCTTTTATGAAACGCTTTGAGTTTAAGGAGACCATTCCGGATGATTTGATAGCTTCTGATTATCTTGTTATAAAGCAGGTTGAATTTGAGGGTAACGAATCAACCCGGCATCATATACTTCAGCGCGAGTTGGTTTTTTCTCCAGGCGATACCATTCAGAAAGATGATTTGGCGCGATTGCTTCAGCAGAGTCGTGAAAATCTTCTGAATACTTCTCTGTTCAACTTTGTCGATGTTTCCCTGTTTGTGCATGATTTACTGCCGGCTGCCCATGTTAAATTTACATTTGTAGAGCGTTGGTACATTTGGCCCTTCCCCATTTTTGAAGTTGCAGAGCGAAATCTGAATGACTGGATAAGCAACCCTTCTTTCCATCGTACTAATTATGGAGCTTATATTGTTAAGGAAAATTTCCGTGGGCGTATGGAAAGAGTAAGTATTCTTGCCCGGGCCGGTTACAGGCAAAATTATAGCATCAATTACACCATACCCTATATTAATAGGGCACAGAAACTGGGCCTTGGATTTAGTTTGGGATTAAATCTGCGAAATGAGCTTGAATACTTGACCCAGGACAATTCACAGATTTTTTATTCGGAAGAGGGAGTAAATGCATTAAATCATTTCTATGTCAACTCAAAGGTGTTTTACCGCCGGGGAATTCATCATACCCATAATTTCAGCCTTGGGTACAATCGTTACCGTTTTGCAGATTCACTGCTGGTTTTGAACCCCCAGTTTTCTCCCGGATCGGAAACACTAGCTCCTTTCTTTTCCCTTGGGTATGAATTCAAAAACGATCATAGGGATATCAGGGCATATCCTTTACGGGGTTATTACTTTGATATCAGACTCTTACGGCAGGGCCTGGGCTTGCTTCGGAATGAAAAAATGGATATGACCACTGCCGAAACCTCCATACGCAAATTCTGGGAGTTGCACCCGAGATGGTTTTTTGCTGCAGGTATCAATGCCAAGGTATCATTTGGCGATTTTCAGCCTTATTATTTGCAAAGGGGATTAGGCTTTAAAGGAGACATTGTTAGAGGTTATGAAAACTTTGTTATTGATGGCCAGCATTTTGCAGTTCTTAAGTCTAACTTTAAATACTCATTAATCCCCAATACAGTTACACGAATTGGCTTCATTAACAATGAAAAATTTTCACTGATACATTATGCCCTTTATGTAAATTTCTTTACCGATATAGGATATGTGCGCGACAACTATTTTTTTAAAGGCAATCCCTATTCCAATTCATTTCTGGGCGGCAGTGGAATAGGTCTTGACCTGGTAACCTATTACGATAAAGTGTTCCGAACCGAATTTTCTGTTACACGCCATGGAGATGTGGGGGTTTACCTGCATTTGATTGCTCCCATTTAAAAGGTAGTCTTTTATCTTCGTTCCACTTAATAACTTTCAATAGTCTGATTTTCTTTTGAAAAAAATCCAAAAGAATTTACATATTTTTTCGAGCGCCCAAAAAAACCATTAATTTTGAAACTCTTTTTCTTTCCCGGTTCATTATTAAGGTAATCCGGTTTGTTATTTGCCGGTATTTTTTGGAATTAAAGGATTAATTAACTTTATTTTTTAGAGAATGAAAACCAGACCCCGCTTGAGCTTTTGGCAGATCTGGAACATGAGTTTTGGTTTCCTTGGAATTCAGTTCGGGTTTGCTCTTCAGAATGCCAATGTCAGCAGAATTTTTGAAACTCTTGGTGCACAGGTGGAAGCTATTCCTATCCTTTGGATTGCTGCTCCTGTAACGGGCTTAATTGTGCAGCCCATTGTGGGTTATATGAGCGATAATACCTGGACACGCCTCGGCCGGCGAAGACCATTCTTTCTGTTTGGAGCCATAGGGGCTTCCATTGCACTCGTGTTTCTGCCTAATGCGCCGCTCTTATGGATCGCAGTGGGTATATTCTGGATACTGGGTGCCAGTATTGATATGTGCATGGAGCCTTTCAGGGCATTTGTAGGCGATATGTTACCCCCCGAGCAGCGTAACAGGGGTTTTGCCATGCAGAGCTTCTTTATTGGTACCGGTTCAATTGTTGCATCCATCCTCCCATGGTTTCTTACCAATGTGCTCAGTGTAGCCAACATTTCTCCCGATGGGAAAGTACCACCATCAGTTACCATTTCATTCCTGATTGGCGGCGCTGTGTTGCTGGGTGCAATTCTGGTTACAGTAACCCGTACCAAAGAATACACCCCCGAGCAACTCAGAGAGTTTGAAGAGCTCGAAAAAGGTGCCGAAAGGGTTAAAGAAGACCATAAATCAAGTGAGATCCTTCCCTATCATAAATTCAGCAACCCATCAGTATACTGGATTATTCTGGGTGCAATTCTTACCTTTTTAGTAGCCCGTTACGATTTTGTACGTGCCGATCTTTATATTCTTGGTGTCGGATTTATGTTGTTCGGGATCATTCAGTTTATCACCGGACAATTGATTCGCAGAAATAAAACCGACAATGGTTTTGTTGTTGTTTTGAATGACCTATACAGAATGCCCAAAACCATGGGCCAGCTTGCTGTGGTGCAGTTCTTTTCATGGGTGGGTCTTTTTACATTATGGACCTTTGCCACCCCCGGTATTACCAGTCACCATTACGACATGAAACTATCGCAGTCAGAAATCATGACGCTTGTACAGTCAATGGATCAGGTTGAGTTTATTGAAGATCGGGATGTGCAGGAGAGGGCTGAATCCATTCAAAAAGATCTGGATTTTTATATGGAGCAAATTCAGGAAGGAAAATCAGAAGTGGTTGTTTCTATGCGTGTTGTGCGGTTTTTCCAGAGATTCAGGGATGATCTGTTTATTCCGGCAACCGTTCAGCAGCAATTGCTGCATGTGGAACAAGAGTACAACCGAGGTGCCAACTGGGTAGGGTTCTCATTTGCCATCTATAACGGTATTGCTGCATTATTTGCATTCCTTATACCTTTCCTGGCACGCTGGACAAATCGAAGGTATACGCATGCCATGGCACTTACAATGGGTTCACTGGGCTATTTATCAATACTTATTGTTCCCCATCCCACATGGATTATTGCATCGATGGTAGGTGTTGGTATTGCGTGGGCAAGTATTTTGGCCATGCCTTATGCCATCTTAACTGGTTCGCTACCCTCACATAAAATGGGCACCTACATGGGCTTATTCAATATTTTTATTGTGATGCCTCAGATTGTTGCTGCCAGTGTATTGGGGTCTTTTATAAGTATTGTGGCCAAGGGGCAACCCATTTTTGGTTTGGTATTTGGCGGCGTTTCCTTGTTCATTGGTGCAATTATGATGATATTTGTGGTGCATGACCCCGATGAAGAACTAATTAAAAAACGCTATCAAGAACTGGATGCAGATAAATAATTCAATTGCATTTTGCCAATAAACTAACTAAAATATTTTTTGAATGAAAAAAAGAAGTAGCGGAATCTTATTGCATATAACATCACTTCCCGGCAAATACGGCATTGGCAACATGGGTCGGGAGGCTTACGATTTTGTAGATTTTCTTGTGAAATCAGGCCAGAAGATTTGGCAAATATTACCCCTGGGACACACCGGATATGGTGATTCGCCATACCAGTGTTATTCTGCATTTGCAGGCAACCCACTTTTGATTAACCTGGAAAGGTTAACAGAAGAAGGGTTATTGAAAAAATCAGACTTACCAGATAATATTTATTTTGATGATGAAAATGTAGATTACGGCAAGGTGCATGAAATTAAATATCCACTGTTGCACCAAGCATACGAAAACCACATGAGCCAAAAAAATAAGCTCAGAAATATACGTTTTGAAAGTTTTTGCCGTAAAAATCAAAAATGGCTTGAAGACTATGCTTTTTTCATGGCTTTAAAAAAACACTTTAAAGGGATCGCTTGGACAGAATGGGAGCATGATATCAAAATGAAGAAGGATGATTCCATGAATTACTATCGCGAACATCTGAAAAATGATATCAATTACTTCCGGTTTATTCAGTACCTTTTCTATAGTCAGTGGCTTGAACTGAAGGCATATGCCAATCTTAATGAAATTAGCATAATTGGAGATATCCCCTTGTATGTTGCCTTTGACAGCTCTGATGCATGGGCCAATCCTGAAATCTTTGATTTTGATGAGCACATGAACCCGGTGAAGGTTGCCGGCGTGCCACCGGATTATTTCAGTGAAACCGGTCAGCTTTGGGGGAATCCACTTTATAATTGGGAAAAGCTCAGAGAAGACAACTATCAATGGTGGATTGACCGGATTGAAGCCAATTTTACGCTTTACGATATCCTTCGCATTGACCATTTCAGAGGTCTGGCAGCTTTCTGGGCAGTTGCTTTTGGAGAAAAAACTGCCATTAACGGAAGCTGGATAGAAGCCCCAGGCAGCGAAATGCTTCAGTCAGTTTTCGATGCCCTCGGTCCATTGCCTATTATAGCCGAAGACCTTGGCGTAATTACCCCCGACGTGGTGGAACTTCGCGATCGTTTTGGCCTGCCCGGAATGAAAATTCTGCAGTTTGCCTTTGATTCCGGTGAAGAGAATGATTTTATGCCGCATACATACAACAAGAACTGTGCAGTCTATACGGGAACCCATGATAATGACACTACACTCGGACAATTCATTCAGAGCCAGCAGACGGATCTCGAGCTGATGCAAAATTATTTTCATGTAGAAAAGAAAGACCCGGCTTGGTCATTCATAAAACTGGCATGGTCAACCGTGGGTAATGTTGCCATAGCTCCTCTTCAGGATGTTCTGAGGCTTGGTACAGAGGCCCGCATGAATTTCCCCGGTAAAGCTTCCGGTTACTGGAAATGGCGCTTCACAAAAAATATGCTCACCGAAAAGCATGAGGATGAGTTGCTGAAAATTACAAGACTTTACGGCAGATAAAAGTGTATTATTAAGAAAATAGGGTTGAAGTGGCAGGTTTTGACTTTTGATATTTAAACCTATATTTATATCTTTAGGCCCTGCACCAGATGGTGCAATAGTTCTAATAAGGAAAAAAACGGATAACATGGAACAAACAGGAATAATAAAAAGTGCAGTAGAAAAACTTAGCAGATTTGATGAAAAGAAACATCTCCTGGTAGGTTTTGATGGTTTTGTGGATGAGATCATCCATATGGTTGATAAAAGGAAAAACGATAAGGAGTATGAACGTATTCCCGATATTAAATCATTTGCCGAACGAATAGCCCAGGTGGCAGGTTTGAGTGCAAACATTGAAAAAGTTCCCATCCAAACCAAATTGGGTGGCAACGGTCCTATCATGGGAAATGCCGTTATTGCGCAGGGGCATGATGTTACCTATATAGGTGCATTGGGAAAACATTTTATAAACCCTGTATTTCGCGAATTTGCCGATTCATGCAAAAATGTGTATTCACTAACAGAACCCGGATATACCGATGCTCTTGAGTTTTTTGACGGAAAGATTATGATGGGCAAGATGAATAACCTGGTGGAAGTTAACTTTAAAAACCTGCTGGATAAACTGCCCAACCCCGAACTGGAAAAGCTTCTGGCAGAAACCGACCTGGTGGCTTTTACCAACTGGACCATGCTTTCCAACCTGAATGAAATCATGACCGAATTCAACAAGATCATTTCCAAAAACAAAAAGAAACCCCTTATTTTTATTGATCTTGCCGATCCCAAGAAAAGAACGTCTCAAGACATCCGCGAGATTCTGGAACTTATTTCAGGATTAAATACTGAAACCATCCTGAGTATGAATCTGAGCGAGTCTACCATCATTTCTCTGAATCTTGGCATTAAGGAAGATGAGATACTTACACGGGCAATTCTAATCAGGGAAAAACTGGGTATTGCAGGTATTGTTATCCATCCCTCCAATGGTGCGGCCATTGCAACGGAAACACAGTGCAAGTGGGTCGACGGGCCTTATACTGCCAAGCCCAAACTTACCACAGGTGCCGGTGATAATTTTAATTCAGGCCTTTGTACGGGCTGGCTGGCAGGCATGGATCCTGCCGAATGTCTTGCTCTGGGTGTATGTTCTTCGGGGTTTTATGTAAGAAATGGCCGTTCTGCAACAAGAGGTGATCTCCGTGACTTTATGAAACAATGGGCTGAAGTAAATTGCGGAGCCATTTAATCTTATCAACCTGTAATAAGTAAAAGAGGCTGTTTTAAAAGCGTGTATGGGTCGTTGAGCAGTTCGATAAACTCACTGTAACACCTGTCGAAACGACAAGTAAATATAAGTGGTTACCCGCTTCGACAAGCTCAGCGTCCGGAACACTAAAGGCTTTTGAGTTGGTTTTATTTATTTATCTTTTCCAGGTATTGCTTCCATACCTTTATATCGGCTGCTGACCATTCAAACCGGGCCAGCTCATCCGGTTTTACCCAAAGGATTTTTTTATGTTCTTCAGCATTAACCGGACCACCATCATAACTGCACACAAAGGGAATGAGTCTGATACTCTTGTCAGGATAGTGATGAATTACAGGAACCAGTTTGCCTGTAATAAAAATGTGTATGGAAAGTTCTTCCTGAATTTCCCTGGTCAGGCATTCTTCGGTACTTTCCCCTTTCTCCTTTTTCCCGCCCGGAAACTCCCAGTGATATGCATTGCTGGTGCGTGAGTTTCGCTGTGCAATCAACACCTTACCATCATGTTCAATAATGGCACAGGCAACTGGTATGATATTTTCATCCGGCATTTTCTGATGGTTTTTCAGATGAACCTTCATCCTTTGGCTTCTTTTTAGCTGCTTTGGGTTTGGTATTGAAAAAATTCATAGTTCTTTCAATACCTATGGTGGCAAAGCTGGTGATAAGGTCGGCACATTTTTTTATTACTGGTTCAATAATTTCCAGTTCCCATGTTTCCCATTTACCCAATACATATTGTACCTGGGCTCCTTTGGGGAAGTCATCACCAATCCCAAACCGCAACCGGGAGAACATGTTTGTGCCTAGAACAGAAATAATACTTGCCAGTCCGTTATGTCCGCCATCACTCCCTTTTGCCTTTAGGCGCAGGGTTCCCAGTGGCAGTGCAACATCATCGACGATAACCATGAGATTTTCTATGGGGATTTTTTCTTTGGTAAGCCAGTAGTGAATGGCTTTTCCGCTCAGATTCATATAAGTACTGGGTTTTACGAGAATAAAATTACGGCCCTTAAACCTGAATGAAGTTTTATCACCATAGCGGGCAGGTTCAAAACTAACATCTTTTGATGCGGCAATATGGTCCAGCACCATAAAACCTATGTTGTGCCTGGTGTTTTCGTAATCGGGGCCAATGTTTCCGAGCCCCACTATCAGATATTTCACTTCTTCGTTTTGATTTACGTCTTTAGATTGCTTTTTGCCCCAAAGACGGGTTAGAAATTTTAGCATGTGCAATTGGTTATAAAAAGCAAGGCATAAAGATAAAACCTTTATGCCTTGTATTCAAAGTGACCCGTTAGGTCATGCAAAATCTATTCTGATTTTTCTTCTTTAGATTCACCACCTTCTGCAGCACCTTCGGTACCTTCAGTACCTTCTGCTCCTTCTCCTGCTTCACCTTCTTCGTCTTCTTCTGCGTCAACAGGTGCCATCATGGCGGCCCTTGCAGACTTAACGATTACTACTACGGCATTATGGGGGTTTAGGAATTCAATTTCTTTAACATCAAGGTCTCCAACCTTTACTGAGTCAGTAATTTCCAGTTTAGAGATGTCGATGGTAATTCTGGCGGGAAGGGCATCCATCAAGCCTTTCACTCTAAGCTTTCTGAGCTTGATAATAAGTTTTCCACCTTTGATAACACCTGGCGAATTTCCTTTAAGTTCAATAGGAAGGTCAATTTTTACCGGTTTTTCGTCGAAAACCTGCAGAAAATCGCAATGAATAACCTTGTCATTTAACGGATGGAACTGTGCATCCTGGAGAACTACACTGTATTTTTTACTATCGATATCAAGGTTTACAATGCATGAATCGGGGGTATAAATAATGTCTTTAAAGGCCAGTTCGGGGAGTGAAAAAGCAATTTGTTTTTCTCCTCCATAAAGCACACAGGGAACCAATCCCTGGCGGCGCATAGCCTTAGCATCTTTTTTCCCTACGTTCTCCCTGAGAGAACCGCTCACAGATACTTTTTTCATTTGTTGTTGAATTTTAGATGAATACTTAAGGAATTGCCCTATGCAAAACCGGCTGCAAAGGTAATGCTTTACAGCCGGTTTTTGTAATAATTTTTTAAAAAATAATCAGAGGATGGTAGTGAATTCAAAGTGGGTGCTTATCGACTCATGATTATTTACCCGTTTGATAACATCGGCAAACAATTTGGCAGTAGAAAGCACTCTGATTTTGCTGCTTTCATTTTTCAAGGGGATTGTATCGGTAACAATGAGTTCATCTAAATAGCTTTTTTCAATACGTTCGTAAGCTTTCCCTGAAAGGATAGGGTGTGTGCACAATGCCCTCACGGAACTGGCACCATTGTCAATCATCGTTTTGGCAGCCCTGGTAATGGTACCTCCTGTATCAATGATATCATCTACCAGAACCACATCTTTGTCTTTCACATCTCCGATAAGTACCATTCTTTCCACTTCATTGGCCTTGATCCTTTGTTTGTAGCAGATCACCATTTCACAATTCAGGAACTTGGCGTATGCACCTGCTCTTCTTGTACCCCCTGTATCGGGCGATGCCATAACCAGGTTGGGAAGATTAAGGCTTTTCACATAAGGAACAAAAATAGATGAAGCATACATATGATCAACCGGCACATCGAAGAAGCCTTGTATCTGGTCGGCGTGCAGGTCCATGGTTATTACCCTGTCAACGCCTGCAGCGGTAAGCAGGTTGGCAATGAGTTTTGCTCCTATGGGAACCCGTGGTTTGTCTTTACGGTCCTGGCGGGCAAATCCGAAATAAGGTATTACTGCTACCACCTGCTTGGATGATGCGCGTTTGGCAGCATCAATCATTAGCAGTAACTCCATGAGATTATCGGAAGGTGCAAAGGTACTTTGAATAATAAACACATCACTTCCCCGGATGGTTTCTTCGAAAGAGGGTTGAAATTCACCATCGCTGAACTTGGCAACAATTTCATTTCCAAGCGATTTGCCATATTCCTGGGCAATTTTTTGAGCAAGGTAGCGGGATGCAGATCCGGAGAAAATATTCACTTTGCAGGACATAAGGCAGTTATTTAAATGATTTGCAATCAATCTGGCACAAAATTAGAAAATTAAAACTACAATAAAACCCCTGTAAAGGGAAAATACATTTTTTTTTGCCATACCGAAATAATGTATAAATTTGCACTCACTAAAAAATGCTCATTACATGCCCAGGTGGCGGAATTGGTAGACGCGCTGGTCTCAAACACCAGTGATAGAAATATCGTGCCGGTTCGACCCCGGCCCTGGGTACCAAAACAAGGATTAGCTCTCTGATTATCAGGGGGCTTTTTTTATTTTTATGCTGAAGATAGTTGTGG
>SKVR01000056.1 GCA_007129355.1 Bacteroidales bacterium | reverse complement strand
CTGCCAACCAGAAAAGCAAAGTAAAATATGGCGTTCACCAGGTTTTACCGGTGGTGGAAGCACGCATTCCTTTTGAACTGAATATATGGGAACTGGATAATGTGATACGCGGTGCTGAAGACATTGATCTTGATGCCATGGAAGATGCAGCAAGAGAGATTGCAAAATTCGAAGAAAAAGTCATTTATGAAGGATTCAAACCAGGCAACATTGAAGGATTGAAATCGTGCAAAGAATATGATACGCCGGTATTTCCAGAAAATGGAGAGGAAATTATCGGCGCTGTGGCTGATGTTCTGTCACAATTCAAAGCTAACTCCATCGAAGGACCTTACTCCTTGATCCTTAGCCAGGAAAAATGGCAGAAGGTGAACAGCTTTATCAGGGGCTATCCACTGCGTAAGCAAATGGAAAACCTGTTGGGTGGCTCCATAATAATGGCACCCAATATCGATGGTGCATTTATCGTAACCGAAAGAGGCGGCGACCTTAAAATGGTTATTGGCCAGGATATTTCCATCGGCTACGAATCGCACAACAGTAAAACCGTTCAGCTGTATTTTACCGAGTCATTCACTTTCCAGATTGTGGATCCGGCTGCTGTGGCGGTATTCAAATAAAAGCTGTTTAAGAAATATTCATGAATTTTTGTTCTCTGAAATTCAATATCAAAAAGGCCCCTGCTTTCACGGCACGGGCCTTTTTCTATAATATTACATCTCAACTCCTAAACCTATCAACTTTTCAACTTTTCAACTTTTCAACCTTTCAACCTTTCAACCTTTCAACTTTTCAACCCATTCCCGAATCGCATTCGCTCTCGGGACTTCGCAATCGCTCAGCATCTCAACCTTTTTTCCCTTCTTTTTCAGCAAAATAATCCTCCATCACCTGCTTAAACTCGTTCATGTTCATGTCATATTTTGGAGTTAGGCTGCTTTTGTCGGGAAAAGTTTCCATATGCATAGTTTGTGTGGGGAATGCAAAACGTACACCGAGTTTTTCGGCCAGCCGAACGACTTCAATAAGGATTTCGTGACGTACCCTTAGCTCTTCGGGCCAGGTGGGCACAGAAAAGAAAATGTAGAACATAATTTTCAGCGAAAAATCACCCATCTCATTGAACTCAATGATGTAAAAATCTTTTCGGGTATTGGGATGTTTCTCAACTACTTTTCTCAATCCCTGCACAAATACCTCAATGAGATCAGGGGGTGTATCGTAGGTAACAGCAATGTGCATAAAGAAACGGCGGAATTGGCGTAATCCGTGATTGTCGATGGTAGCATCGGCCAGTTTACCATTGGGCACATAATAAAGTGAGTTGCGGAATGAGCGCACACGGGTGGAGCGAAATCCAACTTCCTCTACGGTTCCGTCAATATCTCCACTGGTGATCCAGTGCCCCACGGAGAATGGCTTATCAATAAAGATCATAATCGAACCAAACAGATTTTTCAGCGTATCCTGCGCTGCCAGTGCCAGCGCCAGACCACCAATAGAAAGACCTGCCAGTAATGCGGTAATATTAACATCCAGGTTTTGCAAAATAAATAAGCCCCCGACAACTATCACAAAAACCTTGAGAACTTTACGAATAATGGGTATTACATTATTATCGATACTGGTTTCATTTTTTCCTGCAAGGCTTTCAAGGTAAAGGCCAAAAACATCCACCAGCTTATAAAACACAAGTATGCCAAACAGTGGCCATAAAACCTTAAAGACAAAACTCAGATAAAATGAAACCTGGGCAGGCAATTGCAGCAAAGGATAAAACAAAGCAATAAACACAAACACAACAAAAAGACTGAGGGGTTTGGCAACCGGCAAAAGGTAAGGTCTTACAATTTTATCATAGCCCAGTTTATGTGCTCCCTGGTAAAGAAGCCGGTTGAAGATAAAGGTAAGCAGCTTGTGCAGCAAAAGGCTGATGATGATCATCACTAAAATTCCGAAATGTTGCCAGAGGTATAGTCCGAAAAAACGAACAGACCCTCGTTCTGAAAAAAGATCTGCAAGCAGGTCAGAACCATAGGGAAATACTTCCCTGTGAAATGCTTCAATATCATCAAAGCTGCTGGTGCTGTAACGCCAATCGCCATTGGGCTGACGCTCAACAAAGATCCCCGGCGTCTGTCTGATGGGAGCAAATATTTGCCGTTCACTCACAGAATCAATGTAATTGGCTTCTCGTGGTATATAGTCAAAATTGACAATAAAACCCCTTGCATCCCAAGCCTGTTTCAATTTTACGGCCAGGTCACGGGCCTGCAAAGAATCTACCCCCGGATGGAGAAATGGGAGCGATGCATTATCCACATCATAACTTCCGGATTGCAAAAAATAAATATGTGTAAGCACACTGTGCCAGGGTGTACTCAGTTCGGGTTCAAAATCGGGGGGAACATCACTTTGCCTTGCCAGGGAAGTCATCATGTTTCCCATCAATAAAAAAAATATCAGACAGCTTCTGACCAGGAAACTTTTACCTTTCATTATGTATTGTATTTGTTTAGAATTGCTATTAAAAACGGATTCAAACCTACAGAAATTTTCGCACCTAAAAAAGTTAAGTAAATTATAAAATCATCAAATCAGGCAAGAAAGTAACCATAAAACCATTTTACTCCCGGGTAACGGCTGTGCAGAAACACCAGAAGCGAATTAAGCACAATGCTTAAAAGTACAGTAGAGTATGTAATATTCTGGATATACTCACCTCCCGGCATTCCGTACTGAAACGGCAGTGATGCCAGTACGGCTGCAGCCAGACCTTTGGGTACCATAAATGCCATTACCACCCGGTCTTCCAGCGGAAGGTTTGGCCGAACTGAAATCTTTACCGTGGGAATGCGAACAATAAACAGCAGGATTGTAAGAATAAAACCCACTGCCAGTGAAAAATAATCCGTAAGCACGATAGAGATGCCAATATAAACAAAGAAGAAGGTTTTAAGCAGGAATACCACTTCGGCAAAGAATATCCGCTCTGTATCATTGAAGGTATGGGGAATTTCTTTGGTGTATTTGGCCAGTAAAGGCAACGGAAGTAAATCAATATTGGCCAGGGTAATACCAAACATAAGTGCAGATATTGCTCCACTGAAACCCATCAGTTCGGATATTCCGTAAACGATAAAAACAAAGGCGGGAGTGGTAAAAATAGAGTTTTGCAAAGTTCTTACCCTGTTCAGCATAAACGACCAGATGAGACCCGCAATCAGACCAATGATGAGTGAGAACAAGAACCCTCCAACTATACTTCCCAGCATATTGCCGAAATTAAGTCCGCCAAGCTTAAACGCCTCAAACAGGGTAAGCCCAACCACAATACATAATACATCGCTTACTGCCGATTCCAGGATAAGGATGGTTTTGGAGCCCACATCCATCTGCATCTGGTTTACCAGCGGAATAACAATGGCCGAAGCCGTACCCCCCAGAAATGCCCCCAGCATAAAAGAACGTAAGGGGTCGAAGTCGAAGATCACCATGGTGCAAAGACCTGTAACCAGCATACTGATTGAAAAGTTTATAATGGTAAGGCTTGCCGTGCCGCGCAGTGCAGTGCGCAAAACATTCATGCGCAGGCCGGTACCCCCTTCAAACAGGATAATCACCAGGGTAATATTGGCAAATACACTGCCCAAATCACCAAAAAAGCTCTGGTCGATAATGCCTGTAAAAGGACCCAGAATGAGCCCGATAACAATAAGCAGTAATACATCGGGTATTTTTTTAGAACGAAAGAGACCGGCAAAAAGATGTGCAAGGAAAATAAGAATTCCTACAGCAATAATTGTGAAAGTGGTGATAAGGTCCATACCGGGAATTAAAAAAATTTAAGTCAATAGAGGCCCAAAATTAGCAATTTATAGCTATGAAAAACCCATGAGTTGCATATTTAAATCATCGGCACAAACGATAAAAATCCAGCGACCAAATAAGCGATTTTGTTGCTTTAACTGACATTCATCTTTACCGGCAAACTCCTGCGAAACCCTATTTATCAACAATTTACAATAAAATTGTTAATATTTTTTTAACGTTTACTTAATGTAATTCCGCATTTTAATGCTTAAATTTAATAGTAGTTTTCACAACTCCCCTTTCATATTGTATCCGACAAAACCCTTAGTCCGAAAAATTTTGGT
>SKVR01000016.1 GCA_007129355.1 Bacteroidales bacterium | reverse complement strand
TCCTGGTGCTGGATGCACTCAAAGGATTTGCCGCCGTTTATCTTAGCAGGTTTTTTCCTGAAGCATCATTTACCTCGGCCAATAACTTAGTCATATACCAGCTCATGCTGGGATCAATGGCATTGCTTGGTCATGTATTTCCCCTTTTTGCCGGTTTCAGAGGCGGAAAAGGTATTGCTACACTTGTGGGCATCGTAATTGCACTCTTCCCGCAGGCTGTATTGATTTGCCTGGTGGTATTTCTCATTGCATTTATACCCACAAAATATGTATCACTTGGTTCCATGTCGGCAGCCATTGCATTTCCCATTGTTGTGATATTCATTATGCAAAACGATCTTACTGCAGAAATTATCTTCTCAATTGCTGTGGCCATATTTGTTCCACTCACTCATCATAAGAACATAAAACGACTTTTAAAGGGACAGGAAAATAAACTTCATTTTCGCAAAAAGGGAATTGCGGATGAAATGAAAAATCCCACCGGTTGATCTGCCTTAAAAACTTCCCCAACAGTCCTTTGGCTAAAGCAAAGGCCAATGGATAACTTTTTTGACATCTATCCATTGCAGTTATTTTTAACTCACGGATTTGAAGTTCTGAACAAACAGGAGACTATGGACCTATTAATCGATATGAGAAAGATTGCTGATAATCATTGAAAATTTTCAACCGCAGGTTTATATAAGTTGATAAAAATCATAAAACAGCGTGTTTATACATATTTTATTTACCTTTGAAATGAAGTTTTAATTTAGGTTATCAGAAACCCTTATCATTTGACCAAAACGAATAATATTTTGTTATGACCAAAGAAAAGACAAGGGATTCAGGATCAACACAATCCCTGAAAACAGACCTGCGCGACCTTGTTGTACACAACGATGATTTTAATACATTTGATCATGTGATCAAAACCCTGATCGAAGTATGTAAGCATGAGCCTCCGCAGGCCGAACAATGCACCCTGATCATTCACCATAACGGGAAATGTACTGTAAGATCAGGCGATTACAGCTCACTTGAACCCATGTACAGAGAAATTCTGAACAGGGGTATTACAGCAACAATCGAATAATTTTATTACGTATTTAATAAAATCATGTTACTTTGCAAATAACGTTTTAATAATTTCAGAAGAATCTAAACAAAAGCAATATGGGCTGGTTAGTAATTATAACTTTAATAGTGATAGGATTGATTTTCCTGTTGCTGGAAATACTGGTTGTTCCGGGTGCCACTGTAGTGGGAATTGTGGGTGCAGCAATGATGGCATTCGGTGTTTATTCTGCTTACAGTGCTCATGGCACTGTAGCCGGCACCTACACCCTGGGTGGCACACTGGTTTTATCTATCGGAGCACTTGCATTGGCCCTGAAAAGTAACACCTGGAAAAGGGCCATGCTGGGCTCAGAGCTCAGCAGCAGAGTAAACATTGTGGAAGCGGATAAAGTAAATCCCGGCGACGAAGGAATTGCTATAACCAGACTTAACCCCATGGGAAAAGCTATGATAAATGATGAATATTATGAAGTTACGTCGAAAGATAATCTCATCAGCCAGAATACTGAAATTGTAGTAACAAAAGTGGACGGAAATAAAATTATTGTCAAATCAAAATCAAACTAAAAAATGGAAGCAAACATTGGAATTATTATTGCCATTGCGGTGGTGAGTATTTTGGGTTTATGGATCATATTTTACTTCATACCCGTAGGATTGTGGTTCTCGGCCCTGGTATCGGGTGTAAGGATCAGCCTTTTACAATTGGTACTGATGCGCTGGAGGAAAATTCCACCGGCTGTGATTGTTAACAACCTTATCTCAGCCACCAAAGCTGGTCTGAAACTCAACCGCGATGATCTTGAAGCCCACTTCCTTGCGGGCGGTAGAGTAAAAGCTGTAGTAAATGCGCTAATCAGCGCCGACAAAGCCAATATCAACCTTGATTTTAAAACAGCAACCGCCATCGACCTTGCCGGTCGTGATGTACTGGAAGCGGTGCAAATGTCGGTAAAACCCAAGGTTATCAATACACCTCCTGTTGCAGCGGTTGCCAAAGACGGTATCCAGCTTATCGCGAAAGCAAGGGTAACCCTGAGGGCAAACATCAAGCAATTGGTTGGTGGTGCCGGCGAAGAAACCATCCTGGCAAGGGTTGGTGAAGGTATTGTTACCTCCATCGGTTCGGCCAACAACCACAAACAGGTACTTGAAAACCCCGACAGTATTTCCAAAGTTGTACTTTCGAAAGGTCTTGACTCAGGAACTGCTTATGAGATTCTTTCCATCGATATTGCCGATATTGACGTAGGTAAGAATATCGGGGCGATACTGCAGATTGATCAGGCCAATGCCGACAAGAACATTGCACAGGCCAAAGCTGAAGAAAGAAGAGCAATGGCTGTTGCTGCCGAGCAGGAAATGAAAGCCAAAGCACAGGAAGCACGTGCCAAAGTTATTGAAGCCGAAGCTGAAATTCCTAAGGCAATATCCGAATCATTCCGCAGCGGAAACCTGGGTATCATGGATTATTACAGAATGGAAAATATCAAAGCTGATACTACCATGAGGGATAACATAGGGAAACCCCAGTCTGGACAAGGAAAAGGAAAATCCAACGATCAAACCAAGAAATAATAACTGTTGATTTTTCTCTGAAAATGAAGCCCCGGTGTAAATTCTTCTCACCGGGGCTTTTGCTTATTCTTTCTATTTAAACAATGTTAAATCATATGCGTTGCATTTACCTGTAAAGAGCCGGAAGATTTTTTATCTCAAAATCCCTTTATCTTTGTGCTCTTCAAAAAGTAATTCTGAACTAACTATTTATTACGGCTTTGAATCTTAACTTCATATTTGATTACCCCTGGTGGTTTATTTTGCTTTGCCTGCTGGCAGGCGCAACTGCAGCAGCCATTTTGTATTACAAAAATAGATCTGATGATTTCAGTCTGCCGCAAAAAAGACTCATGGCTGCATTTCGCCTTGTAGTTATCAGCCTGCTGAGTTTTTTCCTGCTCTCTCCCCTACTAAAAATGCAGGTAACCCAAAGGCAGGAACCCATCATCCTTTTTTTCCAGGATAACAGCCAGTCTCTTGTGGTCGGACCTGATTCAGCATTCATTACCGAAACCTATGCTGAAGAGATTCAACGTTTTTTCTCAGGACTGGAAGATGATTATATTTTGTATACCCACGCTTTTGGTGAAGAGGTGCGAGAAATTCGCGACTTTAACTACCAGGACCGGCAGACTGATATTTCAGATATTTTCTCTTCCATAGAATCCCGATACTCAAACAGAAACATGGGCGCTGTGGTTATCGCCAGCGATGGTATATACAACCGCGGCCGTAACCCTGTTTATCAAAGCACTTCATCTTTTATACCGGTTTATACCATTGCACTGGGAGATACAACGCCACGAAAAGATTTGATCATTAACAGGCTGAGGCACAACCGAATCACTTATCTCAACAATATTTTCCCTCTTGAGATTACCTTGGAAGCCCGCCAGGCAATGGGTGAAAACAGCAGGCTGAGAGTAATTCATGAAGGAGAATCTGTTTTTGAACAACGTGTAAGTTTTACATCAGATGCACATTTTGAAACCATAACTGCAGAATTGGAAGCAACCGAAACGGGCATTAAAAGATACAGGGTTGAAATTGAACCCATTGAAGATGAAATTACCATCGAGAATAACACACAGGATTTTTTCATTGAAGTAATTGACAGCCGGCAAAAGATTCTTATAATGGCTTACTCTCCTCACCCCGATGTGGGTGCACTAAAGTTTGCCATTGAAGATAATGAGAACTATGAGGTTGAAGTGGCCTTGTTTGACGAATTTGAAGGAAGCCTGGAAGCCTATAATCTTATCATCTGGCACCAGATACCCAACAGGCAGCAAAGGGATTTGTCACTGTTAAACCAGGCAATGCGCGAAAATAGGGCGCAGCTTTTTGTTCTGGGACCCCAGAGTAATATTACTTTACTAAACCGGCTGCAAACAGGTATTCAAATCAATCTGCGATCTACCGGTTTTAATGACTCAAGGGCCGATATCAATGAAAATTTTAATCTTTTCAACGTAAGCCCGGAGATCAATCAGTTGCTGCCGGTTTTACCTCCCCTGAATACTGCTTTTGCCACTTATAACATTGCGCCAGCCACCCAGGTTTTTGCATGGCAACGCATTGGAAATGTCTCTACTGATTATCCGTTGATTGCCTTTTCGGAAGTGGGAGAAAGAAAAACCGGTATCATTATGGGTGAAGGTATATGGAGATGGCGACTGGGGAATTTTGCCAGGGAAGGAAATCATGCGGCATTTAACGACATGGTATCCCGCATAGTGCAATACCTTTCGGTGGTTGAGGACAGAAGCTTTTTCAGGGTGAATACCCAAAACTTCATTTACGAAAATCAACCTGTAATTTTTGAAGCAGAACTTTACAACAGAAGTTACGAACTGGTTAACGAACCTGAAGTAAATCTGACCATAATTAATGAAGATGGTGTGGAATTCGATTACATTCCCGGCCGCAGCGGAAATGCCTATACACTGAATGCCGGAGTGTTTCCCGTTGGAGAATACCGGTATCGTGCAAGGGTTGAATTTGGAAGAGAAACCTATACTGCCGATGGATTTTTTACGGTATCACCCTTAAACCTGGAGAGTATCAACACCGTGGCCGATCATAGCTTACTATTCCAGATGGCAGAAAATTCAGGGGCAAAAATGTTCTTCCCCGATGAGCTCGACCTGCTGCTTGAAGAAATCAGAAACCGCCAGGATATAAGGCCCGTAATTTATACCCAGCACGAATTTGAAGACCTGATAAACCTCCGCTGGATCTTCTTCCTCCTCCTGGCGCTTTTGACTGCAGAATGGTTTATAAGAAAATATGCAGGAAGTTATTAAAACGGAAAACGCTGGACGGAAGACCGAAGAATGGAATATCGAAATTCGAAATCGGAAATTCGAACCGAGCCGAAAGCGATCTCAACAAAGCTAATATCGAAAAAAGAAAATTTTGAATTGTTTAAAAATATATGCTTATAAAAACATTATTAACCGTTAAAATATGGCAACGAGATTCTTCGATCCATTTCGTTACGCTCAGAATAACAGGCTATTATGAATTTAAGGTTTAGGGTTTGGCATCGGCCTTGCCGCCACCAAACCCTAAACCCATCAACCTATCAACCCATAAACCCCTAAACCCTTAAACCAACTATGCATCAAACACTCCTCTATATCATACTCGCAATACTAGTATTTGATTTCCTGTTCGACAGGCTGCTTGATTACCTGAATTCCACAAGATGGAGCAATGAACTCCCTGGTGAGCTTAAAGGAATTTATGATGAAGACAAATACCGAAAATCGCAAAATTACCAGAAAGAAAATATGAGATTCGGACTGATTACCGCTTCATTGAGCTTTGTGCTTATCATTGCATTCCTGCTTCTGGGCGGGTTCCCTTTAGTGGATAACTGGGTACGGCAATTTACCGAACACCCTGTACTTATGGCACTATTATTTTTTGGTGTTGTCGGACTGGCCAGCGACCTGCTTTCTACTCCTTTTGATATATACCACACTTTTGTGATTGAAGAAAAATTCGGTTTCAACCGTACTACGCCCAAAACCTATATTGCAGACAAACTCAAAGGCTGGCTGCTGGCAATTATACTTGGTGGTGGATTGCTGGCTATTATCATATGGTTTTTTCAGTTTGCAGGTAATTTATTCTGGCTGTATGCATGGGTGTTTCTTACTTTCTTTTCCATCTTTATGGCCATGTTCTACAGCACGCTTATCGTGCCGTTGTTTAATAAACAAACCCCGCTTGAAGATGGTGAATTAAGGGATGCCATTGAAAAATTTGCACAAAAAGCCGGTTTCAAACTCGATAATATCTTTGTGATTGACGGTTCAAAAAGGAGTTCCAAGGCCAATGCCTATTTCAGCGGGCTGGGTTCCAAAAAAAGGATTGTATTATTCGATACATTGATAGAAGAACATACAGCCGAAGAACTGGTAGGAGTGCTTGCCCACGAAATTGGGCATTACAAAAAGAAACATATTACAAAAGGGATGATTGTATCAGCTGTCAGCTCGGGTGTGATGCTTTATTTACTGGGATTATTTGTCAACCGCCCTGAATTATCTCTTGCATTGGGAGTAGAACAACCCAGCTTTCATATCGGAATCATTGCATTTGGTTTGCTTTACTCGCCGGTAAGCACACTTCTGGGCATTGCAGGCAATTATATGTCGCGCAAACATGAATACCAGGCCGATGCCTTTGCCGCTGAAAAATACAAACCTGAGCCCCTGCAGGATGCCCTGAAGAAACTTTCTATAAACAACCTGAGCAATCTCCGGCCCCATCCGGTAAATGTATTTGTAAACTATTCGCATCCGCCGCTGCTGCAAAGGCTGGATCACCTGGAAAAGTTCAGGACTGTTCAATAATGAAAAAACTGAAGCCATGCCCAAACCTCTTGCAGAAACGTTACGTCCGCAATCCCTTGATAACTACCTGGGCCAAAAGCACCTGGTAGGTGAGAAAGCGGTATTGCGCAAAAGTATAGAAAGCGGAAACATCCCCTCCATGATCCTCTGGGGACCGCCGGGTACAGGCAAAACCACGCTGGCATTTCTCATTTCGCAGCAGCTCGATAAACTTTTCTTTACACTGAGTGCCATCAATTCGGGGGTAAAAGATATAAGGGCAGTAATAGAGCAGGCCGACAAAGCCGGAGGTAATGCCATACTGTTTATTGATGAAATACATCGTTTCAGCAAATCGCAGCAGGATTCGCTGCTGGGGGCCGTGGAAAAGGGTATCATTACGCTTATTGGCGCTACCACCGAGAATCCTTCTTTTGAGGTGATCTCTCCCCTGCTTTCACGTTGCCAGGTTTACATTTTAAAGGATCTGGATAAAGCCGAATTGCTGACTTTACTGGAAAAAGCCCGCATCTTCCTGGAAAAGGAAACCGGGCGAAAAATCCACATCAAAGAAAATACAGCCCTGCTTCGTGTTAGTGGAGGTGATGCACGCAAATTGCTCAATGCCATCGAGCTGGTTGTTCATTCCGAACCCTCTGATCCACTGGAAATAACCGACCAGATGGTACTCGACCTTATCCAGCAAAATCTGGCCTTGTATGACAAAGCCGGGGAGATGCATTATGATGTGATTTCAGCATTTATCAAATCCATCCGCGGCAGCGACCCCAATGCGGCAGTTTACTATCTTGCCCGCATGCTGGAAGGTGGCGAAGACCCCAAATTTATTGCTCGCAGGCTCGTGATTCTGTCATCGGAAGATATCGGTAATGCCAATCCCAATGCCCTGCTGCTGGCCACCGAAGGCTTTCAGGCCGTTACCATGATCGGTATGCCCGAAAGCCGCATCATTCTCAGCCAGATAACCACCTACCTGGCCTGCTCACCCAAAAGCAATGCCGCTTACCTGGCCATAGGTAAAGCCCAGAAAGCAGTGAGGGAATCCGGCGATCTGCCCGTACCGCTGCACCTGAGAAATTCACCCACCAAACTTATGAAGGAGATAGGCTACGGAAAGGAATATAAATATGCCCACGATTTTCCGGGGAATTTTGCCCATCAGGAATTCCTGCCCGAAAAACTCTCCGGCACCCTGTTTTATGAACCCCAGCAAAACACCCGCGAAAAAGAACTCCGGGCCCGATTAAAAGCCTTGTGGAAATCGAAGTATGGGTATTAGATAATTACGGGAATGATACACCACTGGATTCAGGAAAGCACCTGCCTGTAAAACAGAATGAACCTTATTAAATTATACCACCGGTGGTATGCTCCTTTTTTCCGGTTGTTCAATCAACTCCATAGCTTTCTGGTATCCTGCCTGGCGGCGGTTGCGAATAATAGCGGGACTTGCCACCAATGTCTCACCCAGATTATCATCTGGTTGTATTACCAGGGCGCGAAATCTTTTGCGCCGCTTCTTCTTTATGGCTCCGGTGTTCCAATCGTAATGGTCATACTCGATTTCTTTAAGATTTTGCGATTTCAGAATACTGTTGATGTTTAAAAACTCTTTAAGGTCGTTGTTAAATATTTCAGTAATAGAAATCTCCACCAAAGAGCGAAGTGCTATATTTACAATATTACCCTTACCGGGTTGTTCTTCCATTTGCCCGTTGCTGCAATTGATAATCACGATCAGGTATTCGTCTTCGTTATCCTGCTTATTTATTTCCTGTATTACATCGCCTAATGGAGATACATTTACTATGCCCCCATCCACCGACTCGTTAAAGGTCTGTTGATGGGTTGAAATGGCAGGTACCGGCTCCCATACAATGGGCATGGATGTAGATGCAAGAATGGCGTTACAAAGGTCGGTATCAGATGCAAACTCATGGTGTAATGGCGACTGATAAGTGCCCAGGTCGAGAGGAACAAAGCCGCACTGGTACAGGCATCGATTTTGGGTAATCGTATGGATGAGGTGCATGGGGTCATCGGGTCGTAAAAACGAAATGAGTTTGTTCCTGAGGGGTGTATTATCGGCAACAGAGCGGAAATTTCCCAGATCTTTTGATAGATTTTCGGAAATTTTATTTCTGTTGAATACCAAATTCAGCAGAATGTTTCGTGAGGTATTCGGAAATCGTTTTTTAAGCGTTTTGAACGAGAAGCTGAACTTCAGTTCTTCTTCTATTTGGCTGCGCTGGGTATCAATAAAGTCGGAAGTATAGATGGTTTCTACTCCGTTCTGTTCTACATCGTCCCACAGTTGGGTCAACCTGTCATACTGCCCGGCAGCCATCATAAAGCCGTTGAGCGAACCCACCGAAACCCCCGACACGATATCGAAATGCAACGGTTGTATGGTATTATTTTCAACTCCTGCAAAGTTGGTCAGAAAAAGATTCCAATGATCATGCAGGTATTTCAATGCTCCTAACTGAAATGCCCCTTTAAAGCCTCCACCACTAAGTACTAATGCTATTTTTTTCATGGTTAATTCTTTAGAAGGTGTTTTCTATTGGGTCAAAGTCATTTCTTGGGGTTTATTTCCAATATCCGTCATCTCTTTTTACGATTGGCCATATGGCAGGCTGATGCGGGCTACAAATCTTCAAATTCCTGCTTCACACGCCAATTGCTTTATTGAGCGTTGCAATACATCTTTATTTAACTATTTATCGGAAACCGAATTAAATTTTTTAACAGGAGTTAAGGATTTCACTATTATTTTTGCTTCTTTAAACCAAAAGATCGCAATTCATAATAAAAGTACAATAAAAGAGGGTATCAGAAACGAAAAGTTCTGACAAAATATGATATGGCAACTTTGATAAAAATAATTTCTGATGGTAGCATGGTTGAGTTTGACAAAGGCTCTTTTGACGAATGGTGCGTTTATTTAACCAGAAAAAACCAGCCCCGATATGCACCAAAAGATTTAGAGTATTTTACTGAGTTAAAAAGATTAGGGAAGAAATATGGTAACCACAGAATTTATGATGACTTTGTTACCATTTATAAACCAACAAACTCAATAATAAACAAGGAGATACTAGCCCAAATTACAAATATTGCCAGTACTTACGAAGAAGATCAAATTTTAATGGACATATGGTTTACGGTAATTTATGCGGGTATGGTTGCCGAAGAAAACAAACAATATGCGGTTTTAAAAAAAAGAGTTAAAAGATTGGGAATGCATCAATTACTTGTAAATAATGCAACACCAGGCTTTGCAGCAAACTTTAGCAAAGGAAAAAAATGGAGGGATTTAGACTTAGTAATGAAAAAGTACGGGTTTTAACAAACCCAGGGTTTTCAGGTAAGCATCAGAAATCTTTTCTTTCAATTAGCTTTCCAATCAATTGTTATCCTTAAATTACAGTAATGTTCAGATTCGGTTCATTAGCATAGTTTGTAATGAGTAATTCGTTTAACTCCCCTCTCTTTTCAGCGTTTGAGTTAATTCTTCGGGTTGCCTTTACCCGGTTAATTCTGAATTCAGAAAAGAGTTCATCAAAAAAATTATTGTTCTGATCCATTCCCTTAACATCTGAATTACTCAACATCCACTTATAGCCCAGATTATCTATTTCTGAACAAAAATTCTTTAGCCTGATTTGTTGCTCATCATTGAATTCATCTTTAGCATAAGAATTAAAACTGGAAGTATTATTCAGGGGCTTATATGGCGGGTCAAAATAAAAAAAAGAATTCTCCCCCGCATAATTAAGGGTTTGTGTATAGTCGCCACAAAGTATCTCAACCTTTTGTAATGTGTTGCTCACTGCCCTGATATTATCTGAATCGCAAATGGTTGGTTTTTTATAGGAACCCATAGGCACGTTGAATGCATTATTTTTATTAACCCTGTACAAACCATTAAAACAGGTTCTGTTAAGAAAAATAAAAAGAGCCGCCTGTGTTGTTTTTTCACTGTTACGCAAATTATATGATGCCCGTTTATGATAGTAGTATTCCGATTTTTTTTCCTGATTACCACCGTGTGCATAATATTCATCTTGTATTATGCTTAGAATGGAAATTAACTCTTCAGGTTTTGATGAAATAACTTTATATGTATTAATCAAGTCGGAATTAATATCATTAATTACTGCTTTTTCAATTTTCGGGTATTTATTAAGGAACCAAAACAGCACTGCACCGCTACCCACAAAGGGCTCCAAAAAGGTGTAACTTTTGTTTTTAAAGTCTATTGGTAGTTTTTTTTCAATTTCATTAATTAACTGAGTTTTACCACCGGCCCATTTTAAAAAGGGCTTTGCAGCATATAAACTATAATTCTTTTCTGATTGCGGTTTTAGTTGATCCATCGTAACTATTTATTTCAGGCAATCTATCCTGTGCATATTTTATCAAATATAGTTTAACTCACCCATGTAATCAAAACCGGCATAAAGATATTTATTAACACCCAAAAAAATAGCCCACGGGTTCTGCCGTGGGCTATGGTAGTTAAAATACACATTTGAAATGGTTTTACACATTTTTTATGGGTAAACCAATCGTTAGATTTGAGTTTACAGGGTGTTATTATTTAAAGGCATGTGCTGCACCTTACAATCCGGTAAACATAAACCTAATCCCTGTTAAGTGCCCAAATTGCAATTCCCGCAGCAGTTAATATGCTGCCCAGAAAAACAACTGTGTTGATGCTCCTTTGTACTTTCTTAGCTTTCTTTAGCTGTTTTGAGCCAAATCCTTTGTCTTCAATAAAGCTTTCAAGTTTTTTTACTCTTCCTTCAAATTCCTCTCTTACATCCATAATATCAATATTTTAAGGTTAGTATTTATATAACTAACATGGTTGGGTAGGAATTGTTTAAAAGAAGGTTTATGATACACGACTAAAGAGCTGGAAATCATCAACCCGGAATGATGGGTTTGGTATTTTGCTTTTTGATTACTCTCCGTTAGGCTTGATTTGAGCTGGTTGAGCTTACTCACATTGCTGCGCTCTGTGTTTGAGCTTTGGCAAAAGTTTTCCAGATTTTTTAATGCTATACCGATTGCTCCTCCTCTGGGTAAATTAAATCTTTATATCTCTCTCCATTAATGATTTCTATTAATGACTGCTTCCCAATGATATGATTACCTTTCCGGGAATAATCAGGATTTTTTTTGTGATTTTTTTTGGAAATAAAGCAAGTATAATATCCAGAATATCAACACACTCAACATTATCAATCCCAGCAATACAAAAGGAAAAAAGTACATTGAAATGCCCGGTTGTTTGTTAGCAAAAACAAAAAGAATTACAATAGCTGTCATTGTCATAACAGGAGCTACAATTCCGCTGTAAAAAATTCCAGGTTAGTCTCATATCTTTCTCTAAAATGTAAATCTGAAAATGATTCTTTTCGTTAATTAACTGATTTATTTTTGCTCTTCCCTTTTCTCCAATGGATTAAACTTTTGATAAGAAAAAACAGTAAGATTAAGACAGAACATCCCAGAAAAATCCATTTGAACATACCTGCAACTGACGTTCCCCAAGCTATGGGGATCATTTGTTGGGGGTAATATTGTATCATAATGAGAATTCCTGTGTTTTCCAAAAAATCAAACAACACTGCAATAAAAGGTATTAAGTTTATGATTTTAAAGTTGTTGCTGCTAGCATTGGATTTTATTTTGAATCTGCTTATGAGCAAAGCCAAAAATGAACCATAAACCAATGGATATACAGTATCAACGATTCCTGTAAACAACATCATTCCTTGTCTTCCATATTCGCCATAGCCTGCCAGAACTGCATGGGCAAATTCCGGAGTAAATCCAAATTGCAAATCTAGCAGCGCATGATCCTGTAAACCATATAATTTTGTAAAATACGGAAAAACAAAAGCATTAAAGGAAAGAAAAACAGCCATTAAAAGGAGTAAAACCAGGTTATTTTTACTCTTTTCGTAAAACCATTCTGAAAATTTCCGGAGCAAAGCTTTCATGTTCCAGGGTTTAAACCGTTAATTGTAGTTCAAACGGTGAATGATACGTTTTGATTTTTCAATTATTTTTTCCAGTTTTCCGAAATATAATTAATGGCTTCCTGGATGTCCATATCGCGTGTACCCGAACCAGTGCGCACGTAAAACTTTTTACTGTTTCCTTCCTTCACGTAAATGGGGAAACCGGCACGTTCAACAATTATCCTGCATACTTCCATCTGGTTATGGGAGTGAAAAACCAAACGGATATATTTACAGGCAGCAGTTCCTAGTTTTTCGGATACAGAACTCATTATCAGTTGTTCAAAACCGTCTTTATCTTTTCTTTTTAATGTTTGATAATCATTTTCCAACCCCAATATGGTGCCGTTGTCGCTCACTCCCAGTAACAGTGTGCCACCTCCGCTGTTCATAAAACCGGCAAGGGTTTTCATTACTACCGCTTCCAAAGCTTTGTTTACGGTATTTTGCTTTAAATCAAACCGGAACGACGATTTGAACTCCAGTATATTGCTTTCGCCCTGTGCAATAAGTGGAAGCAAGCCCTGATTCAATTCACTCAGAAGCTGGTTGATTTCACTACGCCTCTCTTTAAACCTGGTGTAAACGTGCACAAACAAGGCTATACTAAGAATGCCAAAACCGGAATAATAAATAAACCGGATAGGTGTTCTCAACAGCAAAGTATCCATCAACTTTCCCAAAAGAAACGTAACGGGCCCCCTTGCGGTTCCTCTCTCGATGTATTCAATGTAGGAAGCAAACTCTGACAAAGGCAATAAGATAAATATTCCAAATGCCACACCTGAAAGAATTATTCCGGGGTATTTTACAAAAGGATTAAATTTCATTTTACGATTAGCGTTTAATGGTGCGTCAAATTTCTACCGTTTTCAACTGGCATTGCGAATGCAGCGGACGCTAAAGCCTGCCTGCTTATCACCGTAGCCCCTGTCGACGCCATAGTAGCCGTGGTATATATACCAACCGTAACCCGCTTCATCAGATACTTCGGCTGAAGACCAGAACAAGGCGTTGGCGCCTTTGGCAACAAAGGTACCACTGGCATGTCGGTTGCCTCCGGGCAGGGCGCCAAATCCAACCTGATCCGTACCATAATTCACCGAAAAAGTTTCCCAGCGCGGATGTTCCATAGTGTCAAATTCTCCGCCTAACGGGGAACCTACCTGCCGCCGCGATTTGAGTTTATTGCCCATTTGTTCACCCACGTAACCGGTAAGGTACAGCCAGTCATCCTCATCAGGCATGCGCCATCCGGCAGGGCAAAGACCATCGGGATGGGTTACCGCATACCAGTTGTACAGGGCCCCGTAAGTTGCTCCGTTGGATTCATCATTGTCGTACCAGGCGTATGCACCAAGGGTATTTTCGCTCCAGGCTGCCATGTTATCGCCGGGATAATCTATGGATTCACCGGTACTGTAAGTTGTGGTTTTCAGGTTTTCGGCCATCCATTGGTAATTACCGATTATAACTGTCCGGTAGGTATTGCCATCTACATCGGTTACCCGGGTTCCGGGAGTTACTTCCAGCTCTGTTTTGGCATCCGCAGCCTCATCTGCAGATTGCCCCCTGTCAGAAGCACACGAAAAGGTGAGCAATCCTGACAGTAAAAAAACGATAAAATTTTTCATAATTACATAGTTGGGTTAAAATTAAATTATAACGGCATTTCAACTTAAAATCTTTACGGTTATAAATGGATTGCCAAATATAAATGTATCAACCGAGTATTTTATGTTTTTATGTGAATATTTGCCGGGTGGGTTTGGAGTAAGCTTGTAAAAATTGGCTTTGGAGTCTTTTAAAGGGGTGTGGGAGGGTTATGAAGTTATTAGGGTGAAACCGGTGGAATGCACTGGTGTTTTAGCATATCAGGTTGTATGAAAAGGATTTATTAAGAATTTTCTCTGTACCCAAATTATTTTAGATTTGGGATTGATAATCCTTTTCGTTTAATTACAATAAAGAAAATTAGTGCTCCAGTTTAATCATTTTGGTGCCAAAAAGTTGTTTCTCAGTTCCCACACTTACAAACAACAATCCATCAGGTAGGTCTTTAAGGTTGTATGTCAAAGTATTATCCCCCTCTT
>SKVR01000108.1 GCA_007129355.1 Bacteroidales bacterium | reverse complement strand
TGAACAAAGCTCCAAGGATTACCAGGGATGCTCCCCATCCATAAAGCCTTGACATTAAGGTTCTGAATCCTTTAGATTGTGCAAATTTCATAGTTTCTCAAATTGAAATTTATAAATAATGATTAATTCAAATTAAAATGTGGATTTTGCTAAATGTTAATAAACATTGGAAGCTCTTCTGCCATCGCCCCTGTCTCTTCCGGGATAAGTTTGTACGCAACGGAATCCAATATATGATTTAGCAGTATCCTGATATTCATAAGCTCGTGTGCTTACCTGCAGCATGAAACCTACATCTTTCCAGGATCCTCCCCTGATGGCTTTACGCTTAAGCGTAATGGGGTCATCGGGTTGTGCTTCGTAATGATAGTGCATATTCATATCATGACCGAAGATGTAGAATGATTCGTCCCAGGCGTTAATTGTCCATTCAGAAACATTACCGGCCATATCATAAAGACCATAATCGTTCGGTGGGTAGTGACCAACTATGATGGTCTGGAATCCTCCGTCAGCCACATAGTTCCCTCTGAGAGGTTTAAAGTTGGCCAGGAAGCATCCATCCATATTGCGAGTGTATGGACCCCCCCATGGATATGGATTAAGATCCAGTCCGCCTCTTGCAGCATATTCCCATTCAGCTTCGGTGGGAAGCCTGAATTCCTGTGCAAAAGGACTGCTTCGACTTGCCAAGTAATTATTGAGGAAATTGGTTCTCCAGATTGTAAAAGCTCTTGCCTGTGACCAGTTTACGCCGACTACCGGATAATGGTCATAGGTAGGATGCCAGAAATAATACTGGGTCATGGGTTCGTTATATGCATAACTGAAATCATGTATCCAGGCCAATGTATCAGGATAAACATGGGTTTCATACTCCATTACGAATTCGTTTCTTGGTGTGTTCCTTTCTGATCTTCTGGCAGCACGGTTGATGTCAATGATATGATACCGGTAGATGAGTTGGCGCGAGTCAATTTCCCTTCTGCGGAAAAAGCGCTCGTGCTCAGGAAGGAACAGCTCTTCCAGTATCTCCCGTTCTTCTTCACCTTCCCAGCGGATTCTTTGCCTCCAGTTGATGAGTGGTGGATCGAGAAATCCTCCGTACTGATCCTCCATGATCAGGTGATCTTCATTAATGTCTGCAAGAAGCATATGGGCGAGTGAATCGCGAACCCAGTATACAAATTGCCTGTACTGGTTATTCGTAATTTCAGTTTCATCCATGTAGAATGCAGGCAATGAAATGGTTTTGGATATTGCATTTTGTGAATATGCAATATCCTGATCAGATGGCCCCATGTTAAAACTTCCCATGGGGATGTATACCATTCCCGGAGGATCGGCATAAAATCCATCCGGACGATTTTGTACACCTGTTAAATGACCGCGGCCTGAACGATCACAACTGGTAACAATTATAACTAATGATGCAATAAATAATAACCTTTTCATGTTAATTCCAGATTTTATGACCACTAACTAGCTATCTTTTTTTTATAGATTCTTAAACGTATTAAAAAAGGAACAGGTTTCAAAAAAATTTTCTTCGATTTACAAAAACCTTACATTCCTGTGTGATTCTGTTATTTTTCCTATATCGAGGTCAAAGCAATACTGTAACATTATTTCGTGGCTTCCGTAGCTTCTGCCGCTTCTGCCCAGTGGAGAAGTGGTAATATCGTAGGAATAACCTATACTGATTTGCTCGAATGTAAGTCCCAAAAATATAACGGCAGCATCTTCAAGCCTATAACTAACGCCTCCCCAAAAACGATTATTGTATGTAATGAGTGCGTTTATATCAGTTTGGAAAGAACCAAAGTCGGATTTTAACAATACGGAGGGGCTAACAATGAATGCCGGGTGTGATGGCAGAGTATAATTATATCCTGCTGTTAAATAAATATGCCTTCTGAGCTGATGGTCGGCGGTACCGATTTCTCTGGTTTGCTGTGAAAGCTGGCTTACTGATAAACCTGCCCATGCCTGATCATCCATTACATAGAATGCCCCGAGGGCAAAATCAATAAACATCCTTGACTCATCGGCTGAACCTGTAAGTGCGGGGTCGCCATCATTGATAGGTCTGAAGTTGGAAAAGTCAATACGCTTATCAAGAAAACCAACCTGGCCTCCAATGCCCAAAGTACCGTAGTTTAAATCGAGGTGATAGGCATATGCCAGTTTGACACCGAGGGTTGTTTCAAAACCCAGCTGGTCCTGAACAAATCCTAACCCCAATCCGCCTCTTATAAAAGGTATGGGTGCATCAATGCTAAAGCTGTAAGTTTCAGGATTAACCCGTGTACCCTCTTCATCCCTGAAACCAACCCATTGCTGGCGGGCGAGAGCTGTGGCACATATGGCTGCTCTCAATCCTGCAAAGCCGGGGTTAATTCCCATATTGTTAAACATATTGTGGCTGAACTGAGCTTCCTGTTGTGCTGAAACATCATCGCAAATAAAAACCATAGTAATAAGTAGTGCAGCGATGGTGTGTTTTTTCATTGAAGGTCCTTTATGTATTTACTCAATTCAGAAACGCAGAAAAGTCTTAAAAATTGAATGACTGAAAAGAATATTTCTATCATCATTTCCAAAAGCGCAAAAATACAACAATTTTCTTTATCAACAAGAGGCTGTTAATTTTTTTTGGAACCAATATTTCAAAGAACACTTTGATATTCAAATAATTGCAAGATAGTCTCGCAGAAATTTAGAATTACAAATATATGAACTATGCCAATGGAGCTTATCAGTAATATTACTTGTTTTCAAACCGAAGAATTTACACAGAATATCGGATCGTTTCATATTACTGCCTGACCATTGTTGATGAATGTGCTATAAAATCGTGAAAGAGCGTAAAACTGAAGCTGATTTTTTCGGATTTATTTGCCGAAACTGCCTACATGAATTTTTGATATACCTGCCACCATTTTTCGGGTAATTCCTCATTACATGCATCCTGGTATTCTTTATAGGAGCAGGGAACCAGAAACTGTCTTTCGTATTTTGACTGCAATCCCTGGTAAGGTACTTCCATCCACCACCGGTCGCTTACTTTGCTTTTATAAAAAATGATTTCGTTTTTAAACTCTTCCATCGACACTACATATTTAACATATGCACCGGAATCTTTCCTTTTGCGATCGGGAAAGTCATTTTTCCTGTTATAGAAACCTTCAATGAAATACCATATCATTTGGGCAACCAGATGAGCGGTTTGCTCTCCATTATCGAAAGCAGGATTAAGTTCATAAAAACCGATAGATGAAAGTTTATCGCTCAGTCCGGCATAGCGCGTGATTTGGCAGGCTTCCTCGCCGTAAAACCCGTTGGGCGATGCATTGGCATTTCCTGGCGAGTCACTCTGCCTGATACTACTCATATCAAAACTAAGCAGATCAGCATTTCTTACAATGGGCTCAACTTCTTCCATGTTTTTTCTTACGAGGCCAAGTCTGTAAACATCGAAATACAGTTTGTTCATCAGCTCAATAGCATCCTGATCTACAAAATAAGTTTGGTAACCGATATTGGTATAGTTGAAAAGGAAATTTGGCTGGTGGGTAAGTATTTTATTCAGGAAGTTATGGTTGGAAATCTTATCTTCATTAAGCCCCAGGTCGAATGATGCATCTACAGATACAATATTTATGATTTGCCCCAGTGATTCATAAGCCCTGTAATTGGCATAGGTGATATCCTGGCTCCCTCCAATAATAACAGGTACAATTTTTTTTTCGAGTAATTCTGCCACTACGGTTTTAACTGCAAAATAGGTGTCTTCTGTGGTTTCTCCCTGCTTGATATTTCCCAGATCTGTCAGTTTAAGCTTAAAAGGTCCCTGAAATAAGTTATACAGATATTTTCTTACATAGTCGGGTGCAAATGCGCAGCCCTGATTGTCTTGCGCATTACGGTCTTCTTTTACCCCTATAAGGGCAATATCTGTATCCTCCAGTGAAGGAAACGGTTTTTCCGGGAGATGGCTGTTGATAACATTTCCCAATAGCAGCGGGTGTGACTTTTCGGGAATAATAAATTTCTGGGTTTCTACGGGCACGAAATAATCAGCAATATCCATAGCAGCATTAAGGTATTAATTTTTTTTCCTGGTACTTGCTTGTTTTCGTGTTGTACGTGTTTTTTTCGTAGAGGTTCCTTCTTTTATTATTTTTACACATTCTTCAAAGCTAAAATCCTGAGGATCTTTGCCTTTG
>SKVR01000205.1 GCA_007129355.1 Bacteroidales bacterium | reverse complement strand
GTTCTTAATCTCGTTCGTTTGATATATTTTCATTGTTACTTAAATTTTATGAACTGGAATTATTATTACAATTCAGATATTATTTTGGATTGATTTCAGATTGATCTTTCCGGGAAAAACTTATAGTTTTTCAAGGTTTCAGCCCCTTTTACAAAAGTGGCTAAAGTTAAAAAAAAACTGCAAAGAATAAACACAAAACACCTTAAATTTCAAAAGCTACAAGATCTACAAATTCCTGCAACCGTTTCCTGATATCCTGTTCGTTGAGTCCTGTAAGCCTGTCTGTTCCGAATTTTTCAACGGTAAAACTTGCCATTGCTGATCCGTAAATGATGGCTATTTTCATGTTTTCGAAGGAGATATCGCCGGTTTTGGCAATATAGCCTATAAACCCGCCTGCAAAGGTATCACCAGCACCGGTGGGGTCGAAAACATCCTCAAGGGGCATAGCCGGTGCGTGGAATAGTTTGTCTTTATGAAACAACAGGGCGCCGTGCTCACCTTTTTTCACAATGAGAAAACGCGGACCCATAGTCAGGATCTTTTTAGCTGCCTTTACCAGCGAATACTCTCCTGAGAGCTGACGTGCCTCTTCATCATTGATGGTGAGCACATCTACCATGGAAATCACATCAACCAGGTCATCTAAAGCAGTATCCATCCAAAAGTTCATGGTATCCATAACGATGAGTTCGGGTCTGGGTTCCATTTGTTCTATAACTCTTCTCTGGATAGCCGGAGTAAGGTTTCCCAGCATCAGGTATTTGCTGTTGCGGGCGTGCTCAGGTACCACGGGGTCGAAATCGGCAAGTACATTGAGGTCGGTTACCAGGGTATCGCGCATATTCATGTTTTCGTGATATCGCCCTGCCCAGAAGAAGGTTTTTCCTTCTTTAACGATGCGTAATCCGCTGGTATCAATGTTTCTCTCTTTAAAAAGGTCAAGGTATTGCTGCGGGAAATCGCCACCCACTACTGATACAATGCCAATATTATCGGTAAGATGACTGGCTGCAAGGCCAATATAGGTTCCGGCGCCGCCAAGTATTTTTCCGGTTTTCCCGAAAGGAGATTCCACCTCATCAAAGGCAACGGTTCCAACAATCAGTAAACTCATAAAATCAGCTTTTTAAAAACAGTGCAAAGATAGGCTTTCTGCTGTAAATAGCTGAGTAATAAAAAAAATTAAAAGGAAAACATCATGAGATAACCCCCCGGTAAACCCTATTTTGGGAAGGGTTTTGAGTTTCAGTAAAATCCAGGATTTTTGAAATTGCTTTTTGCCTACTCTACCGTAACGGACTTTGCCAGGTTCCGCGGCTGATCAACATTACAACCTCTCAAAACCGCAATGTGATAGGAAAGTAATTGCAAAGGTATACTGGCAACAATGGGCACCAGGGCTTCTGCGGTGTCGGGAATTTCAATTACATAATCAGCCATTTTGCTTACCACCAAATCGCCTTTGGTAACAATGGCAATTATAACACCTTTACGGGCTTTTACTTCCTGAATATTGCTGATGACCTTATCGTAGGCACCCTTTTTTGTGGCAATAACCACAACAGGCATATGTGCATCAATGAGTGCAATGGGGCCGTGCTTCATTTCGGCTGCCGGATAACCTTCAGCGTGAATATAGGAGATTTCTTTAAGTTTGAGTGCACCTTCAAGTGCAAGGGGGAAATTATAGCCTCTGCCCAGGTAAAGAAAATTATTGGCAAACTTAAATACCTTTGATATTTCAAGGATCTGCTGGTTTACATCAAGGGCTTTCTGTACCTTTTCAGGAAGTGAATCCAGTTCGGCAAGAAGCTGGTAATAGCGGTTTTTGGGAATCGACCCTTTTTTAATGGCAATGGAAAGCGCCATAAGAGCGAGTATGGTAACCTGTGCGGTAAATGCTTTAGTGGAAGCTACCCCAATCTCAGGACCGGCGTGTGTGTAAGAACCGGCATGGGTGGCGCGGGCAATGGAAGAACCCACCACATTACAAATGCCAATGATGGTGGCTCCTTTTGATTTGGCCAGTTCAATGGCAGCCAGGGTATCGGCTGTTTCTCCCGACTGGCTGATGGCAATCACAATATCATCTTCATAGATCACCGGATTGCGGTATCTGAACTCCGATGCATATTCAACCTCAACGGGGATGCGCGTAAACTCTTCCCATAAATATTCACCCACCAGTCCGGCATGCCATGAAGTGCCGCAGGCAATGATAAGTATGCGACGGGCATTGATAAATTTCTGCTCGTAATCAATGATGCCTCCCAGTGTAACTATGCCTTTTTCCAAATTCAGACGCCCTCTCATGGAATCTCTTATGGAGCGGGGCTGCTCATAAATCTCTTTGAGCATGAAATGGGGAAATCCGCCCTTTTCTATTGCAGAAAGCTGCATTTCAAGCTGCTGCACATAAGGATTTTTTTCCTTGTTTCGTATGGTTTTGATCTTGAGTTCACCCGGAGCTTTCATGAAGGCTACTTCCTCATCATCAAGGTATACGACCTTTTTGGTGTATTCAACGATGGGTGTTGCATCGGATGCTAAAAAAAACTCATCTTCACCAATCCCGATAACTAATGGGCTTCCTTTTTTTGCTGCAATAAGTGTATCAGGATGATTTTTGTCGATTATAACAATAGCATAAGCTCCAACCACATAGTTGAGAGAAATTCTTACGGCTTCCAGTAAATCAACATCTTCATTAAGCTGAATATCTTCAATGAGATGAATAAGGACTTCGGTGTCGGTTTCGCTTTCAAACTGATGCCCCCGATTGATAAGTTCCTCTTTAATACTGGAATAGTTTTCAATAATACCATTATGAATAATAGCAATATTTTTTGACTGACTGTAATGTGGGTGAGCATTTATTTGATTGGGTTCTCCGTGGGTTGCCCAGCGTGTATGAGCTATACCTGTGGTTCCCGGAAGATCTTGTCCGTTCAGAATGCTTTCAAGATCTGCCACTTTTCCATGACTCTTAAACACCTGGAGGTCATGATTGATCAGGGCAATACCTGCACTGTCGTAGCCTCTGTATTCAAGTCTTTTAAGTCCTTTAATCAATACAGGAAGTGCTTCCCGTTTTCCAAGGTAACCAACTATTCCACACATTCAAACATTTATTTAATTATTATTTCCGGGTTGTGTATATCTTATCTCCAGTCGCATAGGATTTTCCTCCCTTGACGGTCCTTTCAGAACTGCCCTCGATGCATTTTCAAAGGAGTTGCTGGCCCTCAGGAATAAAGGATAATTGGGGGTTTCTCCACTCAATACTTTCTGAAAATGCCTGGAAATATTAAAAGAATACTCCTTTTTATCTTCATCGAGAGCACCTCCGAAATATGCGACTCCTAATTCAAAATCGGTTAGATTTACGATGTCACCTTTTTCATCTCCCCTGAGTAATATCAGACGACTGGCATAATCGAAATCATCCTGAAGAAGTTCGGCATCAATAGGTAGGTAAAGCCTTGCAGAATTTATGGCAATCTGACCGGATGAATTGTCGATAAGGTCTTCGGGTTCAGGAAGCCAAATCTTGGTTCTGAAGTTAGACATGGATTGAACAAATGTCCTTTCAATGCCAGCAACCGTATCACCCTGAAAAATTTGTTGTTGTATCTCTTCAGATGCATGAGTATAGTCGAAATTATCAAAATGGGAATAACGACGGTTCAACTGGTCATACATAGGGAAACTATAAGATGTTGCTATTGTGTCATTTTCCAGTATGAAATGGTAATGGATCTCCAATCGCGACAGGGTTGACTGTAGATTGAAATACACAATTGCTCCCGGGTTGCTGTTATCTTCCACTGTTATATAAAACCCCTTGAAGAATCCGCGGTATTCTTGATAAGATGTAAGATCTGATGTTACACCGGAGTTATCAATGAATTTTCTACCAAAAGACAGTGGTAAATTAAACCGGGCGTGGGGAGGTAATAAAACTGTATCAAGGGCTCTAATCTGTTGTATCGAGTCGTTGGGTTTGGGAAGGAACTGGTTGCTGTAAAGAGGTTCGGGCTTATGTGCCAGTTGTCTATTTGAATAAATTGTACCTGCAGGTACAGTGTCCTCAAGCTCATATATGCTGAGTTGCTGATATGTGGATATATCACCGAAATATCCACCATAAGCAATGCTTAACACAACAGAGTCAACCACGATTGATTCGGGTGATACTGTTCCCGGAATATCAAAAGGAATTGACTGAGGTAAAGCCTCGGTATAAATGCTTGCCAGGGTTTTGCCAAAAACAGGGTCATTATAAATGCCCAGTAATTGAAGGTTGGCAATTGATGATGGAATGGAGTCTTCTATCTGTGTATAGGCTGATATCGGTAGAATGGTTTGGAATGTAAGATCCAGCTGGTCATCAATAAGGTCCATCCCAACGCTGTCAAGCTCTTTGGTGCAGGATGAAATAAAAAGGCCGGCAAGGATAAGGAAAACTGCAGATATACGACTAAAACGGAAAAAACCCCGGCTCAGCCGGGGATTGTTGATTTTTTTCAAAACTACTCTATGTTTGGGGTTAGAAATTTTTATCATATCTGTTACGCTTAAGGAACGCAAAGTTATGGTAAAAATTATTGTGTGAGCATAGATTCCTGAACAATAATTTCATCATAGAAATCATTGTAAGCATCCATGTACTTATCAGCAGGCTGATACTCAAGTATGGGTTTGCCTGACTTCTTTGCATATTCTTCCAGTTCGGGGTTGATTTTCTCGCTTCCGAAAATAATGCCGTCGGAGAAGTCCATGGCGGTCTTGCTAAGGTTCAGGTAAGTGGGATCTTTGAGTTTTTTAAGGTGTTCGGCTCCAACACCCTGGGTCTGGAATTTGGTTGCCAGGCCAGAGTCAAGACTGCCGTCGAAATCGTCGTCATAAATAGAGTAAACCACTTTGGTGTCAGAAAACATACCGGAATCCTTAAGTGCGATTTTCACATAAACCGGCATAAGACCAGTAAACCAACCGTTGCAATGCACAACACTGGGAGCCCAGCTAAGCTTCTTTACTGTTTCAATAACACCGCGGGTAAAGAAAATGGCACGTTCGTCATTATCGTGGAAAAGCGCACTTGTTTTATCTCTTACTGTAAATTTGCGCTTGAAAAAATCATCGTTGTCGATAAAGTAGATTTGCATTCTGGCAGACTGGATAGAAGCAACTTTGATGATCAGAGGGTGGTCGGTATCATTGATTACCAAGTTCATACCTGAGAGACGAATAACCTCATGCAACTGGTTTCTTCTTTCATTAATGTTTCCAAAACGTGGCATGAATGTTCTGATCTCTTTACCCCGCTCCTGAATACCTTGAGGTAGTTGGCGGCCAATAAGGCCCTGATGCGATTCTTTTAAATATGGGGTTATCTCCTGCTGTACAAAAAGAACTTTGGGTTTTTCCATAGAGGTATTAAATTGACTGTTAGTAAAATATTATACAAAGGTACACTTTTTTTTGCTATTTTTCAAATTAATACAGTAGCTTTGCGGGCCTGATAAAAAGGCTTTCCTGGCAAGTGAAAGCATTTAAATATCAGCATATTATGAGTTTCTGAAAGCTTTTTTTTCATGTAAATAATACCTTAGACCTTTAAAGTTTTGAAATCTTTAACAACACATTTCTTAAACTTTTTTCTGTTAACTAAATTTAGGGCGTGAAAATTATCAAAACCATACAAGAGATGCAGGCTTTTAGTTCTTTCTACCGCAAAGAAGGGAAAAAACTGGGGTTTGTTCCTACCATGGGGGCACTTCACAAGGGTCATCTTGAGCTGGTAAAGCAGGCTGTCAGAGAAAATGATGTTGTTGTATGCAGCATTTTTGTTAACCCCATCCAGTTTAACAATCCCCGGGATCTGGCAAAGTACCCCAGAGCTTTTGAAAGTGATGTTGCTTTGCTTAAGGAAGTAGGATGCGAAGTCATTTTTTATCCAACTGTTGATGAAATGTATCCTGAGCCTGTTAAAAAAGTTTATGAATTCGGAAAGCTTGATAAGGTAATGGAAGGGATGTTCCGGCAGGGTCACTTTAATGGTGTGGCGGTTGTAGTAAAAAAGTTGTTCGATATTGTTATGCCGCATCGTGCCTATTTCGGGGAGAAAGATTATCAACAACTTGCTATTATCAAAGCACTGGTTATCATGGAAAACCTGGATGTGGATATTGTTCCATGTGCTACTGTGAGGGAGGTTGACGGACTTGCCATGAGTTCGCGTAATGTAAGGCTTGTTCCTGAACAGCGAAGACGCGCTTCTCTTATTTATGAAACACTTCTTAAAGCCAGGAATATGTATCCGGTAAGTAGTGTTGGCAATATAAAAAAGGAGGTCGTTAACTCTATTGATAAAGAGCCTTTTATGGAGCTTGAATATTTTGAAATTTCCGATACCGTAACACTTGAACCCATCACAGATAAAAAACCCGACAAGGCTGTAGTAGCGTGTATTGCAGTTTATATGGGCGATGTCAGGCTCATTGATAATATGATATTAAATTTTTAACTTTGTACCCTGGTTTAATTACCAGGTTAAGCTGTGAGCAAACCATTTTCTGTTTTTATTTGTTAATGACGGAAAGCGAATTGCATCAACAGGACTTATCTAAAAAAAGCACAAAAATGTTTATCGAAGTTTTAAAATCCAAAATCCATCGTGTTGTTGTTACCCAGGCTGATCTCCACTATATTGGCAGTATTACCCTTGATGAAGATTTGATGGATGCGGTGGGAATTATCGAAAATGAGAAGGTTCACGTTGTAAATATTAATAATGGCGAGCGCCTTGAAACCTATGTAATCAAAGGACCACGGGGCAGCGGAGTGGTTTGCCTGAACGGACCTGCTGCACGTAAAGCCCAGAAGGGCGATGTAGTGATCATAATCTCCTATGCCATGATGGAGTTCGAAAAGGCAAAGGAGTTTAAACCTTATATAGTTTTCCCTGATGAAAACAATAAGATTTGAAACGGAAAGTATGTTAATACTCTTGTTGTAAATATCAGAAATCTATTTCCCAAAAACCTGCCCGATTTGTCAGCTAAATTTAAAAGAACCGCCACAATAATAGTATTTGCCCTGATAGGTGTGGCAATTTTGTGGATTATTACCCGGGGTCAGGATTTAAATCGTATCTGGAATGAATTTCTTGGTGCCAATTTCATATGGGTTCTGCTTTCCATAGTTTCAGGAGCCATTAGCCATGTATTAAGGGCTTTACGGTGGAATCTTCTTATCAACTCCATGAACCAAACATCAAGGATTTCCACAACTTTTTATGCCCTTATGACAGGTTATCTTGCTAATCTTGCGGTGCCTCGATTAGGAGAAGTAACGCGTTGTGCAACCCTTTCAAAGTATTCTGGTGTACCTTTTAATGTTTTGGCCGGTACTGTTGTGGCAGAAAGGGTTTTTGATATGATTTGTCTTTTGGCACTGATATTCTTTACCATTGTTCTCCAGTTTCAGTTTCTGAAGGAGTTTCTGGATTATTATGTTTTTTCTCCCTTAATGACCATGACTGAAGGGAAAATATGGATCTTTTTATTGGCAGGCCTGTTTGGGCTGGGTCTACTGTTTTTTATATGGAAGTATTTCAAAAATGTTAGTTCACAAAAACAAAGTCTGGCATCAAAGATCAAACGTCAGTTAATGGGTTTTTTAAAGGGGATGGCTTCTCTGGGTCTTTTAAAAAGAAAGGTTCTATTTCTGGTATATTCCTTTTTTATCTGGGTCCTTTATTTTCTGATGGTTTACCTGGTATTTTTTGCTCTAAATGCCACATCGCATCTTGGAATAATGGCAGGGCTTACTTTGCTGGTAATGGGCAGCCTGGGTATAGTGGCTCCTGTTCCGGGCGGAGTGGGCACCTACCATTTTATTGTTATTATTACACTAACGGAGTTATACGCAATAGCATCTGAGCCAGCCACTTCGTATGCCTATCTGGCCCATGCATCGCAAATGTTGATGGTTATTATGCTTGGTGCATTTTCCTGGATGATGCTTTCCATAAAAGTTAAGAGGCTTTCAAAAAAGGTGGTTAGCCCCCAACCTGAAATCGTTAAAAAATCCTGATTTTAATGCGATCTGCTCTCCCATCTCAAACCCTTCATATCATCCCAGGGTTGTTTTACTGCAGGCTCCGTAACAGGAACTCCCTTGGTTGAGCCGGTAAGAATAAATGCCAGTGCTGTTTGAAGAGAAGATTCTTCAGGATCTCCGAAATCACGCGACAGATCATCGGGAGCAGGTATGTCAACGGGCAGTCCGTCAAAATAATCTCCTTCATCGTTGGCGTTCCGTGTTTTAAAAGTAATGGGTGCCAGTGCCCAGGTATTTTCATAATTAAAAATATTTGAGCCCATGGGCTTGCCATAAGTTGTGTTTCCCACAACATACACATCCAAAAATGGCTTAAGGCCGTTGATGATCATTTCGCTTGCTGATGCAGTACCCCTTGTGGCAATAGTCACCAGGCGGGAAAGACTCAGGCTGTTTTCCTGAATGACGAAATTATCCGTCCGGTTATATTCATCTTCTTTATTGGCGTTATAAACGGTTTTTGTAAAGGGTTGTCCTTCCAATGCGGGGCCGCCGATGAGGCTGGCCAGTTGAGTGGCAATGCGCGTAAGCCCACCACCATTATAACGCATATCCAGGATCAGTTCATCGATACCTTCAGCATAAAAATCAGCAAATACATTATTTAGCTCATCTTCAGTGGGCTCCCTGAAACTTTGCAAAACCATATAGCCAACTTTAATGTTTTCGATTTCAAAAACTTCATGGTGCAGTAAAGTGTTGGTAACCAAGTCCATTTTGGATGCTGTTATTTCAATGGTGGTATTGTCGGGTTTTCTGAAAACAAAAGAGTTGTTTACGCCCTCTTCATTGGGACCCAGCATTTGGGGTATATTCATCCCCTGACTGATATTAACCCCGTTAATAGTTTCAATGATCCAGCCTCTGCGCACTCCTTCCTGGTACAATTCGCCGGCATCATGGATAAAACTGATACGAAGCCTGCCGTTGCTGTCCCATGATGAACCAAATCCATAGCCTATAAATCGGGAATCCTGGAAATAAGCAAGAAACTCCTGCCAGTCTGTTATAAAACTCCAGCGGTCAAGCGGGCGAAAGCGAATACTTTCAAGCACATCGAATATAGTTTCGTAGGAAGACGGATTGATATCCGGTATATTGTCATTCCAGAAATACCAGTCTTTCATAAACTCATAAAATTCTACATTTAATTCGTTTATATCCGGTTCGGGATCATCATCCTTGTTGCAGGCAGCTATAAAAAGTACAGATGCAAAAATAAAATAGAGCAACGGACGGAATGGGTTTGATATGTTGGTTTTCATGACTTATTTTATTTACTAAACAATAAACTCATTGTCAGGATAAATTGTTGCAGAAATTCATTATTTTTTTTTAAAATAAGTCCTATTAAAAATTTCGTTTCTCAAACCAAGATAATGTATCCTTCAGGGTTTTATCAAGGGAGGTAAATTTTACTCCCAGCTCTTTCGCTGCTTTTTGGTTCGAATACCATACCTGTTCACAAAGGATTCGGGCATTTACCCCTGATAGAGAAGTTCTGATCTTAAAGAACCGAAGCAGGTCGCCGAGTGTACCAGCAGATTGCATCAGCCCCCGCGGTAAAATGAGTATAGGCTTCTTCAGGCCAGTTAAAATATTCAGTTTTTCAAAAAATGCTTTATAGGTAATATTATTACCGGTCAAGAGGTAAACCTGGCCATTTTTTCCTTTTTCAAGGGCTTGCACAATGGCTTGTGCCACGTCTTTCACATGAACAAAGCTTTTTCCTCCAGGTGGACAAAAAATGATTTTCCGGTTTAAATACATGTTGACGATTTTGCCGGAGCTAGGCTTGCTATCCCACGGTCCCAGCATAAAACCCGGACTAATGGCTATAAACTCAGTGGGGCCATTTTCCCGGGCAGCATCCAGAATGATCTCCTGGGCCATGATTTTGCTCTGAGCATAGTATGAGCCTGTAAAAGGCCACACTGGCTGGCGGCTCTCTGTTCCTGACTCTTTTGGCGAACCATGTCCGCAAGCATTGGCTGAGCCCACAAATACCATTTTTTGGATGGATTTTTTCCGGCAGACTTCCGCGAGCAGACGAACCGCATGAATGTTTACACTTTCGTAATCTGAAAATTTCAGGAAATTTTGATCCGTTATGGCCGCGGTATGTATTACAAAATCAGAGGCTTCAACAGCAGATTCAATGTCTTTGGGGTTGGTTATACTACCTTCAAGAAGCTCAAGATCAGGATGGTGTGGGGCTTTAAAAGACGATCGTTTACGCAACATTCCTCTCACCTTATAGCCCTGATGAAGCAGCGCAATAATTGTATTGGTCCCCAGCAGACCGTTGGCCCCCGTTACAAGTACTTTTTTATGGGTTTTGTCGCTTTTCACTTATGAGTTCTTTTTTAACCATATTGGTTGCAACATTTAAAACGATGCGGGGTGGAAAAAATGTCATTAAAAACCAGTAAAATTTGTTTCCTGCTCCGGGCACAATGTTTCTTTTATTCTTAAACATAAGTCTGATGGATCTTGAAGCAACCTGCTCCGGTGTCATTAATATTAGTCTGGCCCAAAAACCGTATTTTTTAATACGGTTTTTTACTACAGAGTTGGTCCCCATAGGTCCGGGATATACGCAACTTATGGAAACTCCTGTCTCCTTGAACTCTTCGCGCAGTCCAGCTGAAAAATGCTGGATAAATTTTTTTGATGCCGGGTAAACAGTTTTAAACCCGATGGGAGAGAAACAGGCCATGCTGGCCACGTTAAGTACCCATGCTTTTTTTTGTTTCAAAAGATTGGGAAACAGGTTGTGAAGCAATAGGATTGGTGCATATATGTTTAGTTGTACAATTCTTTCAAGATATTCAGACCCTGCATCGGTAAATCGGCAGGAACCGCCGATACCAGCATTGTTAATTAAGATGTCCAGGTTGTACTTTCCATTTATCAAGCTTGCGAATTCAATGATATTTTTATTTTCGAGAAAATTGGTTTCGAAGTAAACCACTTCATTGCCATATTCTGATCTGATGGTCTCCGACAATTTTTCGAGGCCTTCGTTTGGCAATGATACAAGTATCAGTTTTTTGCCCATCCTTGCCAGTTGCAGCGCAAAGGCTTTCCCCAGACCCTTACTTGCTCCTGTTATTAATGCGTATGTGGGTGTACTGGCCATGATTTCAGGGAGTAATTAATGACAAACGGCAGTGTTTATTCATACAAATATTAGAAATTTCTGACAAATATAAAGTTTGAAATGGAAATTTGAATCAGAGTTGAAAAGAATTATAATTTACAGTGTTTTGCAAAAGATAAAATGTTCTAATTGGTGTTTTTATTAGTGATTAGTTTTGTCTTAGACTTTCAGCCTGTTTGAACGGTTTGTGACATTTTTCCCGGGGCAATGCCCCGGGCTTTGCTGTGAAATCCTTTCAGGCTTTAAGGGTTGTGTAATACTAATGGTCTATAAATTTTAATACACTAACTGTAAACGTGCCCCGTGAGATTGGATTTCTGCTAATCAATATCAATAGCTATCACAAATCTCAAACAGCCTTTTTACGATTTCTTTGTCTTGGCTGAAGCGGCAGGGGGTTTGGGTTTTGTTTTCGAAATATTTGCCGGTAATGCCCTTCAGCGATGGGTCGGTGGCGCAATACAAGGGAGTTGCAGCACCCTGCTCAGGGGATTCCCACCCCCCATAACCAAGATTGTTGCTGAGTTTGGAGTTTACATCGCCCGGGTGGGCAGCCAGTAAAGCGATGTTCTTATCTGCCAGTTTTTCCGCAAAGGCAACGGTGAGCATTCGGTTGGCCTGTTTGGTCTGACGGTATGCAGCATCGTTATTATACTTTCGGCGTGTGAACTCCAGGTCATCAAGATCCAGGTCGCCAGCCCAGTAACTGGCAACATTTACAATGCGGGCATCTTTTCTTTCCGTCATAAATGGATAAAAACACCCTATCATCCAGAAATAACCCAATACATTGGTGGCAAACTGTAATTCTATTCCTTCGGGCGTTTCAGTGCGTGCACGTGGTGTTGTAGCAGCATTGTTTACCAACAAATCCAGTGGTTTATTCCATTGATGGGCAAAGCTTTCTATTTCGAGTTTTCGCGAAAGGTCAAGGGCATGGTATGATATGAGGCTATTACCGGTAGATTTTTTCAGCTCTGCTGTAAGGTTTTCCAGTATTTTGGCATTGCGGCCAACGAGCATAAGCTGAAACTTTTGTTTTGCCAGACCTTCGGCTATGGCTTTTCCAATGGCGCCATAAGCTCCAGTTAATATGGCTGTGCGGTTTTGCATAATAGGCTATGTCTTTTAAATCATAAAGATAAGATAAAAGTATTTCTTTAAAAAAATGCAGCGTAGGCAACACTGCGGTTTTATAAAATCGGGTAAAACCCGGTTCAATTATTTAAACTATGCCAGACCCGTGTTAAGCAGATCCGGCATAGCCTGGTGTGTTTTATTTTATTCAGCAGCTTAATAATTATTTGTCAGATAAGCTCAAAATAGAACACCCTAGAACACCTATGATGAAAATGAGTTTATTTTTCTGGAAGGTAACCAGGAGGCAAGAAAGCCAATAAATGCGACGGTAAAAAACACAAGAATAAAATCAGCAGGATTCGTTTGTACAGGGTAAGAGTCAATAATAAATGTTCCCTCTGCCTGAATTCGGATTAATCCGAATCGGGTCTGTAACCAACTGACAACACCACCCAGAAATAGCCCAATAAGAGCACCTCCCGAACTTACCATGATCCCTTCATAAAGAAATATCTTTCTTACGGTTTTAAGCGATGCTCCCATACTTCGGAGTATACTGATGTCTTTAATTTTTTCAAGCACCAGCATGGTTAGGCTTCCGGTTATGTTAAAGGCTGCTATGATTACAATAAAAGTAAGAATAAAGAAAATGGCCCATTTTTCTGACCGCATCACTTTGTAAAGAAATTCCTCCTGCTGAAGCCGGTTGCGAACTATAAATTCATCGCCTACTATAGATACCAGATCTCTTTGCACATGGCGAACATTAAATGCGGGGTCAATAGCAAGCATAACAGATGTTACCTGCCGGTCATGCTCCGTAAGAAACCTTAAAAGGGATATGGGAGCAATAACATATTCCATATCAAATTCGGCCTGCACGCCAAAAACACCTGCAGCATAATTGGAACTGGCATTAAAAGCCTGCGCGGGGTGCATTCCGCTCACCCTTCCTCTTTTGGGTAGATAAATAGTTAAGGGGTTCAGAAAATCATGTATATTGGCGTCCAGAACATAAGCAACGCCTTGCCCCAGGATCAGGTTTTCGAAATCGCCCGACTGAAGTTTGTATTCCCCTTCCAGCAGCATGGTATCCAGTCCTGTAATACTCCGATAGTTTTCATCAACACCTCTAAGCTTTACGATATGCTGTCTGTCGCGGTACATTAAAAGCGCAGTTTCTTCATAAACCTCACCGAGATATAACACTCCGGGAATGTTTTGTACTTCTTCAGCCGGGAAATCATCCATATGGAATGATTTGCCTTCCACGAGGCGAATTTCCATATCGGGATTGAAAGCATTGAAAAGTGAAAGAATAATATTTTCAAATCCATTGAAAACCGACAATACCACAACAAGTGCCATAGTCCCAAAACTCACACCTAAAATGGCAACCAGCGTAAGCACATTAACTGCGGTCTGCGACTTTTTGGCAAAAAGATATCTACGTGCTATGTAAAACGGGAAATTCAAAATTGTCAGTTTTTTTCAGCTTTTACCAGAAGTCCGGTGCCTGCCTTATGCGCACCTATCACATCCATATAATTCAGTACAAAGCAAAATGGATAAACAATCAGGTAATATAACGGCAAAATGATAAAAAATAGTTTGGATTTGCCCAGCATAAGGATAGGATATTTCATGGAAAGACGCCAGGAGATCTTTCCGGGCTTTCCGTATGTGTATCTGGCATTTATTTTTTCAAAACCGGCTTCCCTAAGTTTGTCCATAATTTCCGGGATTGAGTATCCGTCGCGCACATGCTCTTCAATGAAAGATTCGTCATGGTCATGTTCAACACCTGAACCTCCCTTGTCGGAAGGGGTGCTGATGAGTAATACACCGCCGGATTTGAGCGAATCATGAAAGTTTTTAAATACCTGAACATCCTCTTCAATGTGCTCCATAACATCTACCGAAAGAATAAGATTATAGGTCTCAGGTTTTTTATATTGCGTAAGGTCGGCAAGTTTAAAAACAGCATTGTGAACGCCGGCACGTTTAAAAAAATTATTGCAGTCGTCCACCTGCTCATCTTTTAATTCTATTCCTGTAATTTCAAATGTGGGCTTCTTTCGTGCCATATACCATGAATACTGACCAAAACCGCTTCCAGCATCCAGTATTTTGAAACCAGAGGTCTTTGCGTGTTTGCTGAAAAATTGCCGCAGTTCGCTGTGCACGTGCCATGCCCTCAACAACAGCAGATCAAGTAATTTATAAAATACCTTTCTGAAAAAAATGCTGCGGTTGAAAAACCTGCCAAGAGAAGCCTTTATAGGGTCGTATTGCATGGTATTTTTTATTCCTTAAGAAGCTTTTCAATATTTTCAATATAATCCAGGCTGTCGTCAATAAAAAACTGAAGCTGTGGTACCTGGCGAAGCTGGTTTTTTATTCTCATGCCCAGCTG
>SKVR01000167.1 GCA_007129355.1 Bacteroidales bacterium | reverse complement strand
GAGCATTGAAGCAAGACCCAGACTTGCAAATTGAGAATGCACGAAGAATAGTCGATACAAGGAATTGGGTAATACATGGATATGATAAAGTTGACGATGTGATAATCTGGGGAATTGTGGTGAACCACCTACCGAAACTGCAACAAGAAATCCAAATATATTTACAGGATTGAGTAAACCCAAGCCAGGCCACAACATGCTATACCTGACAATTGCGGGTGCAGTGCAGGTTTCGGGTTTTCTGCTTCGCGTTATCTTCTGTATCGGGGGATCGTTTAGCAGCCCGTAATCCGCAACTGCAGGTATAGCAGGCACGTTGCCCACAATTTTGAACACCCAGCATTCCCGATTATTCCAGATTTTCGTATCTTTAGAAAAATTAGACGGACATGATACTCGAAAGAACAAAAAACGAAATTTTAGTAAGGCTACCAGCAAACGTAGACTTAACTGAACTACAGAATATGCTTGATTATCTTGAATATAAAGAAGCTACTTCAGGAACAAAAGCAAAACAGAAAGACGTTGATGAGCTTTCTGAAACTGTAAATAAAAGCATCTGGAATAAAATTAAATCCCAACGAGAAATTAAATGAAAATTATCGTTGACACTAATATCGTCTTTAGTACAATCTTAAACTCTTAGGAGAAAATCGGACAACTAATCATAAATGGTTCGAAGTTTTTTACGTTCTAAACTGTCGGACTGCTTAAACATGAAATCGGGGAACATAAGGACAAAATCCTGAAAATTTCAGGGTTTACCAATGAGCAGTTTATAAAATCTTATGAGACAATAACTAAGCGGATAACATTTGTCGATGAAATATTAATTTCAGATAAGGAATTAATTAAGGCAATTGAATTAGTTACAGATATTGATGAGAATGACGCTTTATTTATTGCCTTAACAAATCACATCAATGGGAAATTATGGACAGGTGATAAGAAACTGATTTCTGTACTTCAGAAAAAACGATATCTAAAGTCTATAACGACGGATGAATTGTATGAGCATTTCCTTGGAAAACAAACAACTATCCGTAGAAGAAGAAAATAAAAACTGTGGGCAACATATAGGAATATGAGCGGTCTGCAAGACCCAGCGAGTATTCCCGGTTGAACTACATCCCTGGAAGGCCTATGCACTTTGTGAGGCTTTTCGGGGATTTTTGATGAAAATTGGAGGGTACTATGTGGCAGCATAGGGGCTGCTATGGGTTTTGGATTGTGGGGTTTGTACTGGCCCAGGTATCGGATTACGTGCTCAGCAGAGGCCAGGGAAGCTTCGCTGAATACCACCCAGTCCGGTTTGTATGCAAGCTGTATTTCATTGTGAAAAGCATGGGGTATGCCCAATTTTTTGAGCTTTCGCCTGAGGCTATCCAGAAACTTGCCCTTAAAAGTCTTGCTCAGGGCATACACCGGGTAAAGAAACTTTTGCTTCCCGATGCGCTTCCACTCTGCTTTGAGCGAATACCCTGCAGCGGGCACAATGCTGTGGATGTGGGGGTGCAGGCTCAGGTTCTGCCCCCAGGAGTGCAGCACGGCAATGGCCCCGGTCTCCACCCCATATTCACTATACCCAAAGCTGTGCAGGGTGCGCCACACGGCACTGAACAGCAGGTTATAGTAAAGTGTGGGATTCCATAGGCATACCTTATTCAACTCATGGGGAACGGTAAAGATGATATGATAATGCTTGATGGGCAGGGTAAGGCTGGTAACCTCTTCCACCCACAGGGCCTGTTTGGTGGCCTGGCATTTGGGGCAGTGACGGTCGCCACAGCTATTGTAGCTGTAGCGCTTTTGCTGGCAGTGCTCACATACTTCCTGGTGTCCGCCCATAGTTGCGGTGCGGCACTGCACGATATTGTGCAGTGCTTTTATCTGTACTGGGTTAAGGCGCTGTTTTTCCATAAGCCCCTTGCCAAAGCGGTGTACCACCGTGGCCAGCTCGTACCTAATGCTTGGGGCGGCCATACAGGGTATCCAGCGGACTGTGAGGTTTAACCGTTTCGCACTGGGCTACATGCAAATAGAGCATAGTGTTGGTAATATCAGCATGGCCCAGGAGTTTTTGCAGCGATGGAAATAATAGCTGTTTATAAATCCGCTTTTACCGGTTTGTCATCCCTTGCCCTCCCTTAAGATTTTCACATGAAAAACATAAAATATTCGCTTGATACTTTTATATTTGGTAAAAAATTGAGCATCCCGGCGGGGTTATTTGACGAACTGCCGTTACAGGGCATTTTAAAAACATACGAGGTGCAAATAAACCATGTATGCTAAACAATTTTATACTAATGAATATGAGTAAAACCGTGAGAAAATTTGTATGCCACAAAAATATCATAATAAGGTTTATTGGATTATACCTTATAGGATTATTAATTTTTATAGCTGCTTGGTTTCTAAGCTATTATTTTTTCCCTGAAGGATTAATGATAGACACGAGCCTTGCCTCAAAATTGGCTGGAAGCGATATTTCCGCGAGTATCGGGAAAGAATTTACACGAATATTTGTCGTTAATCTTATAATGAGTTCGGTTATAATTTTATTTAATTTATCCTTTAGGGTAAATAACATACCATTAGGATATCTAATACCACCTATTTGGTTCTTACTATATGGGCTTATTCTGGGATCAAACTCATTCACATTTGCTATGGACGAGAGAATTGCTCCATCTTTATTTGTTTTGGGACGAAGTGGACTATATGAATTGGCGGCCTACACCTTAATTACGGTTTCTACATATAATATCTCAAGGTTTGAGATAAAAGCACTTTTTAAAACCAATCCTGAAAAGATTAATGAACCGATAGTTTTTCAGCGCCAGCAATATGTAGGTTTAATAATGGCCTTACTTCTATTAGTTGTTTCAAATATTAAGGAAACCCTTATGATCTATCACCAAATCTAAAATATGATGTTTAAAATTGTGCTTAAAGAAAAACGCCCTGTAACATAGTTCACTCGAGGTTAAGAAGATAAATAGAATCCTTATCTTTGAATTTCAAGTATTATAATCTCTTTTAATCTGAAAAATAATGACCCATGGATGAAAAGAGCAGTGTAAAAAACTTTCCTGTCATTTGCGTTGGCGGTTCAGCCGGAGGACTCGACGCTTATATCAGGCTTCTGCAAAATTTACCACCAGATTTGGGCGTTGCTATCGTCATCGTGAATCACTTGAGAAATGTAGCCACCCATCTTCATGAGATTCTTCCAAACCATACCAAAATGCCGGTTGAACTCATTACGGAAAGACTGGACATCGAACCCAACCATGTGTTTGTTATTCCTGAAAAGCGCGACTTACATATTCTTGATGACGAGTTCCGGTTAAAGCCGATATCAAAACCCAGAGGCTGGCCCAATGTGATTACAGTTTTTCTGCGTTCATTAGCTACCCACTGGAACGGTAAACTCATAGCTATCATTGTATCTGGTTATGACGGTGATGGAGCAGAAGCTTTATGCGAGATTAAAGAAGCAGGCGGAATTACTATCGCACAGATGCCTGATACAGCATCCCAGCCAGATATGCCCGAAACCGCAATAGCAAGTGGGTGTATTGATTTTATTCTTTCGCCTAAGGATATAGCAAAAGAAATTAAACGAATTGCGAATGCCGGTAAAAAGTAGAATGCTTTTGGTAAACAATCCCAATTCCGGCCCTGCCATAACATTGTATTCCAACCCTTTGCGCGACCAGAAAGGCCAGTAGCGGAGCAGGGTTGAAATTTTGTCCCGCACTTGCGGGACTGCTCCGAAAGCTGCAAACAAGCCTTTAGTTGCAGTTATAGTCCTGAAGTAAATCTGTGAATTTTGTAAAATATTTCAATAATAATGTAACAAAAGATTCACTGAAAAATCTAAATTTTGCACAATTTTAAAAAGATTAAATAACCAATATATCGGTTGGTTATTACCATAAATTGCAAGAACAATATTTATAAAATGAATAAGGCAGAGAATAAAACTTCCCATAGCACTCTTCCAAAAACTCCAACTGGTATTCAGGGGTTTGATGAAATAACCCTGGGTGGCTTGCCTACTGGCAGACCTACGCTCGTTTGCGGTGGTGCAGGCTGCGGGAAAACGCTTTTTGGATTAGAATTTCTTGTACGCGGCACAACTCAGTTTAACGAACCGGGGGTATTTATGTCATTCGAAGAAACCAATGAAGAATTGACCGTAAATGTCGCTTCACTTGGTTTTGATCTGAATGAT
>SKVR01000316.1 GCA_007129355.1 Bacteroidales bacterium | reverse complement strand
TAGTTAAAAACAAACAAAAGAGCCTACATCGGCTAGCGAAAGAATTGAATTTAAAAGTAATTGAATTAGAGTAACTTAATAATGTTGTCATTAGTAGCGTAGTGAAGGATCCCGTGGCCTTACTGCTACACTTATTGTAAGGATTGATGAACCGACCGAAGGGAGCTCAGCGAAGCTAATCCCGCGGCCATACCACTGCGGTAAAAGAAACCGGTCCTTCGCTGAGCTAGCCTACGCCTTGGTTCGTTCTCCGGTCTCCGTTCTCCGTCCTCCCATATGCCTTTCTCCGTTTCTATTTTCCTTATCTTTATCAGCCTAAAAAGAAAAACATGGACAAGACCTTTGGCATTCGTCTGCTCATTTTTCAGCTTTTGCTTCTGCTTCCCTTTCTGCTATTGTGTTTTTTTGTATGGCCCTCCAGCGATGACTATTATATGGGTTTTATGATGCATGAGAACGGCGAAAGTTCTTTTGAAGTGTTTAGGGGTCTATACCGGAACTGGGGCGGAAGGTACAGTACTTTGCTGGGGGCATTGCTGAGTCCTGTGGTGGTGAATCATTTGTGGTTTTACCGGTTGTTGCTGGCGGTGGCAATGGTGTTGCTGTTTCTGGCGGTGCGCTGGTTCTGGTCGGCTGTGCTGGCGGAAAAGGAAATTCTGCCCGGTGTGGTGGCAGCGGGATTTCTGCTGTTATGGCTGCAGGTGATACCTGGCATAGCCGATGGTTTTTACTGGCATTCGGGGGTGGTGGTGTACACCTGGCCGCTGATCCTGTTCTTTTTTGTGGCGGGTGCTCTCCTGCGCCCTGCCATGGGCATTGCCATGAAAATTGCGGTGGGACTGGCTGCCTTTCTGTTAGTGGGTTTCAATGAGATGGCGGCCCTGATGGCGCTGTTGATGGTGGTTTTGTATGTCTTTACTGCCGGGAAAGTCCGGTCGCAGGAACACCGCTGGTGGCTGCTGCTGGCCGTGGCATCGGGCATTGTAATTTTGTTGCTTTCACCGGGCAACGCAAAGCGGATGGAGCTTTTTACCGAAGGTCGCAATATAGGGCAGGCAGTGAAGATCAGCATGGTTTCTTTGCTGAAGCTCAATGGAATCCAGTTGCAGAGCATGCCGTTGTGGCTGGTGGGTGTGCTGCTTTTTTCGCATCTCCGAAAGGAATCTTTTAATACAAAGCTTTATGGAATGCTTCGGCTGAATCCTTTGTGGGTGGTCCTGGCAGTGCAGGGTATTTTGCTGGTGATGTTTTTTATTCCGGCCTGGAGCATGGGTATCAATCCGCCGCTGCGGGTGTATAATTTTTTGACGCCGTTATGGCTGCTGGGTTTTGGCTGGTTACTAATATCGTTGCGGATGCGCGCAGGTGAGAGGGTGATGGAGTCCTGGCCGGTTTTCAGGGGCGTCGGACTGAAGGTCATGCTGGTTGTCATTGCTCTGTCGTTTATGGTGCATTTTGTGAAGGTGCCCGGCGGCGATCTGGTCATTGGCGGCAATGTGCCGCGGGCGTGGTACGACCTGGTATTCCGCGCCCCGGATTACAACCGTGCTATGCATGAGCGGGAGCGTATCATCCGGGAAGCCCTTGCTGAGGGCCGGGTGGAAGTCCCTGCCCTGCAAAACCCACCCCGCACCATTCATTTCCTTGACATCCAGCCCGATCCCGGCCACTGGATCAATGGGATTGTGGCCGGGCATTATGGAGTGGAGGAGGTATGGGTGGGTGAGTGAAGCCACGGATGGTTGTTTTGCCACGGATGCACGGATGGTTGTTTTGCCAGGGATGCAGGGAAGGTTGTTTTGCCACGGATGCACGGATGTTAATTGAAAATGATTGGATTTCACGGATGAAAATGAAGCCACGAACCGAAGCAAAGCTGAGCTCGACGAAGTCAACGCACGAATAAAAAGAGAAAGACCGCCATCAGCAGCCCGTAACACTCCCTTGCAGGGCGGGGCAGGGGGTGGGTCCATGATAAGCCACGGATGCACGGATGGTTGTTTTGCCTGCCCACCCGGCTATTTTCAGGGTATGACTGCGGTTCATGATCGTTCCAGATGCTCGAATAGGTTTTTTTTCTCGCAAAGACGCAGGGACGCAGTTTGAAAATCACGGGGTGATTTTCCGGGTACGACTAGAGCTCGTGCCCGGAATTGGAATCAGTTTGTCAGTTGTTTTTCAAATTCGGCAGGTGTTAATATTTGTGCGGTTTTGAATGGATTAAGGTTCAATAAGTCTTTGTCGCCGGTTACCAGATAATCTGCTTTGGAGAAATCAATCAGATCTAACAGAAAATTGTCTTTCGGATCTTTGCAGGTGAAATGTTTTGGTTCTATATCAACCTTTTCTGCTATAGCTTCTAAAAGTTCAATTAAATCTTTAACACTTTCCTTTGGAAAATACTTCCTGAGTTTTGCACGTCCTGTTACTTCTGTAACTTCAAGCAACAATTGTTCTGTGGTAATAATTGTAATGCTTCCATCAGAAATGTATCGTTTGATTTTTGACAAACTTTTACCAATCAGAAAACTTATCCAGATATTGGTATCGAAAATAGCTCTAACGCTTTTGCTTGTCATAAATTTCCTGTCTTACGCTTTCAGCTTCTTCGGTTATGGTATCCAGGTCGGGATCATTGGTCCTGAATGTTTTTAACAGGCGGGAGAGTTTTGTATCAATAGCTTCCTTCTCCAGCTCTCTGGTCAGCTTTATTTTTTGTTGTCTGGGTAATTGTTTTACCAATGACAATATCTGCTGAAAAGTCAGGTCTATTTGCAATTGAGTTTTCATGATTCAAATTCTTTTTACTTCTCCAAATTTACAAAAATTATTGTGGTTATTTTTTAATTACCGTTTTCATTTCTTACATGCATCATGCGGATTAAAGCCACCAACCGAAGCGAAGCTGATTTCTCGCAGGGGCGCAGAGACGCGATTTTGAAAATCACGGGGTGATTTTCCGGGTACGACTACAGCTCGTGCCCGGAATTTGGTAATAAGTTTAATCGAATTGATCTGGATTATTCTTTTAAAAGAGCAATGAGCTTTTTATCGAAAGTATGAATCGTGTGCTTGTAAATATGATTTTGAGCCAGTAGGATTGAATCTACAAAATCAAGTTTCTTGATTGAATAAAGAGAAAGTGCTTCTTTTAAGAGTTCTTTAGTGGTTAATTCCAGATTGTCATATTCCAGTAAAGTACTGATAGCAGTCTGGATCTTTGAACGCGGAATATCATATACTTTTTCAAGTACATATACGGTTTCTGCAATCACTTCATTGGGGATAAATACTTTTCGATGTTCGATAATACTCTTTGCGACCATATGCATTTTATCGTGATCTTTTAGCAGGTACCTTAAAAGAATATTGGCATCAACGATCTCCATGTTTTTCCTTAATTATTCTGGTCCAGATGTTTTCTTCTTCACTACCGAGGGATGGGTTGGCAAATTCAGCAAGAACGCCATCAGCGGAGTGGGTTTCTGAAGGTTGTCCTGAACTTGCGGTACCAGTCTTTTTTTCCTTTACGGTTATTTCAACGTCTTTTCCGATGAAGCGTTTTAATTGACTTATTCGGATGGTTTCGGATGTGATTTTCCGTTTGACCGTTATTTTTTCCATAGTGTTCGGTTTTTAGATTTTTCCCATTGTCTTTCCTGGTGTACATAATAATCTATATCGATTTTTTCCCAGATTTCGGAACCCAGCCCGTTCAATTCAAGAATTGACAAGGTCTTTTGTTTATTTTCAATTTTTGATTTTTGGTTATCCATGATCCATGAATTTAGTATTGCTAATTTACAATATTTTCGGGTATGGGAATAATGGTAAGTTTAAGAATCTTGAATGAGTGTCGCTGAATGGTATATTTCTGCCACGAACCGAAGCAAAGCTGAGCTCGACGGAGTCAACGCACGAATAAAAAGAGAAAGACCGCCATCAGCAGCCCGTAACACTCCCTTGTAGGGCGGGGCAGGGGGGTGGGTTCATGATAAGCCACGGATGCACGGATGGGTCCACAAATTACACGAATTTTCGCGAATGTTTTCTCTCGCAAAGACGCAGAGACGCGGTTTTTGAAAATCACGGGGTGATTTTTTGGGTACGACTACAGCACGTGCCTGGAATTTGATCTTAATGGTTTCCCTGTCTCATTACAATTAGATTATTTGTAATTTTATGGTATGGGAACCAAAGAAAAAATAATTGAAAAGCTTAACCAGGTTAAAGATGAAGCCGTGCTG
>SKVR01000048.1 GCA_007129355.1 Bacteroidales bacterium | reverse complement strand
CCTGGCTCTTAATTATACTCCCTGGCTCAGAAAGCTGGTAGATGATATAAACCTATCTTACTTAAGCGGTTTCATGCGAATAGATGAATTACAAACCGTGGCTGCTTCGTTGGTATTCTTTTCTCTCGGAGACATTCAGTTTACCGATGAAACGGGTAATCCGATTGGCGGACCTTATCGCCCGAGCGAATTTGCCGTTGATGTGGCTTATGCCAGAAAATTAGGTGAATTTATTTCAGGTGGTATTGCAGTAAGATATATCCACTCAAACCTTACACAGGGACAGTTTGTTGGCTCAATGGAAACAAGGCCCGGAAGATCACTTGCTGCCGATGTATCTGCATATTACCACAGAGAACTTGACTGGAGAAGAACCCCGGCTACTTTTTCAGCGGGGATCAATATCTCCAATATTGGTAATAAAATATCCTATTCCGATGACATTAATGCCAACTTTATTCCCATAAATCTCAGATTAGGACCTACCCTCGCCCTTGAACTAGATGCTTATAATTCAATTGCTTTTAGTCTGGATTTCAATAAACTACTTGTTCCAACACCACCAATTTATGCCAGAGACCCTGTAACAGGCCAAGTTCTTACTGATCCCAATGATAATAATAGTTTTGTTATCCAGGAAGGAAGAGATCCTAACCGTTCGGTTGTTGCGGGTATGTTTGGTTCATTCAGCGATGCACCCGGCGGGTTCCGTGAGGAATTGCAGGAATTAACTTACGGTGCCGGCGTTGAGTACTGGTACGACAGGCAGTTCGCCATTCGTGGTGGTTATTTCCACGAGCATGAAAGAAAAGGCAACCGCAAATATTTTACATTGGGCCTGGGATTGAAGTATAATGTTTTCGGACTCGATTTTTCCTATATCATTCCGGTGATGCAAAGAAGTCCACTGGAAAATGTATTGCGCTTTTCACTTACCTTTGATTTTGATGCCATAGCAGCCCAACAACAGGACAGAAGATAATGATTTTCAAAGTAGGTTTCGGGTACGATGTTCACCAGCTTAAAAAGGGCTATGAACTAACTATTGGTGGCCTTAAAATCCCTTTTGAGAAAGGTTCTGTTGGTCATTCAGATGCAGATGTACTTATTCATGCTATCATGGATGCGCTTCTGGGAGCCGCCGGCCTCAGAGACATCGGTTACCATTTTCCCGACACTGATATGCAATACAAAGGTGCCGACAGTAAAGAGTTGCTCAAACATACCCTTGAGTTATTAAAAGAAAAGGGATTTAAAGTGGGAAATTTAGACGCAACGGTTTCATTGCAAAAACCTAAAATATCAGATTACATTCCAAAAATGCAGGAGGTCCTTTCGGAAATCATTCAGATTCCGGTCGAAGATGTATCTGTTAAGGCAACCACTACTGAAAAACTGGGTTTTGTGGGCGAAGGAAAAGGGATTGCAGCGCATGCAGTCGCTTTAATTTATAAAAGTTGATATGCCGGAGTATTTAAGGTTTCTAAACATGTTACCGCCTGAGTTCAAACTTCTCACCCAGGTAAACCTTCCTTACTTGTTCATCACTGGCAAGTTCTTCAGCCGTTCCGGCCTTAAGTATGGAGCCTTCGAATAAAAGGTAAGCACGATCAGTAATGTTCAGGGTTTCGTGTACATTATGATCGGTTATTAAAACTCCTATGTTTTTTTCCTTAAGCTGGCTAACAATGGTTTGAATATCTTCTACGGCTATGGGATCAACACCTGCAAAAGGCTCGTCAAGCAAAATGAATTTAGGATCAACTGCAAGTGAACGGGCTATCTCTGTGCGCCTTCTTTCTCCACCCGATAAGGTAATACCTTTGCTTTTCCTGATGTGTGCCAGTCCAAATTCATCCAGTAGGGTTTCCAGTTTCTCGTCCTGTTCTTCTTTGGTTTTATTCGTAAATTCAAGAACAGCCTTTATGTTATCTTCCACACTCAAACTTCTGAAAACACTTGCTTCCTGCGCTAAATAACCTATTCCCCGTTGAGCTCTTTTGTACATGGGCTCACTGGTGATCTCGGTATTTTCAAGAAAAATGCGACCTTCATAGGGTTTGATCAGACCTACGATCATATAGAATGTAGTGGTCTTTCCGGCACCATTGGGACCAAGCAAACCCACTATCTCACCCTGGCTAACTTCCACAGAAACGTGGTTTACAACCGTTCTTTTCTTATATTTTTTAACCAGATTCTTTGTGTAAAGCTTCATGTCGGGTGATTAATTATCTTTTTGGCGTGTAAATCCGAAAACCCACGGCAAAGGTAGGTAATAACGGGAAAACTTGCCGGTTTATTTTGTTCTTTCGAGTTCTTCCCAGAATTCAACAGCTCTTCGCAAATGCGGAATAACGATAGTTCCGCCTACAATATTGGAGATGGCAAAAATCTCAAAAACTTCTTCTTTGGTAACGCCAAGTTCAAAACATTTCTGCAAATGATATTTTACACAGTCATCACATCTTAATACCATGGATGCTGAAAGTCCTATCATTTCCTTAACCTTTGAGCTTAATGCACCATCAGTGTATGTATTGGTATCCAGGTTGAAAAGTCTTTTCAGTACCAGATTATTGGCACCCAATATCTTTTCATTCATTTTCTCACGATATTCATTAAATTCATTAATCATAATGTATTATTTTTAAATCTTTATAGCCCTTCAATGTTAAGGGGCTTTAAATTGAAAAATTATTTTTGTGCTGATGTTTATTAATAGTAAATTTACTCTGCAAACCTACAGAATTTTTTCTTTCGGTTTTTTTAAATCCGCAATTTGCGTTGGTTTTGTAATAAGATGAATTAGTTTTCAGATTGTTACAATTCAACAGTTTTAACCGGAAAATTCAGAAAAATTACCGATTTTTTTTTAGGGGGATTATTTTAAAAATTTAATTTGTGTATTATTATAATGGAGACTAAAAGTGATGTTTCTCTTAAAGCGCTTTTAAAACAAATTTTTGGCTTTGATAAATTTAAGGGAGATCAGGAAGCTATCATTAACAATCTCTTAAAGGGAGAAGATAGTTTTGTTATTATGCCTACCGGGGGTGGCAAGTCGATGTGCTACCAATTACCTGCACTTATAGGACGAGGTACTGCTATTATAGTCTCCCCGCTAATTGCTTTAATGAAAAACCAGGTTGATGCGATCAGAAACTTTGCATCGTATGACAGTATTGCACATGTTTTGAATTCATCACTTTCAAAAGCTGAAATTATCCAGGTAAAACGTGATCTGAGCAGCGGACTGACCAAATTATTATATGTAGCCCCTGAATCACTTACCAAGGAAGAGAATATTGAATTTCTTAAAACCATTGACATTTCGTTTGTTGCTGTTGATGAAGCTCATTGTATTTCGGAATGGGGGCATGATTTCAGACCTGAATACCGACGTCTGCGCTCCATCATCGAAGCGTTTGATAAGAAAATTCCTGTTATGGCGCTCACTGCCACCGCAACTCCCAAAGTGCAGCATGATATCATGAAAAACCTTAATATGCTTAATGCCCAGGTTTTTAAATCATCATTCAACAGGCCCAATTTATACTATGAGATACGTTCTAAAAAGGAAGATGTAAAAAAGCAGATCATTAGGTATATTAACAATCACCAGGGTAAATCGGGTATCATTTACTGCCTGAGCAGAAAAAAAGTGGAGGAGATGGCCGAAACCCTGCAGGTTAACGGAATAAATGCTTTACCCTATCATGCCGGACTGGATTCGCAGATTAGGGTTTCCACCCAGGATAAATTCCTGAAGGAAGATATTGATGTTATTGTTGCAACCATTGCATTCGGGATGGGAATTGATAAGCCCGATGTTAGATTTGTGATTCACTATGATATTCCCAAAAGTCTTGAATCCTACTACCAGGAAACCGGACGCGCAGGGCGCGATGATGGCGAAGGAAACTGTATCACTTTTTACTCATACGATGATATTCAGAAACTGGAGAAATTTCTGAAAGGAAAGCCGGTTGCTGAACAGGAAATCGGAACGCAGCTTCTGTTGGAAACTGTTTCCTATGCTGAGTCTTCCATTTGCCGAAGAAAACTGCTTCTAAGTTATTTCGGTGAAGTATTTGAAGAGGAAAATTGTGGCTCATGCGATAATTGTTTAAATCCAAGAGAAAAATTTGAAGGAAAAGAATATATTTGCCAATTGTTAGAAGCCATACTGGCAGTAAAAGAAATTTTTAAAACCAAACATGTAATTAACGTTATTATGGGAAAAAGTACCGGAGCTGT
>SKVR01000195.1 GCA_007129355.1 Bacteroidales bacterium | reverse complement strand
GGCCTATTACCAGACCAGTTACCGAAATAAGAGGCAATGTTTTGTTCCCTATCTGATAACACTGGCGAAGAAACTCTTTAAACTCAAATTCGCGCGAAAATGCTGCCCGTGTGGTAAGCCACATAAACAGGAAAAAATCACCTACCCCCGAAAAGAATACATTTGCCTTTTTTGTTTCTCTGAACGTTGTCTCGCTAAGTCTAATGGCCTGTTTCTTAACATTGGGAAGTTTGGGTATAACCCTTCTGACTGAACTAATCTTTTTCAATAGTTATAAGTTTTAAAAGAAGAAAAAGGTATTACCCTTGTAAAGTTAGTTTGCCCTTCCTTCATAAGGGTTACAAATAGCGGAGAAATAGTTACATTATTCACGGATTATTATGGGTTTTGGTTTTCCATCATGTAAGGTTTACTGAATCGGCATACTGTTCAATTGTTAATCGTGCCATCAGGTAGCTTACAGTTGACTCTGCGCCCAAAAGGGTTGAAAATCCGCCAAATGGTTATCAGTTCCGGATTTTGGTCATTAATTTAATAAACTCTTCTATGTTAAAGGGTTTTGTAAGGTATTCATCCATTCCCAAAATCATGTACTTTTCCCGGTCTCCTTCAAATGCATTAGCACTTAGTCCTACTATGGGTGGCAGATGTTCGAATTTTTCTTTTAGCTTTTTCGTCGCGGTAATACCATCCATTACAGGCATCTGAATATCCATAAGGATCAGGTCAAATTTGTCGGGCTTATATATGTTTAGCGCTTGTTTCCCATTGTTGGCAATGGTAACCATGTGACCCATAGATGTAAGCAAAAGGCTTATTACCTTTTGATTTACATCTTTGTCTTCAGCAAAAAGAATATTAAGGTGCTGCTTGTGATTGTTTTTATTATTTAAAGATGACTTCCCGGGCTGGTTCACGGTTTTTGTTATTCCCTGTGTTTCACTCTTTATCAGTGCCGGAAACACAAACCAGAAGGTGCTTCCTTTGTGGTATTCGCTTATAACTCCTATTTCACCTCCCAAAAGTATTACAAGCTCTTTGCATATTGACAAGCCTAAGCCGGTACCCTCGTATTTACGCGTGTCTTTATCATCAATTTGCGAAAATGGAACAAAAAGCTTATCCCGCAATCCAACAGGAATACCAATTCCGGTATCGGTAACCGCAATTTTTATCATTACCTGCTTACTAACCGGTTTGGGCGATAACAGCTGACTGCTCAGAACAACTGAACCCTTTTTGGTAAATTTCAGGGCATTTGAAACAAGATTGTGAATGACCTGCCTTATGCGATTTTCATCGGCATAAATTGATGCCGGGATTTTAGGATCTGTTCTGGTACTGAAATTAATCCCGGGCTTAACACTCCCTTTGTATAATTTCTTCGTTTCTGAGAGTAGCCCTTTTATTGAAAAAAGGGTCGGTTTTAGTTTTACCTTACCGGCTTCTATTTTAGAATAATCCAGCACCTGGTTGATGATTTCTCTGAGATTCTCACTAGAGTGTTTTAAGGTTTCGAAATATTCCTGTTGGGTTTGGGTCAATTCGGTTTGTTCAAAAATATCAATCATTCCCAGGATTCCGGTAAGTGGAGTGCGCATTTCATGGCTGATATTGGCCAGGAAGTTCTGTTTGAATTCAATGGCTTCGTGGGCAACCTTAAGCTGAAACATGGATTTTTCGGCTTCTTTACTTTTGGTAATATCTACCATGGTAAGCAGGCAGAACTCTTTATCCTTGCTGTTAATACCATCAATGTTTATTTGTACAGGATTATTGCCTGATGTTTTCAGGACCGCCTCACAGCTTTCTTTTTTATGGCTTTTAAGTACTCTGTCAAAAAAATGAGCAAAAAGCTCTTTTGTTTCTTCTGAAATAAAAAGGGCAAATCTGTTGTTTATAAGTTTCGAACGTTCCTTATCTAACATTCTGGCTGCACTATTATTCAACTCCAGTATATCTCCCTCTTTAGAAAGGGTGAGATAACCTGATGGCGCCGATTCATACAATTCTGTATATTTTCTTTCTGCAAGCTCTGCACTCTCCTTTGCCCGCATGAGCTCTTCGTTTTGCATCTCCAGCTCTATCTGGTGCACCTGCAATTCATGTATTGATTGCAGGATATCAGTTTCTGAAGCAAGGGATTGGTTTTTGAAGGGCTTTTTTTTCAACTGCTCTTCAGCCTTTTTACGGAGCTTGGTTTTATCAGAAAAACGAGGGTCGGATTGTTTTTTCATGCTATATCCTTTTTTGAAAACCAGTTTTTTATTTTCATTCCTAATTTGCTGAGGGTTTTAGCTTCAATTCTTTTGTCTTTTATATTTTGCTCACCCAAAAACAATGCAATGGGTTTCAATTCTTCATATTCCAGGCAAACTACTTTCAGCATGGCTGTAATAGGCAGAAACAAAATCATTCCGGCAATACCCCATATTGATGCGCCAACAATGATACTTATGATGGCTGCCAGCGCATTGACTTTTAAAGTTCCACCCACAATTTTCGGACTCAGAAAATTGCTCTCCACCACCTGGATTAACCAAAAGGTAATAGTCACCGCAATAGGAACCCAGAGGGAGTCATACGTCATAAAAGCATACAAAACCACTATAGTGGAACCCAGTGTAGTTCCCACATAAGGTATGATGGCCAGAATAGCGGCCAGAAACCCAAAAAAGAAGGGGTAGTCTATACCAATGATCAGCAGGGCAACACTGTTTATTATACCAATAATAATAACAATCAGGATTACACCTACCAGGTACTTTTGCCCCACCATCTGAATGGATTTAAGCATTTTAAAGGCTTTTTCTCTTTTTTCTTCGGGGAAATACAAAATAATGGCCTGCTTGAATCCTTCACGGTAAATCAAAAACAGAAAAGTAAATATGACAGTGGCAATCAGCCCGGCCAAAAAGCTGGCTGAATCGCTAAAAGTTTGCTGAACAAGAGAGCCCGATGATCTACTGATCCAGTTCTTCAGTTGACCCATCAGTTCGTCCTTTTCCAGGTCGGGCACAATACCCATATTGCTGTTTATCCAGGTAGTTGCTTCTGCAAATACATTAATTATTTTTTCCTGAAAGTTCGAAAATTCACCTGCGATAGAAACAATCTGGGTTGAAATAGGATAGATACCGCCCCCCAGCAACAATACCGTTGTAAGAATAGCAAATAAGGCGGCAAACATGCGGCTCACTCCCCATTTTTCGAACCTGTTGGCAAATGGCAAGAGAATAAATGAGATAAGCAGGGCAAAACTGATGGGGATAAGAATGGACCTGGCCACAACAAAAATTGCAAAAAAGGCAAATGTGGTTGCAATAGCGAAAAACATTTTTTGAAAAGAGAGATTCACCTTAAAAATTGTTTTTATTATTAAAAAAAACCGGAATGTCAGCCTATTCTTAAGTTGTACATCCCGGCTAACCGATCAATATTGGCTATGTGTTGCCAACCCTCTCAATGCATCCCTGCATTCACATTGCCTCCCATAACTTAACTGATTTCAACTCCGTTTTCTTTTTTCAGTTTTTCTTCTTTAACCTTGGCCTGACGAGCAACTTCAGATGCTTCTTCCTTTGCTTTTTTGAATTTTCCTGTAAATTTGTCGAGGGTTTCATCGAGTTTTTTCGAAAGGGTGTCTGCATATTCCTTACTCGTATTTGCTATCTTTTTCCATGTATCCTTCCCTTTTCGGGGAGCAAACAGAGTTCCTAACAAAGCGCCCGCACTGACTCCTGCCAGTATGCCTAAAAATACTTTTCCTGATTTCATTTGTATGTAAATTTTAACTATAAAAGATGGATCCCGCATGATAGAAATTCATCCGTAATTGGGTTTAACGAATCATGCTCGTTTCTAAAATATTCTAGTTAGGATTTTGTCAAACTCTTCTATTTCCCGATACAAGTTTAACTATTACAGCAATTACAGCAATAACTAGCAGGATATGTATAATCCCACCGGCACTATACCCGACAAATCCGATTGCCCATGCAATAATTAATATGACTGCTACAATGTAAAGTAAGTTTCCCATGATATTGATTTTTAAATTGTTAATAATAAAATGTTAGAGTAATTATTTTAACTTACAGATGAACCGAGCCATGACAATACCATCGGCACACACGCGGATGATTATAATTTGCTCCGAGCTGAAATAGTTGTGTTAACTGTATCTGGCGAGCTCCCTGCCTGCCCGCCACAGGCGGGTAAACCGGCAGGCAGGCATCTGACCGAATTAATAAAATAATAAACAGATGAACGCCATGTCTTTAAAAACTATAGTAATAGGATAAGAAGCAATATTATAAGGATGGCACCTCCAATAGAAATATACACTCCGCCTGAAGGTCTTTGTTCTTTCTCTATAGCACGGACTTCTTTTCGTAATTCATTCTTTTCAGATGAACTCATTGAAGACATATCCATTTCCTTTATTTCGTTTAGTCTGTCGAGCAGCGCATTAGCATAAGCGGTTTCAACTGCTTCAACAGAATTTACCATAGCCATTTCAGCTTCCGGTACGGAAAGGATTGCCTGACTGGTTTCAGCTGAAGTTTTCATTGTAAGTTCAGTTTTTGCCAGATCCATTGAAGCAGGATCAATAGTATTTTCTGCTGTCAGAAAGGTTGAATTAAAAGCAAACAGAAGGGTTGCCATGGCAAACCAGGTTGTAAGTTTTTTCATGGTGATAAATATTTTTGGACTCCCGCAACTGGCGGGATCAGGTGTAAATTTTTTTTACAAAGTAAAATTAATGCTCACCTGAAGCAATTGTGTTACACCCTGAATGCAAAGTCTTACATATATCACAGATTTTCCAGATTTCCCTTGCGTTTGAGCTTCAATTTTTTGAAGTAAGAAGGAGAGATACCTGTAATTTTTCTGAATTGATTGGAGAGATGGGCTACACTGCTATAATGAAGTCTGTAGGAAATTTCAGTAAGGTTTAGTTCATCATACAACAATAGTTCTTTTACTCTTTCAATTTTGTTATTGATGATGTACTGCTGTATGGTAATGCCTTTTACTTCGGTAAAAATATTGGAAAGATAGGTATAGTCATAATCAAGTTGTTCACTTATGTAGTCAGAATAATTTACCCTGGGTAATTTTTCTGATTCGTGTATCATTTTGATAATGATATTTTTTATTCTTTCAACCAGAATCGATTTCTGATCGCCCATTAGCTCCAGCCCCGAATTAAGCAAATTGTCCTTCAACCGGTCAAGTTGCTCAGGAGTAAGACGGTTTGTTAGCTCCACTGTGCCCAGGTCAATGGATATATAATCTATACCCAGATTGTTTAACTCTTCTTTGACCTTCAATTTGCATCGCTGGCTTACCATATGTTTAATAAAAATGTTCATTAAGTAAGGGCGATTTTATTTGCTGTTATGAAATGGGTTATTGATTCAGGATACCAGTTTTTCTTTATATTTCTATTCCCTTTAAAAGATGTTGGAAGTTTAACAATAAACTGAATCCCTATCAAATTCCATTTTCCGGAATATATTAGAGCTGAAAATCCTTAAATTTACTGAAATTAAGTTCCTCTATCAACAGGCTAAGTTACATAATTAATTTGTTTATTCAGTTTTACTGAATGTATTTTCTTATGGGAAACAGTGCCAAAAGTTCACCAAAGTTTGGCATAATAACCTTGAAAATTCGCATTAGAATATGAAAAACAAAAATATCAAACCTGAATAAAAAACGGTCAACGCTATTCAGGCATTAATAAATCAAAAATCATACATCTCCACATACTCCCAGTTATTGCCCAGGTGTTCCATAAACTTCATAAAATCATCATATTTTATTACCAGTGAAGCAGTATTGATACAAGGGTGAAAGCTGATGGTATCACTTTTTTTCAGGTTTTCATCCAGGAAAACATGCACATGCTTTTCTTTATCATGAATCAATCCAAGCGGACTAACCGATCCGGGTTCAATACCCAGATATTTCATCATTCGTTTGGGGGAAGCAAAAGTGAGTTTTCCCTGTTTCAGTCTTTGTTCCAGATCGCGAATATTCAGGTCTTGCTTATGGTCGAGGATAACCAGGTAATGGCGGTTTCCCTTGTGATTGCGGAAAAACAGGTTTTTACAATGGGTGGCATCAAGATCTTTCCAGTATTTTATGGCCTCTTCAATGGTGGGCGCCGGAGGATGTGCATAGTATTCGTAAGAAATATTCAGCTCTTCCAGTAGCGCGTATAGTTTGGTATCTCCATTTTTTTTCATAACAATTTTCCTTTTAAAGGGGCAAATTTAGAAAAAGTTTGAGAGATGACTTCCGCATCAGCGTTTTTAAAATGTAAGCATTCGGAAAATGCAGAAAAACATATCAATTAAATAGCTGATTTACTGACAATTAAAATATCGTCTAAAAAACTTCAACTCCAAATGTTGTGGAACATACGCAACAGTTGCATTTTAGAGGGTAAATTAATTACCTGAACAATTCTTTAATCCAGATAAACGGACATTTATGACAAGCTTTGATTACTATAGTATTCTTGCAAAGAACATACCGGGACTTGAAGTGTTGCTGATAGACAATTCTTATGAAGTACTTTGCAAATTGGGTACTGAAGCACAAAAACAAGGCTGGGGAGAACCTAACGAAGTCAATAAAAGTATTTCAACAATTTTTCCGAAAGAAATCGAAGACATTTTAACTCCCCTGCTTAAAATTGGTTTTGAATCCACACCCATAAGCCTGGAATTCAGAACAAATAAAAATCATTTTTCTGTAAGAATAATACCACTTACTAAAACTGAAAACCAGCTTCTTTGTATTCTAATCATACAAAATATAACTGAGCCCAAACTCATAGAAAAAAAATCACATAACTCAATGAACGAGGCAAACGAAGCCAACAGGGCCAAAGACAACTTTGTGGCCAAAATATCGCATGAAATACGTACGCCCCTCACTGCAATTGCAGGCTTTACAGAACAACTGGAAAATACCCGCTTAACAAAAAAACAATCAGACTACATAAACATTGTCAATAATGCAATAAAATTTACAAGAAAAGGAAGTGTTTCAGTAAGTTGCCATTTAATAAAAAACACTCAGCATCAACAAACCATCAATTTTGAAGTATCAGACACAGGTGTTGGCATCGGTGCTGATGAACTGAAAAATATTTTCAAACCATTTCATCAGGTCGATATTTCCCTGGGAAGAAAATATGAAGGTTGCTGTTTGGGTCTTACCATCAGCAAGAATCTTGTTGAATCGATGGGCGGTAACATCAGTGTAGAGAGCACCCCTGGCATAGGGTCAACTTTTAAATTCACACTTAGTTTCAAAAAAGTCAGGGGATCAGACAGAAAACTACATGAAAAGGAAAAACACGCAAAACATTTACCTCTTAACCAGTTGCAAATACTCTTTGTTGATGATGACCCTGTAAATCTTTTGCTGGGCAAAATTCTACTTAATAAATTTGGAATAAAAGCGGATTTTGCAAACTCTGGTTCTGATGCTCTGGATAAGTTTAAGAAAGGCCGGTATGATATGATTTTTCTTGATATCAATATGCCTGATTATAATGGGTTGGAAGTAACTGAAAGGATCAGGGAGGAAGAAAAGGACCTGAAGGACAGTCAGAAATCAAAGGAAACTGGAATGAAGTTAAAGGCAAATTAAAACAGAAAAATGCCGATCTTGCAGACGATGACCTTACATTTGCGGAAGGTCAAACGGATGAGCTATTAGGTAAGCTCCAGAAAAAAACCGGTAAATCCCGGGATGAACTTATTAAAGAGGTAAAACCATTATAACCCGCTTGTTTCCGGAATCTGAAGAGAGAATTTTTATCTCAGACCAAATAACTTTATGTGGAATTAAAAAAGGAAAGGATTATGAAAAAGTTATTCAATCCTGTGTGGTTTTCGTTTTTTTCCGTATTGTTTATTCTTACTTCGTGTGAGCAACCCCTGCAGCTTTCAGATGAAGAATTTCGTGAGACTCTTCCTGAAGTAAAGCAAGAAATGGAGAATGCATCAGAATTGCTTGAAGAGGCTATGAATGTCGAAAACTCAATTGTACTTATAGGAAAAAGTGATGATGCACTTAACAAAATTGAAGAACAGTTAGATGTTTACATGGATGAAATGGATGAAGCTGTTCGCAGAATCTATAAGGATGCACGTACCAGCATTATTGATATTAAACAAAAAACTGCTGAAATTGATTTTAGACTGGCTCTTCTGGAAAGTAACCAGCACCTTAGAATGAGTGAGCAAACGGAAGAATCTGATGAAATATCGGAAATAAGAAGAACCCGTCCTGTAGGATATCGATTCCCTCACATTCTTAACATAGATGATAGGATATGCAGCGAAAGGGTGCAGTATGGAGAGGAAGTTCTGGAAGAAGTCATAACCAATCTGAAGGAACTCAAAGATGAACTAAATCAGTTTATTGAAGAAAACCTATAAGTTTGGTCTCTTACTATCAAATAAAACCATCCCCTGTTAATATTCAAAACCGGGGATGTTTTTTTCCTAAATTCAGTAACCCTTAAAATTGAAGCAATTCTCATATTTTTCAGCAGCTCAATAGTCTTTTGAATTGCTGTACATCTAATTGTATAACCAGTCTGTTTATCGAACTGCATTTACTTTGATGATTCCCCTTTCTGGCAAGTCCATACAATCAAAACCTGGTATTGATCACATTTACAAATTCGGAACCAAAAGTATATGTAAGGCCTATATGTGTAGAGATTTGGTAATCTGTTGCCTGCCGTCTTTGCCGTAGTAAAATATCCTCTATCGGCAGGTCTCCGGCGGGCAATGCCACCAGGTCGTTAATAAACTCAAAACCACCCCACAGGTTAAGTGATAGCCCTTTGAAGATCCTCAATTGGAGATTCGACTCTAAGGAAATGCGGTTGGCAGTATAATTGTGAAAATAATGAGACCCCGAAATGCTTGTCTCAAACGACCCCCATGGTTGCCGCAGTCTGGCGGTAAAGTTTAGAGAATGATGATACAGGTTTTCCTGCATTTTATAAAAAATGGTTTCTTCAATATACCTGTGATGTCCTGCACCTATACGATAGTCCAGGGTTATTGCCCTGTAGTTGGCTTCCGTATAGGGGAGAAAACTGTATTCGATACCAGGTTGGGCTTCAATATTAAAAATTATATTGTGAAAAGTGCTGGAAAGCATATCTAAAAAGAAACCCACTGACCAGTGTTGGTTTATGCTTCGGATCAAATACCCATCGAAACCATGCCTGAACTGATTTCTTCTTATCTCAATATCGTTGGCAACAAATGATTGACGATTATTATTAAAGAAAGGCCTTGCCCTTATTTTCCAATCCTCTGAAAGTTTATCTGCCGAAAACCCCCAGCGTGAATTTAATCTGCTCTCTCTTCTTTCCTGGCGCAGATTTAACCCGCCATAAACCCTGAAAGTCCAGTTATTCCATGGGTCTGCTACTTCTTCTCTTTCTTCTATATCTATGTCGCTGATGTTTATGTTTATTTTGCTGACAAGAAAGGTGTTGGCCACATATGGCATCAGGCCGAGTTTTAATGCATCAACCATCCCTTTGCGGGTTTCGTTATCGGTATTAGTTGAGTGTGCCCAAAAAGTTATTTCGTTATTCATTCCTCTAAACTTTTCTCTGCCAATAAAGGTGAAAACATAATTTTGCCCGGCAGTTCCACTGCTATGACGGTTCAGCATAATATGAACATCTGCCAATTGTCTGTCACGCACATAATTCACAAAATTTATCTTTTCTCTGATATATTGATCTTGAAAATTAAAGTCGAGAAATACATCTATTAAACCATTGGTGGAAGTGTTTGCCGGTAAAATCGTATCCTGGGCAAGTGTTGCCGTATTGATAGAAAAAGTGAAGATAGCGAGCAGGGTGATAAGAATATTTGATTTTTTTATTTTCATTAACTCTGTAGATTCTGATTGATTTTTTTAGACTATTAACTTAAAAAACAACTTGTGCTTTATTGCACTAAACTAATTCAACTGCCAGGAATAAAGAATGTTTTCAGGAAAAAATATTTTGGGTACAAAGTTGAGCATTTATAATCTTAACAGATCATAAAAAATCATTTGATTTGTTAAGCAGTTCAGTTAAGTAAGGCTTTGGCGGGTACTTATCTTAATTTTTGATTGGACAGATAATAGAAAATCTTCGCTTGAACGTTGGAGTAACATTCTTGATCACATCCAGCGATGGTAAGCATAAGTGGGGATTATTAAAAGCTTCCGAAATCTGCATCCAGATATCTTACTTTCCAGTTATCCTCATCAAAGATAAAATCCTTAATTTTTCCTTTCGTTCCATCAGATGTTTCAATGGAAAAGCCTTTAAATTCTTTTAAACTGCGTTTCATATTAAGGGGTTTTAGGTTTGTAATTTTGATATGCATCAACCTGGTAAGTGATAGCCTTGACGGTTTTATTGCAAGGACTTTCAAATTAACAACACGTTTTGGAGCCGCACTTGATAATCTTGCCGACGTGGGCACTTATATTTTGGCAATCACAGGCTTATTCATTTTCAGATGGAATGATGTTCAGCCCCACGCCTGGTTTCTCTATATCTTCCTTGCCATTTTTGAATTGAGTTACCTTGTTGCGTTTATCCGTTTCGGAAAAATTCCTGGTTTACACCTTTACAGCGCAGTTGCAGCAGGTTATATTCAGGGGGCATTCTTTTTTGTCCTGTTTGTATGGGGTTTTAACCTGTGGTTCTATTACATTGCAATAGGCTGGGGTATACTGGCATATATTGAGAAAATATTTGTTCTTCTTGTTACAGATGACATCAAACCGGGCCTGAAAGGTTTATACTGGATTATGAAGCACAAAAATGAAGAATAAACTACTACGTTTCCTTAATGAAATATTAAATCAACCTTCCTGAATATATGACAGAGCATCGATAACCCTGCTCTCTTGCTTGTCATGCAGTGCAAAATTAAACCCCGGCTGCACACTGTAAGCACCATAATTCCCGGCTTTATCAGCTGCCAGAAAGCCCACCTGGTGGTCTTTGTAATCAGGAGTTTTTTTGATGATGCGATGTACTGCTTCGGTAACAGCTTCCTGAGGATTGGCAACGTTGCGCATGAGTTCAACTATGAGAAAAGTTCCCAGTGTTTTCATCACCAGCTCACCGGTGCCTGTTGCTACAGCGCCGCCAACTTCGTTGTCGCAATACATGCCGGCACCAATAATGGGTGAGTCTCCTACCCTTCCGTAGAGTTTATAAGCCATTCCACTGGTAGTGCATGCACCGGAAATATCTCCATTGGAATCAATGGCCAGCATGCCTATGGTATCGTGATTTCGGGCCGTCCGCCTTAACCCACACTCATGTCGTCAGGGTCGTTTTCGGCAACCATAACTCCATTCTCAACGGCATCCAGTGCACGACCTCCGCGACTGATAACTTCCCAGGCTGCTTCATTGGCTTTCAGATTTCGCCAGGTAGAAATGACAAGTGGGCCTGATACTTTTCCCAAAACATTACCGTTGGTTGATGTATTAGTGGTGCAAGCTTGTCCGGCCAGTACACCAAGCGTTGCTATGCCAGTGGTTTTGATAAAATCGCGACGTGACTTCATTCTTTATTTGGGTTTACTTGTTTTGGCGGCAAAATACAAAAAACCATGTAACTATGGAAAAGAAAACTTTTATAATGGCCACGCCCACATGATCATTGGAATACCTACCAGCACAATGATCACTTCCAGGGGAAGTCCCATGCGCCAGTAATCGGTAAATTTGTAACCCCCGGGCCCCATAACCAGAGTATTTGACTGGTGACCAATGGGGGTTAAAAATGCACAGGATCCGCCAACAGCCACTGCCATAAGAAACGGATCTGATGAATAACCTAAACCATTGGCAACACTAATTGCAATAGGCGCCATAAGCACAACTGTTGCTGCATTATTAATAATGTCAGACAAAAACATGGTCACCACCAGGATTATGGTAAGCATGGCCCAGGCCGGCATCATTTCACCTAATTCAAGAACCCTGGAAGCAATGAGACTTGCTCCACCACTGGTTTCCAGCGCCACACCAACGGGTATCATGGCTCCCAGTAATACAATCACCGGCCAGTCAACACTGGTATACACATTTTTTATGGGAAGAACTCCACTTAATACCATACCTACTGCTGCCATTGAAAATGCCACCTGCACAGGAAGCACGCCCGCAACAACCAGAATGATTGAAGTAATAAATATCCCTAATGCAAGGGGTATCTTAGTCTGATAACCAATACGTAAACTACGCTGAGCCAAAGGCAAACAACCGATAGAAGTGATGGTATCGTTAAGCAAATGCTCACGACCCTGGAGCAATAATACATCACCGGTTTGAAAGATCACATGATCAATCCGACGGTGAATACGCTTTTCGCGACGAGCCACTGCCAGCAGATTAATACTATATCGGCTTCGCATGCGAATATCGGCTGCAGTTCTCCCTATTAAAGATGAGTCTGCCATAACAATGGCCTCAGTAACAGCGATCTTGTCAGAACCCTCAGCATCTTTTCGGAATTTTTTATCACCAACCAGTTTTACTTTGGTGTCATCTATGAATGTGTTCAGCTCATCTGCATCGGTTTCAAGAATGATAATATCTTTGTCCATTACCAGGTCATGCGAATCCGGAGCATGTATCCGTTTTTTATTGCGTACAAGTCCCAATATCTGAACCTCTGCATCAGAAATTTCTGCAATCTCAGCAATGGTTTTTCCAATGATCTTAGAATCTTTTACAACTTCGACTTCCGTAATATAATCATCAATATCAAACATATCTTCATCGGACTTTTTTACTGCTCTTTTGGGTAAAAGCCGCCATCCAATGACAATTATAAAAACAAGTCCTGAAAGCATAATTGCCAAACCGACCGGTGAGAAATCAAACATACTGAAAGGTTCACCCATTTCATCAGCACGAAATGTGGCAATAATAATATTGGGAGGAGTTCCTATCAATGTTGTCATACCACCCAGTAATGACGCAAAAGCAATAGGCATTAATATGTAAGAGGGTGGGTTTCCGCTTTTTCGTGCCATATGTATGGCAATGGGCATCATTATCGCCAAAGCCCCCACATTGTTCATAAAGGCAGATGAAACAGCTACAAGAACCGAAAGAACGGTAATTTGCAAAAGCAGATTGTCTCCAATTTTCATAACCCATTTACCCAAAAGATCAATCAACCCCGAAAACTCTAGCCCCTTCCCGATTATCAATACTGCTGCCACTGTTATTACAGCAGGGTGCCCAAAACCCTTAAAAGCCTGTGCCGGATCAATTATACCTGCTACAATAAGAATAAAGAGTGTTATCAGTGCCACAAAATCATGTCGGATACGTCCCCAGGCAAACAAACCCAACGTAATAATAAGGGTTCCGAATACAATGTTATGAGTCATAAATCAGGAATTTGAGATTTGCTAATCTTACGTTGAATCAAAATTATAAATTTTATGATTTTAAGGTCATTTTTAAAACTATTTATTCAATTTTCATATAAACCGGCCTGTTATCAGTCATTCCAAACTACAACAATTTTATAATGACATGAGGATTCACGTTAATTAACAAAAAAAAGTATGCCATAAGTCGGGTGCCCTGATAGTTTAACTACCTTTACAGTTATTTAAAACACCAATTTAAAAGAGCACGATTGTGATAAAAGAATTTAGTATAGGAGGTTTACTTATTCCGGTACCCATCGTCCAGGGCGGGATGGGAGTAGGAATCTCTATGTCAGGATTGGCCGCAGCTGTAGCCAATCAGGGCGGTGTGGGTGTAATTTCAGCAGCTGGATTAGGCCTTGTGCACCGTAATTCAACCCTTGACTACCTGCAAGCCAATATTGAAGGCTTAAAAATAGAAATACAAAAAGCTAAGGAAAGAACAGAGGGCATCATTGGAGTAAACATCATGATGGCCATGACAAATTTTGCTGATCTGGTGCGTACTTCCATATCTGAAAAGGTTGACGTAATCTTTTCAGGTGCAGGATTGCCGCTTGATCTGCCCAAATTTCTCACTCCAGACAGCACTACTAAACTTGTACCTATTGTTTCATCAGGACGGGCAGCAAAAATTATTTGCGATAAATGGAAAACACTGTTTGATTACCTTCCCGATGCGATTGTGGTTGAGGGCCCTAAAGCAGGTGGCCATCTGGGCTTTAAAAAAGATCAGATCACTGATACTCATTACAGTTTGGAAGAGCTTGTCCCCCAAGTGGTTGATACAGTAAAATATTTTGAAGATAAATATGGGCAGGAGATTCCGGTAATTGCAGCTGGAGGAATATACAACGGCAGCGATATTTATCAAATTATGCAAAAAGGTGCCAAAGCAGTGCAATTAGGTACCCGGTTTGTAACCTCAGAAGAATGCGATGCTTCCATGGCTTTTAAAATGTCATATATCAACGCCAGTGAAAAAGATATGGAGATCATACAAAGTCCTGTTGGTATGCCCGGAAGAGCTATCAACAATTCTTTTCTTGATAAAGTAAAACTTGGACTAAAAACTCCCATCAAATGCCCCTTCCACTGCATTAAAACCTGCGATGTCTCCAGTAGCCCCTACTGCATAGTCACAGCCCTTTTTAATGCCTACAAAGGAAATATGAAAAGCGGATATGCATTTGCAGGCAGCAATGCTTACCTGGCTACAAAAATCAGCTCTGTAAAAGAAATCTTCTCTGAATTAATGGAAGAAATGCAGAATGCTATAAATTTTGATACCCCAAAGACATAAACTATCCAATGGAACAGTTTCAGAGAAAAAAACCCGGAAGCATTAATTTTCCGGGTTTTTTAATGTATTACTGTAAAATATTTTTTATCTGTTGACTTGCAGTTTTTCAACCATAACATCTTCTCCGGCATAAACAT